>NZ_JBSFXG010000057.1:0-43289 GCF_053595235.1 Streptomyces sp. NPDC002520 | reverse complement strand
CTCGCCACCGCCGAGTACGTCGACTGGTACAACCACCGACGACTCCACGGTGAGATAGGCCACCTCCCGCCCGTCGAATACGAGAACAACCACTATCTCGCAACCACGAAACCCCAGGTCACAACCAACATCTGAGATCTCTACCGAACCCGGAACGGTTCAGGTACCGGTCTCCCCTGAACTGGTGCAGATACTGCGGGCGTACGTCGACGAGTTCGGGACGGCGGAGGACGGTCGGCTTTTCCGCAGCCCGAGTGGAGGCCGGTTGGACTCCACTCGGTACCTCGACGTCTGGCACAAGGCGCGGCGCATCGCCTTCCCGCCACATCTCGTGGACTCCCTCCTTGCAAGGAGGCCGTACGACCTGCGTCATGCCGCGGTCTCGCTGTGGCTGAACTCTGGTGTCCCCGCCGCTGAGGTGGCCGAGACGGCGGGCCACAGCGTGGCGATCCTGATGGACACGTACTACAAGTGCATCCACGGCCAGCGGGAGCGGATGGTGCAGCGCATCATCGATGCCCTCAGTGAAGATCGGGAAGGCGGGGCGTCAGGCGAAGTGGACTAGACCATACGTCTTCGCTGGCACACTCTTGGCACAATCGCTGTGGGGTGCAACGAAACGCGATGAGACGTGGTGGGTGCGCCTCGGGCCATGACCCCTGCTTCATTCTCGGTAAGAACGTCGAAACGACCGGCCCGCGGAGCGTCGCACGACGCGACGCGGACCGGCCGACGATCGGTGAAACCGCAGGTCAGCCCAGCTTGCGGAACAGCCCCTCCTGTACCACGGACACGATCAGTTGCCCTTCGAGGTTGTAGATGCGGCCCCTGGCGAGGCCGCGGCCCCCCACCGCGATCGGGGACTCCTGGTCGTACAGGAACCATTCGTCCGCGCGAAACGGCCGGTGGAACCACATGGCGTGGTCAAGGGACGCCATGTCGAAGTTCCGCGGGCCCCAAAGGGGTTCGATCGGGATGCGCACCGCGTCGAGCAGGGTCATGTCGCTCGCGTAGGTCAGGGCGCAGGTGTGCACGAGCGGGTCGTCGCCGAGCGGTCCGACCGCGCGCATCCACACGGCGCTGCGTGGCTCGGCGCCCTGGATCTCCTCGGGGTTCCAGCGCAGCCGGTCGACATAGCGGATGTCGAAGGGCTGACGGCGCGCCATCAGCTCCAACTGCTCGGGCAGCGCGCCCAGATGCTTGCGGATCTCCTCGGAGACCGTCGGCAGCGACTCCGGGTGCGGCACCTCACGGACCGGCGGCAGCTGGTGCTCGAACGGTCCTTCCTCAGGCTTGTGAAAGGAGGCGGTCAGATTGAAGATCGTGCGGCCCTGCTGCACCGCCGTGACGCGGCGCGTCGTGAACGAGCGTCCGTCGCGAACCCGCTCCACCTGGTACACGATCGGCAGGCCCGGCCGGCCCGGGCGCAGGAAGTACGCGTGCAGCGAGTGCACCGGCCGACCGCCGTCCGTGGTGCGCCCGGCGGCCACCAGCGCCTGGCCCGCCACCTGGCCGCCGAAGACCCGCTGCAGGGACTCCTGTGGGCTTCGGCCGCGAAAGATGTTGACCTCTATCTGCTCCAGGTCGAGCAGGTCGACCAGTGTGTCGGCCGGGTTCGTCATCGGTGGGTTTCTCCTTGGCTCGCAACTGGTCGCGGACGGTTCACAGCTGGCCGACATCGGTGACGCGGACCACGGCACGGCCCTCGGCGTCGGAGGCCGCCAGGTCGATCTCCGCGCTGATGCCCCAGTCGTGATCGTCGTTCGGGTCGTCGAAGATCTGGCGGACGCGCCAGAGGCCGTTCTCCGGCTCCTCCTTGATCACCAGCAGCTTGGGACCGCGGGCGTCGGGGCCGGTGCCGAGGTCGTCGTACTCGTCCCAGTACTTGTCCATCGCCTCGCCCCACGCATCGGCATCCCAGCCGGAGTCGCCGTCCATGTCGCCGAGTTCCTCGACCTGGTCCAGGGCGGCGAGTTCCACGCGGCGGAACAGGGCGTTGCGGACGAGGACACGGAAGGCGCGCGCGTTGGCGGTGACCGGCTTGACCTCGTCGGCCTTCTCCTGGGCCTCCTCGGCGGTCATCTCCTCCGGGTTGGCCAGCTGCTCCCATTCGTCCAGCAGGCTGGAGTCCACCTGGCGCACCATCTCGCCGAGCCACTCGATCAGATCCTGCAGATCCTCGGACTTCAGATCGTCCGGGATGGTGTGGTCGAGAGTCTTGTAGGCGCTGGCGAGGTAACGCAGCACGATGCCCTCGGTGCGGGCCAACTCGTAGAAGGACACCAACTCGGTGAAGGACATCGCCCGTTCGTACATGTCGCGGATGACGGACTTCGGCGAGAGCGGGTGGTCGCCGACCCACGGGTGGCTCTTGCGGTAGGTGTTGTACGCGTGGAAAAGGAGCTTCTCCAGCGGTTTGGGGTACGAGATGTCCTGGAGGCGCTCCATGCGCTCCTCGTACTCGACACCGTCCGCCTTCATCGCGGCCACGGCCTCGCCGCGCGCCTTGTTCTGCTGGGCGACGAGGATCTGCCGCGGGTCATCCAGCGTGGACTCGACCACGGACACCATGTCGAGGGCGTAGGAGGGCGACTCGGGGTCGAGGAGTTCGAACGAGGCCAGTGCGAACGTGGACAGCGGCTGGTTGAGCGCGAAGTCCTGCTGCAGGTCGACCGTGAGTCGGACGATGCGGCCCTCGGCGTCCGGCCGGTCGAGCTTCTCGACGATCCCGCCGTCCAGCAGCGAGCGGTAGATCGCGATCGCGCGCCGGATGTGCCGGAGCTGCTGCTTGCGCGGCTCGTGGTTGTCCTCGAGGAGATGACGCATCGCCTCGAACGCGTTGCCGGGCCGGGCGATCACCGACAGCAGCATCGTGTGCGTCACCCGGAAGCGCGACGTCAGGGGCTCGGGGTCGGAGGCGATCAGCTTCTCGAAGGTGTTCTCCGTCCAGCCGACGAAGCCTTCCGGCGCCTTCTTGCGTACTACCTTGCGGCGCTTCTTCGGGTCGTCGCCGGCTTTCGCGAGGGCCTTCTCGTTCTCGATGACGTGCTCGGGCGCCTGCGCGACGACGAGCCCAGCCGTGTCGAAGCCCGCCCGGCCGGCCCGGCCCGCGATCTGGTGGAACTCGCGCGCCCGCAGCGTCCGCACCCGGCTGCCGTCGTACTTGGTCAGGGCCGTGAACAGCACCGTGCGAATGGGCACGTTCACGCCCACGCCGAGCGTGTCGGTGCCGCAGATGACCTTCAGCAGGCCAGCCTGGGCGAGCTTCTCCACCAGGCGCCGGTACTTGGGCAGCATGCCGGCGTGGTGGACGCCGATGCCGTGGCGGACGTAACGGGACAGGTTACGGCCGAACTTGGTGGTGAAGCGGAAGTTGCCGATCAGGTCGGCGATCTGCTCCTTCTCCTCGCGCGAGCACATGTTGATGCTCATCAGTGCCTGCGCCCGCTCCACGGCCTGCGCCTGAGTGAAGTGCACGATGTACACCGGGGCCTGCCTGGTCTCCAGCAGATCGGTGAGTGTCTCGGTGAGCGGGGTCAGCTTGTACTCGTAGGAGAGCGGCACCGGACGGGTCGCCGAGCGGACCACGGACGTGGGACGGCCGGTGCGGCGCGCGAGGTCCTTCTCGAAGAAGGACACATCGCCCAAAGTGGCCGACATCAGGATGAACTGCGCCTGGGGGAGCTCCAGCAGCGGGATCTGCCAGGCCCAGCCGCGGTCGCCTTCCGCGTAGAAGTGGAACTCGTCCATCACGACCTGGCCGACGTCCGCGTCCTTGCCGTCACGCAAGGCGATGGAAGCGAGGACCTCGGCGGTGCAGCAGATCACGGGCGCGTCAGCGTTCACCGAGGCGTCGCCGGTGAGCATGCCGACGTTCTCGGTACCGAAGATCTTGCACAGCTCGAAGAACTTCTCCGAGACCAGCGCCTTGATCGGGGCCGTGTAGAAGGTGACCTCGTCCCGCGCCAGCGCGGCGAAGTGAGCGCCCGCGGCGATCATGCTCTTGCCGGATCCGGTGGGCGTCGAGACGATCACGTTCGCCCCGGAGACCACCTCGATCAGCGCCTCCTCCTGGTGCGGATAGAGGGTGAGGCCGCGCTCCTGGGCCCACGACTCGAAGGCTTCGTACAGGGCGTCGGGGTCGGCGGTCGGCGGCAGCTGATCGATGAGGGTCACGCACCCATCTTGCCTGGCCTTCTCCCCGAGACGGGAATCGGCTGTGGGTGCGAAGATCACGGCCGCTACGCTGTGTCGCCGACGGCGCGTCAGCGCACCGGGTCAACTGGACAGCGGCACACGAGGAATGGGGCGGGAAGCGGCCATGATGGGACCAGCACACTCACTGTCGGGGGCCGCGGCCTGGCTCGGGGTCGGAGCGGCCGCCGCCGCGACCGGTCACGCGATGCCCTGGCCCGTTCTCCTCGTCGGCGCGCTGCTCTGTGCCGGTGCCGCACTCGCACCGGACCTCGACCACAAGGCGGCGACCATCTCGCGCTCCTTCGGGCCGATCTCCGCCGCGATCTGCGAGATCGTCGACAAACTGTCCTACGCCGTCTACAAGGCGACCAGGAAGAAGGGCGACCCGCGCCGCAACGGCGGCCACCGCACGCTGACGCACACCTGGCTCTGGGCGGTCCTGCTCGGCGCGGGCTGCTCGGCGGCGGCGATCGCGGGGGGCCGCTGGGCCGTGCTGGCGATCCTGTTCGTGCACATGGTGCTGGCGATCGAAGGTCTGCTGTGGCGGGCGGCCCGGGGTTCCAGCAGCGATGTCCTGGTCTGGCTGCTCGCGGCGACCAGTGCGTGGATCCTCGCGGGAATCCTCGACAAGCCGGGCAACGGCTCCGACTGGCTCTTCACCCAGCCCGGTCAGGAGTACCTGTGGCTGGGGCTGCCGATCGTGCTGGGCGCGCTCGTGCACGACATCGGGGACGCGCTGACCGTCTCCGGCTGCCCGATCCTGTGGCCCATCCCGGTGGGCCGCAAGCGCTGGTACCCGATCGGCCCGCCGAAGGCGATACGGTTCCGGGCGGGAAGCTGGGTCGAGCTGAAGGTGCTGATGCCGGTGTTCATGCTGCTCGGGGGAGTGGGCTGTGCCGCGGCCCTCAACGTGATCTGACGTACCACTCCCGCTCAGGTCGCCTCGTCCGACTCCACCCCGCCGTACCGGCGCTCGAACCGGGCGATGCGGCCCTCGGTGTCCACCGTGCGGGCCTTGCCCGTGAAGAAGGGATGACTCTCGGAGGAGATCTCCACGTCGATCACCGGGTAGGTCTCACCGTCGTCCCACTCGATCGTCTGCTCGCTGCTCGCGGTGGACCGGGTGAGGAACGCGTATCCGGCTGCGCGGTCACGGAAGACAACGGGGCGGTAGTCGGGGTGCTTGTCCTGCTGCATGGCGGCTCCTCGCGCGGGGCGGTGGGGCAGGGGGCGTCCGGATCAGCCGGAAAGGGAGTCCTCGTCGACGATGTGCATCGCGGCCTCCTCGGCGGAGGCGGCGGCGCCGTCGATACCGACGTCTGTGGCGACGAGGGCGCTCTCCTCGTCCTCGTGAGCCCCTTCGTCGGGGGCGACCAGGCGGCCGGAACGCATGTTGCCGACCTCGTTGTCCAGGAGTTCCCCGTCGGTGCCGGAGCAGTCGCCGATGCCGTCACCGTCGACCACGGTGGCATCGGGCAGCTCCTCGGCGAGCCGTTGGTCCAGAGTCTCCCCGGCCCGGCGCTCCGAAGCGGTCACGCCGTCGTGCTCCACCGCCCAGGGACGCTCGGGAGGGGACCAGCCCCGGTCGAGGGGGTCTTCGACGCCGTCGAAGTCCAGCGTGTCCTCGACGTCGAGCACGCCCGAGTCCTCCCGGATCTCGGAGGCGTCGGGCTGGTAGACGTCATCCCCCCATCCGTCGGCGCTTTTCACGGGAACCTCCAGGTGGTGAGCACGGCCGCGTGCCACCGTGAGGGGCGGCGGCCCGTCGGCACGCCGGGCACGGAGTGTGCACGCCGCGAACCGGAAGGTTCCCGGGCGTTGCCCGCACCGGTGCCGCTATCCAGCCTTCCACCCCTGTTCGGGACCGCGCAACGGCACGGCGCCCGGCCTGGGGCCGAACGGCTTCGCCGCGGCCCGGGGCGGCACGGTCGCCCGGCCCTGCCCCACGCCCTCCCGGGTTCACCATGGCCCTCGGCCTCCATCGGCAAGCCGCCGCCCGTGCCACGACACACGTCTCGGCCGGACCAGGGCGCAACGGCTCCCTCGCGCCGTCACGGCACCGCACGCCCGCCCGGCATCCGCACCCCTTACCCCTGATACGAAACCACCCCTCACCCGTGCCACGACCGCCACAGCGCCGCGTACGCCCCGTCCGCCGCCACGAGGGCCTCATGGCTGCCCAGCTCGCTGATGCGGCCGTTCTCCACGACGGCGATCACGTCGGCGTCGTGGGCGGTGTGGAGACGGTGGGCGATGGCGACCACGGTGCGGCCGTCGAGGACGCGCGCCAGGGAGCGTTCCAGGTGGCGTGCCGCGCGGGGGTCGAGCAGCGAGGTCGCCTCGTCCAGGACCAGCGTGTGCGGGTCGGCCAGCACCAGCCTCGCCAGCGCGATCTGCTGGGCCTGCGCCGGGGTCAGCGCCAGTCCGCCGGAGCCGACCTCGGTGTCCAGGCCGTCGTCCAGCGCCCGTGCCCAGCCGTCCGCGTCGACCGCGCCGAGCGCCGCCCACAGCTCGGCGTCCTGCGCGTCGGTCCGGGCCAGCAGGAGGTTGTCCCGCAGCGAGCCGACGAAGACGTGGTGCTCCTGGTTGACGAGGGCGACATGCGAGCGGACGCGTTCGGCGGGCATCCGGGACAGCTCGGCGCCGCCGAGGGTGACGCGGCCGTCCCGGGGTGCGTAGATGCCGGCGAGCAGCCTGCCCAGCGTGGACTTGCCCGCGCCGGAGGGGCCGACCAGGGCCAGCCGGGTGCCCGGAGCGACCTCCAGGGACACCTCCCGCAGCACGTCGACACCCTCGCGGTAGCCGAAGTGCACCTGGTCGGCATGCACGTCCCGGCCCCGCGGAGCCAGCGCGGCGTCCCCGGCGTCCGGCTCGATGTCCCGCACGCCGACCAGTCGGGCCAGCGACACCTGGGCGACCTGCACCTCGTCGTACCAGCGCAGGATCAGGTTCACCGGGTCGACCAGCATCTGGGCGATGAGCGCGCCCGTGGTCAGCTGGCCGACCCCGATCCAGCCCCGAAGGACGAGGAAACCGCCGACCATGAGGGCCGAGCCGAGCACGATGACGTGGACCGCGTTGATCACAGGGAAGAGCACCGAGCGCAGCCAGAGGGTGTAGCGCTCCCAGGCGGTCCACTGCTTGATCCGCAGCTCGGACAGTTCGACGCGACGAGCGCCGAGGCGGTGCGCCTCGATGGTGTGGCCCGCGTCCACGGTCTCGGCGAGCGCGGCGGCGACGGCCGCGTAACCGGCGGCCTCGGAGCGGTAGCCGGAAGGGGCCCGCTTGAAGTACCAGCGGCACCCGATCACGAGCACCGGGACCGCGAGCAGGACGGCGGCAGCCAGCGGCGGGGCCGTCACGACGAGCCCGCCGAGCAGCAGCAGCGCCCACACGACACCGATCGCCAGCTGTGGGACGGCCTCCCGCATGGCGTTGGCCAGGCGGTCGATGTCGGTGGTGATGCGGGACAGGAGATCGCCCGTGCCCGCCCGCTCCAGCACGCCCGGGGGCAGTCCCACGGAACGGATCAGGAAGTCCTCGCGCAGGTCGGCAAGCATGCGCTCGCCGAGCATGGCGCCCCGCAGCCGCACTTCCCGGACGAACGCGGCCTGGACGACCAGCGCGAGCAGGAACAGGCCGGCCGTCAGGCCCAGGTGCAGGTCGCGCGCCCGGTCCGACACGCGCTCGACGAGTCCGCCGAGCAGGTACGGGCCGACCATGGAGGCGACGACAGCGACGGTGTTGACGCCGATGAGCAGCAGGAAGGCCCGGCGGTGCCGGCGGAACAGCTCGGTGACGTAGGCGCGCACGGTCGCGGCCGCGCCGACAGGCAGGGTGGTGGCGGTCGTCGGGGCCGCCGGGTCGTACGCCGGTGGCGCAACGCCGATCATGCGCTCTCCTCGATCTCTTCCAGTTCTTCCAGCGGTCCGAGCGGGCGCAACAGGGCGCTCCCGTCGCCGAGGGACTGTTCGTCCTCGGTCTCCCGCGTCACCACGGCCCGGTACCGGGGCTCGGTCTCGATCAGCTCGCGGTGCACGCCGACCGCCACGACCTTGCCCTCGTGGACCAGGGCGACCGTGTCGGCGCGGTCCAGCAGCAGCGGGGAGGAGGTGAACACCACCGTCGTCCGCCCCGATCGCAGCCGCCGCAGCCCGTCCGCGATCCGTGCCTCGGTGTGCGAGTCGACCGCGGAGGTCGGCTCGTCCAGCACCAGCACCTCCGGGTCCGTGACGAGGGACCGGGCCAGGGCGAGTCGCTGGCGCTGGCCGCCCGACAGGGAGCGCCCGCGCTCGGTGATGCGGGCGTCCATGGGGTCGGCCGCGTCCAGGGATCCCTGTGCCAGGGCATCCAGCACGTCCCCGCACTGTGCGGCGGCGAGCGCGTCCTCGGCCTGTACGGCACCGGAGGCGGGCACGTCGAGCAGTTCGCGCAGGGTGCCGGAGAGCAGCACCGGGTCCTTGTCCTGGACGAGGACGGCGGTGCGGGCGTTGTCGAGGGGGACGTCGTCGAGCGGTACGCCGCCGAGCAGCACCGCGGGGCCCGGTTCGGCGGGATGTCCGCCCAGGCGCCCCGCGAGCCGGCCTGCCGCGTCCGGGTCGCCGCACACCACGGCGGTGAAGCGGTGGGTGGGCGCGAGCAGTCCGGTGCCGGGGTCGTACAGGTCGCCGCCCAGGACCTCGGCCGCGCGGGATCCGCCGGCGTCCGTGGCCCGCTGGAGCGACAGCACGCGCGCGGCACGCTTCGCCGACGGACGCGAGAAGGAGTACGCCATGGCGATCTCCTCGAAGTGGCGCAGCGGGTAGTTGAGGATCATGACCGCGCTGTAGACGGTGACGAGTTCGCCGACGGTGATCCGGCCCTGGCGGGCCAGGTGGATGCCGTGCCAGACGACGACGATCAGCAGCAGTCCGGGCAGCAGTACCTGGATGGCGGAGATCAACGACCACATCCGCGCGCTGCGTACGGCCGCGTGCCGTACCTCCTGCGAGGCCCGGCGGTAGCGGTCGAGGAACAGCTCCTCGCCGCCGATGCCGCGCAGCACCCGCAGCCCGGCGACGGTGTCCGAGGCCAGCTCGGTGGCCCGGCCCGCCTTCTCGCGCTGGGCGTCGGCGCGGCGCGTGGCCCGGGGCAGCAGCGGCAGCACGGCGAGGCCCACGACCGGCAGACCGACGGCGACGATCACACCCAGGGCGGGTTGGTAGACGAGCAGGCCGACACAGACCACGACGACGGTCAACGCGGCCGCGGTGAACCGGGAGACAGCCTCGACGAACCAGCCGATCTTCTCCACGTCACCGGTGGAGACGGCCACCACTTCGCCGGCCGCCACCCGCCGGGTCAGCGCCGAGCCCAGCAGGGCCGCTTTGCGTGCCAGCAGCTGCTGGACCCGGGCGGCGGCCGTGATCCAGTTGGTGACGGCGGCCCGGTGCAGAAAGGTGTCGCCCACGGCGATGCACGCGCCGCACAGCAACAACAGAACGCCGGTCAGGGCCAGTCGGGTACCGGAGCGGTCGATGACCGCCTGGACGGCGAACCCGACGCAGAAGGGCAGCGCCGAGACGGCGACGAAGTGCAGTGCGCCCCAGGCCAGCGCCTTGAGCTGGCCGCCCGCTTGGTTGCGCCAGAGCCACCACAGAAAGCGAGGACCCGAACGAGCGTCAGGTTGGCCCGGGTCGGAGTACGGAAGGTCTTGAATCTGCATGACGTCCCAGTGGCTCGTGTCAGGGAGGGGAGACGGAGAGAGCGGCGAGCGGAGTGCGGCGTGGCCGGGGAGGCGGTGGCAAGCCGTGAAAGGGTCGCGTCGCAGCGCGGCGAATTTCAAACGGTTTTTCCCGACGGCGGGCGAGATCCGCCGTGTTCGTGCCGGATACAGTCGCCCGGCGTCGCTATGCCCGGCACTCGTGTGGGGGACGGCCACGAGCGGCCCCCAGTCGCTGCCCCGAGTGTCCGAAACAGGTCTCCATCAGCCCGAACGTGATGCAACCATGGGCGGGTGAAGATCAACGGGATGCGGCGTGCGACGGTCGCGGTGGCGGCCCTCGGGACCCTTCTGTCAGCGTTGTCCGCGTGCGGTGCCGCCGCCGAGCCGGGCGCGGCGCACGCCGGTGGCGAGCCGGCCCCTGAGGGCCGGACCGCACACAGCTCCGACGCGTCCGGGCGCCCGCCCTCCGACCCGACCCGCATCCCGGGCGTCGGTGACCGCCTGTACGGGCGGATTCCGGCCGAATCGAGCCAGGTCGTGGCCGTCTACGGCCTCGGCAGGAACTCGGCCCGCTCCGTGCTCGTGCTGTACACGCGGCATGGCGCCGAGTGGCGTCAGGTGCACAGTTGGCACGCTCACAACGGCCGCAAGGGCTGGACGACCGACCACCGGATGGACGACAAACGCAGCCCGGTCGGCGTATTCAGCCTCTCCGACGCGGGGGGTGTCCTTCCCGACCCGGGCACGCGGCTGCCGTACGACCACGACGAGGGCGCCTATGCGCCACCCGCCGCATGGGACGCGGACCATCAGCATGACTTCGACTACGTCATCGCCATCGACTACAACCGCGTCAAGGGCACACCGCCGCACGACACCACGCGCCCCGAGGGCGTGGAGAAGGGCGGCGGCATCTGGCTGCATCTCGACCACGGCAGCGGCACCTCGGCCTGCATCAGCGTCTCCAAGAAGGCCATGAGGTACCTGCTGCGCACCCTCGACCCCGCCCGGCATCCCGTGGCGGTCATGGGGGACATGGCGGAGTTGCGCGCCTGACCTGCGCGCCTGGCCGGCGTGCCCGGCCTGCGTCTGGCCTGAGCCTGACCTGTGCTTCGGCGCGGCGGACGGCCGATCCGCGGGAGGCGTCCTTGTACTGCGCCCCGTCTCCCCGTAGAACACCGCCCATGAGAAGACGGATAGTCATGTCCATGCTCGCCGGAGCGACCCTCCTGGCGAGTACGTTCTTCGGCACCGGAGTCGCCGCCGCCCAGGCCGGCACCCGGGCGGACACCCAGGCCACCGACGTGCCGGCCGAGTTCGGAAGCGACTGGCACGATCCGGTGACCGCGGCCCCGCCCGTCGATCGTCCGCACGGCAGGTCCTGCCAGGTCACCCTCGCCGAGGCCCAGTTCCGCGACTTCACCCCCTACCGGGGCGCCTACACGCCGCCCCAGGGCTGCGGGGACCGCTGGAGCAAGGTCGTCCTGCGTCTCGACGGCAACGTGAAGGGGCGTCAGTACGACCGGCTCGGCTATCTGCACGTCGGCGGGGTCGAGATCCTGCGCACCTCCACCCCCGAGCCCTCGCCGGACGGCATCGAGTGGCACGTGGAGAAGGACGTCACCCACTACAGCGACACCTTCCGCAGTTCGCAGGACGTCGAGATGCTCATCGGCAACGTCGTCGACTCCACCTACACCGGTGTGATCGACGTCAAGGTGACGCTCACCTTCTACACGGGACGTCCCGAGAGTCCCGCCCCGGACCGCGTGCTCACGCTCGCCGACAGTCCCGACGGCGCGACCCTCACCACCCCGCACAACAGCGAACGCATCGTCGCGGAGGTGTACGCCACCGGATCCGGCGGGGGCTGCGAGGAGTTCTGGTACCTCACCGTGGCCGACCCGGCGTCGTACTCCTGCAAGGCCGACCACGGCCCATACCGCGAGGTGCAGATCAAGGTCGACGGCCAACTGGCCGGCATCGCCGCGCCGTTCCCGAACGTGTGGACCGGGGGCTGGTCCAACCCGTTCCTCTGGTACGTCGTCCCGGCCCCGCGTGCTTTCGACGTCCGGCCCATCGAGTACGACCTCACGCCGTTCGCCGGGCTCCTCAACGACGGCCGGCCGCACCGGGTCGAGGTCTCCGTGGCCGGCGTGCCCGCGGGCCAGGCCGGCTGGAGTGCCCCGGTGAACGTGCTGGTCTGGCAGGACGCGCACCGCGCCCACGTCACCGGCGCGCTCACGGCGGCCGAGCCGTCCGGCGCCTCCAACTCCTCGACGTACACGCCCGGCACGGAAAACCGTGTGGACACCCGGGCCGGACACCGGCTCACGGTCTCCGGGTACCTGGACACGTCGCACGGCCGCGTGACGACCACCGTCACCCGTACGCTCGCGAACACCTCGGCGCACCGCTGGACCGACGGCGAGAACACGGACGGGCTCGACGCGACTTGGAAGGACGATGAAACCGTGACCAGCACCGGCCCGGACGGCCCTGTGCGGACGACCCGCACCCAGCGGACCTACACGATGAACGGCGCCACGACCGTCGGTACGGACGACCGGCTGCGCACGGAACTGACCCTCGGCGACCGGGCGAGGGTCGTGGAGACGCGGGACGGCCGGCGCACCAGTTGGTCGCGGCTCGACGACACCTACAGCGGCGACGCGACCTACACGATCAACGTTCCGCGCGACCAGCGGCACGCGGTCGGCACGTCCGGCGAGCGCTACCGCCTCTACGGCTCGGACGGTTGTTACGACCGCTCCCTGGCGACGGCGCAGGGGGTGCTGACGGAGGACCGCTCCCGCTGCTGAGGCCCGCTCGGCGGACTGTCCCCCTCCGACCCGCGGCCCTGCTCCTGTCCCGGAGCGGGGCCGCTGCCGTTCAGCAGCCCTTGCCCGGCTCTCCGTCGATCAGCGTGTCCAGCAGCACGCCGAGCACCTGCCGCTCCTTCTCCGTCAGCGGCGCGAGGATCTCCTCGGCGGCCGACCGGCGCGCACCGCGCAGCTCACGCAGGGCCGCCCTGCCCTCGTCGGTCAGCTCGATCCGGGTCACCCTGCGGTTGGTCGGGTCCGGCACCCGGCGTACCTTGCCGCCCGCCTCCAGCCCGTCGACCAGGGTCGTCACCGCGCGCGGCACCACCTCCAGGCGCTCGGCGAGATCGGCCATGCGCGGGGGCGAGCCGTAGTGGGCGAGGGTGCGCAACAGCCGGGACTGGGCCGGGGTGACGCCCAGGTCGCGCCGCTCCAGATGGCGTTTCTGGATGCGGTGCACCCGGCGGGTGAGCCGCAGCAACTGCTCGGCGAGCAGGCCGTCGGGATCGGGGGTGCTCATGCGGGAACAATATCAGGATGCAGTTCATTGTGAGTATAGGTAACAATGAGCTAAGATCCGTCAGGCATCGTCGGTCGAACCCTGGGCCGGCGTCCGCACCCCGTAGGGAGCCCATGCACCCCGACCGTGAAATCTCCTGGACCCCATCCGCCGGCGCCGCGGAACAGCCCCGGCAGGTGCGCCGCATCCTCAAGCTCTTCCGTCCCTACCGCGCACGGCTCACGATCGTCGGCCTGCTGGTCGGCGCCTCCTCGCTGGTCTCGGTGGCCACACCGTTCCTGCTCAAGGAGACCCTCGACGTCGCGATCCCGCAGGGCCGCACCGGCCTGCTGAGCCTTCTCGCTTTCGGCATGATCCTCAGTGCGGTCCTGGCCAGCGTCTTCGGCGTGCTGCAGACGCTGATCTCGACCACCGTCGGCCAGCGCGTCATGCACGACCTGCGCACCGCCGTCTACGGCCGCCTGCAGCGCATGTCGCTCGCCTTCTTCACCCGCACCCGCACCGGTGAGGTGCAGTCCCGCATCGCCAACGACATCGGCGGCATGCAGGCCACCGTCACCTCCACCGCGACCTCCCTGGTCTCCAACGTCACCAGCGTCGTCGCCACGATCGTCGCCATGATCGCCCTGGACTGGCGGCTCACGATCGTCTCGCTGCTCCTGCTCCCGGTGTTCGTGTGGATCAGCCGCCGGGTCGGCAACGAACGCAGGAAGATCACCACCCAGCGCCAGAAGCAGATGGCCGCCATGGCCGCCACCGTCACCGAGTCGCTGTCCGTCAGCGGGATCCTGCTCGGCCGCACCATGGGCCGTGCCGACTCGCTCACCGCGGGCTTCGCCGAGGAGTCCGAGCGCCTGGTCGACCTCGAGGTCAGGTCGAACATGGCCGGCCGCTGGCGCATGGCCGTCATCACGATCGTCATGGCCGCGATGCCCGCCGTCATCTACTGGACCGCCGGCCTGGCCCTCCAGCTCGGCGGCCCCCAGGTCTCGCTCGGCACGATCGTCGCCTTCGTCTCGCTCCAGCAAGGCCTGTTCCGCCCCGCCGTGAGCCTGCTCGCGACCGGCGTCCAGATCCAGACCTCCCTCGCGCTCTTCCAGCGCATCTTCGAGTACCTGGACCTGCCCGTGGACATCACCGAACGCGAGGAGCCCGTCCACCTCGACGCGATCAAGGGCGAGGTCCGTTTCGAGGGCGTCGAGTTCCGCTATGACGACAAGGGCGGTCCGGTCCTCGACGGCATCGACCTCACCGTGCCCGCCGGCAGCAGCCTCGCCGTCGTGGGCCCGACCGGCGCCGGCAAGTCCACACTCGGCTATCTGGTGCCCCGGCTGTACGACGTCACCGGCGGCCGCGTCACCCTGGACGGCGTGGACGTCCGCGACCTCGACTTCGACACCCTCGCCCGTGCGGTCGGCGTGGTCTCGCAGGAGACGTACCTCTTCCACGCCTCTGTCGCCGACAACCTCCGCTTCGCCAAGCCCGACGCCACCGACGAAGAGTTGTACGCGGCGGCCCGCGCCGCGCAGATCCACGACCACATAGCCGCGCTGCCCGACGGCTACGACACGGTCGTCGGTGAACGCGGCCACCGCTTCTCCGGCGGGGAGAAGCAGCGTCTGGCCATAGCCCGCACCATCCTGCGCGACCCGCCCGTCCTCATCCTCGACGAGGCGACCAGCGCCCTGGACACCCGTACCGAGGCGGCCGTTCAGGACGCCATCGACGCCCTGTCGGCCAACCGGACGACCGTCACCATCGCCCACCGCCTGTCGACCGTCCGGGACGCCGACCAGATAGTCGTCCTCGACTCCGGCCGCGTGGCCGAGCGTGGCACGCACGAGGAACTGCTGGAGCGGGACGGCCGGTACGCGGCCTTGGTGCGGCGCGACGCACACCTGGAACCGGCGAGCTGACGCCTGACCGGTGGCGACTGGACCGGTGTACACATCGGAACGAGGGGGCGGAAGCGCGACCCAGGGTGACGGGCCGGCTCGAGGCCCAAAAAACGACAAGCTGATGATATGTCGGATTTATGGCCATGCGCGTATTACCGTGCCCGCATGCAGATGAACACTCCGCGACGGAGCACGATGCGATTGACGCGCCGAGGCAAGCTCATCCTCGTCGTGACAGGCGCCACCCTGGCCGGCACCGCCGTGGCGGTGCCGCTGCTGATCATGCGCGGCCACGAGGCGACGAAGCCTGCCAGGCTGGTCATCCCCGAGGGCTGGCGTGCCAGCCAGATCTACGACGCCGTCGACAAGGCCCTCAAGCTGCCCCCGGGCAGCACCCGCAAGTCCGCAGGGAAAGCAGGTCTGAAGCTGCCGAACGACGCCGAGGGCAATCCGGAGGGCTACCTCTTCCCGGCCACCTATCCTCTGGCGAAGGACGTCACACCGGACTCGCTGCTGCGGCTCATGGTCGACACCGCCAACCAGAGGTTCAACGGCGCGCCGGTCGCGGCCGGGGCCCAGCGCAGCTCGATGAACGTGTACCAGGCCGTCACCATCGCGAGCATCGTCCAGGCCGAGGCCGGAACGAAGGTGGACATGGGGAAGGTGGCCCGGGTCGTCCTCAACCGGCTGGAGCGTGGAATGCCGCTGCAGATGGACTCCACCATCAACTACGCGCTGAACCGCAGCACGCTGAGCACCAGCACAGACGACACCCAGATCAACAGCCCCTACAACTCCTACCAGCGCATGGGCCTGCCACCCACCCCGATCGACAACCCGGGCGAGGAAGCGATGCACGCCGTGCTGAACCCGCCACCGGGCGACTGGCTGTACTTCGTCACGGTCAAGCCGGGCGACACCCGTTTCACCTCCGACTACGCACAGCACCAGCGCAACGTGGCCGACTTCAACGCCTACCAGGCCGCCAAGGCGCAGCCGCGGACGACGACTCCGAGTTCGGCTCCGAGTGCGTCTCCGAGTTCGTCTCCGAGCCAGAGCCCGCAGCCGAGCGCCTCGCAGTAGTCACCGGGTACGTGGCGGTCGTACATCACCCGGTGCGCGGCCGCCGCGCTGATACCCGGTCGGCCCGATGAGGCGAAGGGACGTCACGCGGCGACCGGCTCCTCGGCCGCCAGCAGTCGCTTGATGTCCCGTACGGCCGCGCGCCCGGCGCGGTTGGCGCCGACGGTGCTGGCGGACGGGCCGTAGCCGACCAGGTGGATCCGCGGGTCGGCGACCGCGCGGGTCCCCTCGACCCGGATCCCACCGCCGGGCTCACGCAGCCGCAGCGGCCTGAGATGGTCGAGGGCGGCCCGGAACCCGGTCGCCCACAGGATGACGTCGGCGTCCACGCGCTTGCCGGTGTTCCACTCCACCCCGTCCGGTGTGATCCGGTCGAACATCGGCTGCCGGTCGAGGACGCCGTCCGCCAGCCCCTGCCGGACGGCGTCGTTGAGGGGCAGGTCGGTGACGGAGACCACACTTCTCGGCGGCAGCCCCTGCCGGACCCGCTCCTCCACCAATGCCACAGCCGCCCGGCCGACATCCTCGTTGAACGGCCCCTCACGGAAGACGGGAGGCCGCCGCGTGACCCAGGTGGTGGCGGCCGCGTACGGGGCGATCTCCAGCAGGTGCTGCGTACCGGACGCCCCGCCCCCCACGACCACGACCCGCTGCCCGGCCAACTCCTCCGGCCCGTTGTACTGCGCGGTGTGCAGTTGCCGTCCCCGGAAGGTCTCCTGGCCGGTGTAGCGCGGCCAGAAGGGCCGGTCCCAGGTGCCGGTCGCGTTGATCAGGGCCCGGGTCGACCAGGTGCCGGCCGAGGTCTCCACGAGCAGCCGCCCGGTCCGGAGATCACCACCCTCACCCGTGGACCGTACGGCCGTCACGTCGACGGGCCGCCGTACTCGCAGATCGAAGGTGCGCTCGTACCGGTCGAAGTACTCGGAGATCACTTCCGACGACGGCCGCTCCGGGTCGGCGTCCGTCAGCTCCATGCCGGGCAGCGCGTGCATGCCGTGCACCTTGCCGTAGGTCAGCGACGGCCAGCGGAACTGCCAGGCGCCGCCCGGGCCAGGGGAGTGGTCCAGGACCACGAAGTCGCGGTCCGGCTCGAAACCGGAGCGGCGCAGGTGATAGGCGCTGGACAGTCCAGCCTGTCCGGCGCCTATCACCACTACCTCGACCTCGCGAATATCGTTCACGCTTCCACCAACAGCGGGCCGGGCGCCGATCTTCCCGTGCCGGATGCCGTTCCGGCCGTGCGGGGCGTCACTCGTCCCGCGTCGTCGGCGCCCGCTCACCATCAGCACGGCGGCCTTCCGCGAAGGCGGCCGAAACCTGGTGCATGGGCCAGGATGGGGGCATGTCAGATGCCTTCACCACGCGAATGCTGCACATCGCCACCGGAACCCGGGAGCGGGTGGTCGACCTCACCCGCGACTGCGAGGACTTCCTGAGCGAGGCAGCGGTCGGCCGTGACGGTCTGCTCAACGTCTTCGTCCCCCACGCGACCTGTGGCATCGCTGTCATCGAGACCGGTGCCGGCAGCGACGACGACCTCCTGGCCGCCCTGCACACCCTGCTTCCCGCCGACGACCGCTGGCAGCACCGGCACGGCAGCCCCGGCCACGGCCGCGACCACGTCCTCCCCGCCCTCGTCCCACCCCACGCGACCCTCCCGGTGATCGGCGGCCGTCTGGAGCTGGGGACTTGGCAGTCCGTGTGCCTGGTGGACACCAACATCTCCAATGTCAACCGTCAGGTTCGATTGAGCTTCCTGGGCTGAGCGAGATCGTCCTGGGTGTGGCCGCCAAATCTCCGTACCGTGCGTGTTCGCCCCTACGACGGATGCGGGAAGTGAAGTTCCCCCGCTGAACTGGACAGCCTGATACTGGGGGGAACTTCAATACGGGTTTCCGTCCAGGCCTGGCGGTCGGGCAAGATGGGGTGTTTCTTTCCGCCGGGCAGAGGCTCTGCCCGGCACCTTGGGGGGCTTCATTGATCATCGCGGCTTCGCACGCCTACGACCCGGGCTACCAGCTCCAAACGAGCTTTTTTACCCTGATCTTCGGCGTAGTGCTCATCAGCTTCGGACGGATGCTCAGGCGGAACGGGCGACTGCCAGGGCCCTTGGACCTCGGACAAAAGATCTCAGGCTCACTGGTGGCACAAGAAGGCAGGAGTGCCGGCGTCGTCAGGCTTGGGGCCGTCATGATCGCCATGGGCTGTTTCCTCCTCTTCGGTACGGTGTGCCTCGTGCTCGGCGCGATGGGTGTTACGGGTCCCACATGACCAACAGTGCCGCGACCTGTCCCATGTGCAGCCAACCCATGAAGTCTGGTGGCCTCGTGATCTGGCGACGTGAGGACGACGGCCAACGGGCATGCCGGTCTTTGCGGAGGTGCGCCGATGGGCACGTCTGGTGGAAGTGGGCCGACCGGCCAGACGAGTCCTTGGAGACCTGCCCTGTGCCGGAACTGTTCCGCTGACACCCAACGCTGACTCCGGACCGGGATGCTCCGCGTCGTCGGGCTCGGCCTCCGCGACTGCCTCGGTTGCCGCGTCAACCGGCGCCCTGCTCGATGTCCAGATGGATCGGCCCGCGAAGCACGGGGCTGGGCCGGTACGGCGGCGGGTCGGCGACCAGCCTGGGGCGGTCGAGCCGGCGTACCAGCTCGCCCAGCGCGATCTGGGTCTCCCGCCGGGCCAGCGGGCCGCCGAAGCACAGGTGGATGCCGCTGCCGAACCCGAGGTGCTGGTTGTCACGCCGATCCGGGTCGAAGCGGTCGGGATCGTGGAAGCGCTTCGGATCGCGGCTGCCCGAGGCCAACATGAGCATGATCCGCGAGCCCTTGGGGATGACGGTGTCGTCGACGGTGATCTCGCTGTACGCGGCCCGCCAGGGAACGATGTGCACGGGGGGCTCGTAGCGCAGCAGTTCCTCGACCAGCGGCACGACGAGGTCCGGTTCGTCGCGCAGTCGCTGCAGCACCTGCGGGTGGCGCAGCAGCGTCAGCATGCCGTTGGTGATGAGGTTGACGGTGGTCTCGTGGCTGGCGATGAGCAGAAGTTTGGCGGTGGCGACAATTTCGTCGTCGGTCATCCGCCCGTCGGGCCCGTCATCGTTGGCCAGCCGGCCCAACAGATCGTCGCCCGGCCGACCGTGGCGCTGTTCCACCAGCCTGCCGAGGCACTGGCGCAGATCCTTGCGGGCCTGTACGCCCTTGTCCAGTTTCTCCTTCGGGTCGGTCTTGGGGTCGTAGTCGATCGAGTTCATGATGTCGTTCACCCAGAGGTGGAACCTCGGCTCGTCCTCGCGTGGCACGCCGAGCAGGTGGCAGATCACCGTCACGGGGAACGGGAAGGCGAAATCGTCGACGACGTCGATCTGCTCCTTGCCCACCAAATCGTCGATCAGGCTGCCGACGGTGGCGGTCAGGAAGCCCTCAAGCCCGGTCACCAGCCCAGGGGTGTGCGGGGGGCCGAAGTGACGCATCGCCATACGCCGCAGGCGATCGTGCTCGGGCGGGTCCATGTGGATGAACGACGACGTGGCCCCTCCCTCGACCGAGGGCATCGGACGCGACAGATTGCGCACGTCGGAGCTCAGATGCGGGTCATTCAGTATCTCCGTGATCTCACGATAGGTACTGATGACATAGCTGCCGTCCTCCTGCCGAGCCACCGGCGTCTCGCGCAACTCGGCATACAGCGGGTACGGGTCGGCCCGAGCCGAGTAGTCGAAGATCCGTTGCAGCGTGCCGGCCGTCTTGGCCGTGGTCGTCTGACCTTCCTCATGCCGATGCTGGTGCACGGCCGTGACGCGGCGCTCACCCGGGTCATGGTCTGTGAGGACCACGGTGGCGCCCTGAACGAGCAGGGCGGGGCCCGGGAAGTCGACGGGCACCGGTTTCATGTCGGCCGGCTGATCCGGCGTGGGGCAGGGGGGCGGGAAAGATGCGGCCGTCTCGATCAACCGTCGATAGTGGTCCAGCCACTTCGCGTTGTTGAAGCTCACGGCAGCCGTGACGCGGCCCCGATAGCCGTATGCGGTGACGAAACGGTAGTCGTCCAGCGATCCCTGGGTGACGACCACCTCGTCGGCGAAGGTCGGCACGCCGACGGACTTGATGTTGACGCCGAACTGGATCGACCAGAACAGCGGGATGGACAGGTGGGGCCAGCGGTCCGCCTGGGCGCTGACCATGTTGTGCGCCGCGACCTCGGCCTGCTCCACGGCGTTGGCCCAGTGCTCCAGCGAGATGAGCCGGTACTCGTAGATCGGGTTCGGGCAGCGTGCCACGTCTCCCGCGGCGAAGACGTCGTCGGTGACGCGGCCATTGATGTCGAGGGCGCGGCAGCCCGTGTCGCAGGTGATTCCCCACACGCCCGCCGCCAGTCCCGACTCCCGCAGCCACTCGGTGTTGCGGATGCTCCCGAGTGCCACCACCGCCACGTCGGCGTCGATCGTGCTGCCGTCGTCGAAGTGAGCACGGCGAAACCGTCCCTGCGCGTCGCCCTCCAGCCGGGTGACCTTGACGCCGCAACGCAGGTCGACACCGTGAGCGCGCTGCATGTCCGCCGCGACGTCACCGATCACGGCACCTAGCGCCCCGGCCAGCGGCGCAGCCCCGAGTTCGGCGACGGTCACCGGGATGTCCCGTTCACGGCAGATGGAGGCGATCTCGGAGCCGGTGAATCCCGCGCCGATGATCAGAACGCGGGAGGGTCCGGCGGCGAGGGCTCGCTGCAGGCTCTCGGCATGCTCGCGCGTACGCACGACGAACACCCCGTCCAGGGCCCCCTCGGACTCGACGAACCACGGCCGGGCCCGAACCCCGGTGGAGATCAGCACCCGGTCGAAGGGAACCTCGCGTCCGTCGGCGAGTCGCACGCGGTTCGTCGCGAGGTCCAGTCCGGCGGCGGGCACGCCCAGCAACCACTCCGCATCGATGCCACGACGGCGGGGCAAAGCGGTGCCTTCAGCCGGCACCCACCCGGTCAGTGCTTGCTTGGACAGGGGAGGCCGGTCGTAGGGCTCGCCCAACTCGTCGCCGATCATGGTCAGCGATCCGGTGAAACCCTCGTCACGCAACGCCTCCGCGGCCCGCAGTCCCGCCAGGGACGCCCCGACGACCACGATGCGCCCATCGCGCTTGAACGCCAGCAGATTCTCGGCACTGGTCATGACGGCGACGCCCCTACCGGTGCGCGCCGCGCCTCCAGCCGGTCGACCAGAATCGCCTGGACCGGGCAGGCCGCCGCGGCGCGCAGCACCTGGTCGCGCCGGGCGTCGTCGGGGTTCGGGTCGTACATCAGCGCTTTCTCACCGTGCATCCGGAACGCCTCCGGGGCCAGGAACGCGCACTGCGCATAGCCTTCACATCGGGAAAGATCAACGACAACTTTCACCCCGACCTCCACAGGGAGTGGGAGTTGCAGAACCTCACGCCGACGCCACTCCGGCGCGCAACGAGGGGGATTCGGGGCCGCGCCCGCAATGAGCGTGCCCCTTGGGCACCAGCGGCGACCACTACAGGCGCAAGATGATCACGACGGGTCCGCCGTCGAATCGGTGGTCGAAGCGATCGTGGTCGAATCGGTGACCGAAGCGGAACCCGTGGTGGTCGAATCCGTGGTCGAAGCGGAACCCGTCGTGGTCGAAGCAGCGCCGGTCGTCGCCGAAGCACCGGCTGGTGATCACATGGGTGTGCACAGCAGGGGATGCTGCAGCCGTGCCGGCCGCGCCGGTCGCGGCGCCGCCAGCCGTCAGAATGGAGGCTGACGTCGCGACGAGACGCCTAGCGCCTTTTACTCGCATGACGAACGCACTCTTCCTTATGCCGCGTCGGCGCGTGCGGCCGGGCCGATGCTGTCTTGGCGGCACTGAACGGATGACCGCGGCCACGAGGGAGCGGGTCGTGGGCGTCGCCCCGCGCGTTCGACGAGCACGTCTCGCATCCAAGGTCCCCGCTGCACGGGGACCAGCCGACCAGGGACGTACCCCTGGGTGCGGCTGCAGTTTGGTTACGTAAGCGCCGCTCTTTTGGATTGCCGTTTCGACGGAAACCGTGTGGCACGGTGCACCGGAATGCCGTCAGAGAATCAGCGGGACTGCGGCACCGATATCGGCGAGTCCGATGACCCGGAAGATCTAAAACTGACGATCATCGTCGACACCTGGGTCTCCGATCACTACGGAGATCCACATGTCAAAGTCCACTCCCACCGCCTGGCCCGGGCCGCGGGTGCGGCCTGGCGTTTGTGGTGGGCGTAGTAGGTGGACGGGGCGATCTTGCAGTCGTGGTCGGTGAGGACCCGGCAGATCGGCTCGACGCACACATGCTGTGCGCGCGGAGGTCAGGCCCTCGTGCAGGTGGCGGTAGGCGGTCGGGGCCGCGATGCCGTTGTCCCGGGCGAGTTGGACGAGCCGGGTGCCGTCGACGAACGAGCGCAGCACCAGCCCAGCCTGCTTGAAGACGCCCAGGGCGCGGGCCCTTGCGGGTGCCGAGCCACCTGCGGCGGTCGCGCAGCAGCGTCGCGAGATGCTCGGCGGTCCCCCTGCGGACATCGAGGACAGCGGGTGGAGGTGACACTCGACGGCACGTGAAGCCTCTCGGCCGGGACTTGATCTTCGCAGACCCGTTCCCACCAGGGGCTTCACGCATATCTGACGTCAGGTCACCGCTCCGACACCCGCGCTCGGTCACGCACCGCAACCATCACGTTGCCGAGACGACCTCATTGAACACCGACCATGGATGAAGGTCCGTCGATAACGGGGGCGATGCGGCCCCTTGGGTCACACCTGTTGCCCTCTCATGCATAAACCCACTGCCAGGCATCGGTGATCTCGAGCAAGCACGATACCCTTCCGACATTCCATCCGAAAAGCGGTGACGGTGACATGGGCGGCGTCTATGACAGTACGAGATTCCGAATTGCCTGCGACTCGACTTGATTTTCAGGAGCAAGATTTCATCGACGATCCCTACCCAGCCCTGCATGAACTGCAGGAATTAGGTCCCGTCATCTACCACGAGGACCTCCAGCAATATATCGTCTCGCACTACAAAGAATGCATGACGGCATTTTCGGACCCGCATGCTTTCTACTCCCCGCCGGAATTCTTCCGCTCCATGTTCGGCGGCGAGACGATCATGAGCATGGACGTGGATCGACACGATCAGGCGCGCGGCATCTGGGCCGATACCTTCACGCGGCGCGGTATCACACCACAGAGCGGCATGATCACCGAGGTGGTCGACGCGAAGCTGGCTCCGGTGGTCGAGCGGCTGCGTTCGGGCGAGCGGGTCGACGCGGTAGCGGAGATGACCCGGCCGGTGCCCACTCTGGTGATCGCCCGCATGCTCGGCATTCCGACAGCCGATCACGCCCAGTTCAGCGACTGGAGCGACGGCATGGTCAAGGCCGCCGAGGGAGCGACGGACGCCAGTCCGCAGGGTGTGGAGAACCTGCGCCTGGGCCTGAAGGCCACCGCCTCTCTCAACGAGTACCTGGCCGGCGTGATGTCCGCGGGACACCGGTCGGGCTGCCCCGCCGACCTCATCAGCCAGATGCTCGATTCGCCTGTGTCCGAGGAGCTGACCGCCCAGGACATGACCGCCTCGGTCGCACAGTTGGTGTTCGCGGGCAATGAGACGACCGCCAAACTCATGGCGACGACGCTGTACGCGCTGGCGCGATTCCCTGATCAACGGCGCCTCTTGCTCGAAAACCGCGACCTCGTTCCGCGCGCCCTTGAGGAGATCCACCGCTGGATGTCCGTGATCCACGTGGGCTGGCGGGTGGCCCGGGACGGGAAGGGGCTGATCTCAGGGGTACGGATCCCGGACGGGGCGACGGTTCTCGTACTGCAGGGCGCGGCCAACCGGGATCCGGCGCGCTGGCAGGACCCCGACGTCTTGGATGTCAACCGCAGGCAGCGCTCGCATCTCGGCTTCGGCTTCGGTATGCACCACTGCCTGGGCATCAATCTCGCCCGCCTTGAAATGACGATATGGCTCAACCGGATCCTGGACGAGATTCCTGACTGGGAGGTTCTCGACGTCGACTGGGGGCGTGGCTGGGTCGCGAGGGGGCCGGTCCGGCTGACTCTGGAAGTCCAGTGAGCGGGCCTTGAGTTCAGCTGTGGCGCATACGCTTCAGCCGTGGCGCATGCGGGCGAGGCGTGAGCGAACAGCCCGATACGGAGCGGCATGAGCCGGATCAAGTGGCTCTCCGTGCGGTTCCGACCAGGGGAAACAGCACCGCGCGGCAGCGCCAGGCACCACCCGGCAAGGACCCGGCAAGGTCTCGATCCGACTCCTCAAGCGGGTGTCGCAGGTTCGAACCCTGCCGGGGGCACCAGCTCAGAGGGGTGTCACTACCAGTTTGAGGATCCGGAGTTCGGCTACGCTTCCTGGCCGATGAAGCACGCGGCGCGGGGCCGGTCATGGCCGACCGGACCGCGTGGCGGATCTGCGGGGACAACCGCTGGTGGAGCGTGTTCGGGAAGAGTCACGGCAGGATCAAGAAGGCCGGCCCGCCGGTGCACGACGGCCTGGTCCGCCGTGACTTCTCCGCGGTGGCCCGAACCGCCTGTGGCTCGCCGACATCACCGAACACGCCACCGGCGAGGGGAAGTTATATCTCTGCGCGATCAGGGACGTCTTCAGCAAGAGGATCGCCGGCTACTCCATCGACGCACTCGCTCGGCCGACTGACCCCCGTCGAATTCGAGACCGTCATGACCAGACCGGCCCTCCAGGCCACATGATCGAACCTGTCACCCAAACTGCGGCAGACCCGACTACCTGTCCCGTCACTGTTTTAGCGGCGCGGAAAGAGGAAGGACTCAATGATCCGGGTTTCGTACTCGTACCCGTGGACCCGGATTTCAGCTATGGCTACGAAGTCGCGCTGGTCTACTTCCGCCGCCAACTGAGCTGCCAGACTTGGGTCTTTCAGTAGTTTCGCTGAGCCAGCCGTGCCGAAGCCGTGGCAGCCCATCACGACGAAGGCTGCGGTCTTGTGCGAGGGGTCGAATGGGTTCTGGCATCGCACTACCAAGCCGTAGTCCTTGACGACCTTCTGGCCAACGTCGTACTCGGGCGCGTATCTGCGGTTGGCGATGGTGATGGCGACCTCGTCCAAGCTGATGCCGACAGGCAAAGTATCTTGGATGGCGTCGAAGGTCCGCCGGGAGACGTCGTTGACCGCGGGGCCACCCAATATGAGCAAATTCGCCGAGGAAAGGTCTGAGGCCGGGGCTTCCAGCGAGTCCGTGATCTTGTATTCGATGCCGATGTTCTCGAAGGTCGGAGTGAACTCCAGCAGGACCATGACCTCGTTGATGCTCGCACGGTGTGTGCTACGAGGAAGCGGCCCTTCCCGACAGGTCAGTACCAGTCTCAGAGGGCGGCCGTTCTTCAGGATGGGCCGCCAAATCCTTCGCTCTGCCCGTGTCTTCCACGCTCCGGCCATGCGATGTGCGGTGGCGGTACCCGCGACCAGGAGTAAGCCGCCGACAACCTCTGATGTAACAGACGGCACCCCGTTCATCAGCACGCTCACCGCTCCGCCCGGCCTTCTCTCGCCAAGAGCAGGATTCCCGCCACGGTGGGCGCATGTGTGAGATTTCCTTCCAGCACCTGGCCGATCGCCTCCTCGACCGGCATCCACACCAGACCGAACTCTGCGGTATGACGGGCGTTCATAACGACCTTGTGTACTCGTACGAGATGTGTCCGGTGTACGGATACCGAGAAGTCCATGTCGAGGGTGAGGAGCTCCTCAGCGTCGTCGGCAACGCATCCGGACTCCTCGAACAGCTCACGTAAGGCGGCCTCAGCGAGCGACTCTCCCTCCTCCACCTTCCCTCCGGGTAGTTCCAGGGTGTAGCGGTCGTGCGTAGCACGGTCTTGGCGAACCAGCAGCATCTCGCCTGCATCGCTCACGTGAAGGACACACACTGAGTCGGGGAAGATCAGCCGCCCGTCAATGAGGCGAAGGCTGTCTGGAAGTTGCATGGCCCCCCGTTCCGTCGCGGTGCGTTCGAGGTACCAGTGGCTACCCTTCCGCGAAGGTCGACATGCCCAACGCCCGCGGATGCGTCACTCGATGGTCTTCACAGCAAGTACCGGGTTGAGAGGTTCGACGAGCTCCTTGGCCCAGAGGCTGATCACCCTGGCCCGACGGGGCGCCCCGGTTGACTTTCCGGCGCGTTCGTCGCCCGCGCCTCTCGGGCATGAAGGCCCCCGGTGAAGCGATCTTCGATAGCCCCCGTCAGGGGGTTGGCGTTGCGAGCTCGCGTCTCTAACGTATGAGCAAAACATGAGCCCAGCTCACATTTAAGGATCCATGCGATGACCATGGCTCAACCTCAGCGCCGCAGACTCAGATCCCTCATGGTGGCGTCACTGCTTCTCACCGTGATGGCCCTGGTGCTCGGTCCGATGCCCAGCTCCGCGGCGGAGTCCAACTGGTGGGATCCCTCCGCGAGGCCCGCACCCGACTCGCAGATCAACGTCACGGGCGAGCCCTTCAAGGGCACCGACTCCCAGGGGCGCGTAAGGGGCTTCGTCGACGCCCACGACCACATCATGTCCAACGAGGGCTTCGGCGGCCGGCTTATCTGCGGCAAGCCGTTCTCGGAACAGGGCGTCGCCGACGCGCTCAAGGACTGCCCCGAGCACTACCCCGACGGCTCGCTCGCCATCTTCGACTTCGTCACCAAGGGCGACGGCAAGCACGACCCGGTCGGCTGGCCCACCTTCAAGGACTGGCCCGCCCACGACTCGCTGACCCACCAGCAGAACTACTACGCCTGGATCGAGCGGGCATGGCGCGGCGGCCAGCGGGTGCTGGTCAACGACCTGGTCACCAACGGCGTGATCTGCTCGGTCTACTTCTTCAAGGACCGCAGCTGCGACGAGATGACCGCCATTCGTCTCGAGGCGAAGAAGACGTACGACATGCAGGCCTTCATCGACAAGATGTACGGCGGCCCGGGCAAGGGCTGGTTCCGGATCGTCACGGACAGCGCGCAGGCCCGAGAGGTCATCGAGCAGGGCAAGTTGGCCGTCGTCCTGGGCGTCGAGACCTCGGAGCCGTTCGGCTGCAAGCAGATCCTCGACATCGCGCAGTGCAGCAAGGGGGACATCGACCGGGGCCTGGACGAGCTGCGGGAACTGGGCGTCAGCAGCATGTTCCTGTGCCACAAGTTCGACAACGCCCTGTGCGGGGTGCGCTACGACTCCGGCGCCCTCGGTACGGCCATCAACGTGGGCCAGTTCCTGTCGACCGGCACGTTCTGGAAGACGGAGACGTGCCGCGGTCCGCAGCACGACAACCCCATCGGCAACGCGGCGGCGCCGCAGGCGGAGAAGCAACTCCCGAAGGGCGTGGCCGTCCCCTCGTACGCCTCGGGCGCGCAGTGCAACACCCGCGGGCTGACCGACCTGGGTGCGTACGCCGTTCGCGGCATGATGAAACGCCACATGATGCTGGAGATCGACCACATGAGCGTCAAGGCCGCGGACCAGGCCTTCGACATCCTCGAGTCCGAGTCGTACCCGGGCGTCATCTCCTCGCACAGCTGGATGGACCTGGGATGGACCGAACGGCTCTACAAGCTCGGCGGGTTCGCCGCCCAGTACATGAGCGGCTCCGAGGCGTTCAGTGCGGAGGCCAGGCGCACGGACGCGCTGCGCGCGAAGTACAAGGTCGGCTACGGCTACGGCACCGACATGAACGGCGTCGGCGGCTGGCCGGCCCCACGGGGCGGGGACACCCCGAACCCGGTGAAGTACCCCTTCCGCAGCACGGACGGCGGCTCGGTGATCGACAAGCAGACCGCCGGCGAACGCACATGGGACTTCAACACCGACGGCGCGGCGCACTACGGCATGGTCCCGGACTGGATCGAGGACATCCGGATCGTCGGCGGCCAGGGGGTCGTGGACGACCTCTTCTCGGGCGCCGAGTCCTACCTCCGGACCTGGAGTAACACCGAGAAGCACAGGTCCGGGGCGAACCTGGCCTCGGGCGCCACCGCCTCGGCGTCCTCATCGGAATGGTGGAACCCGTTCGTCAGCTTCGCGCCCGGCAAGGCCGTGGACGGCGACAACGGCACCCGCTGGGCCAGCGAGTGGAACAACGACCAGTGGCTGCGCATCGATCTCGGATCCGCGAAGCCGGTCAAGCGCGTCACCCTCGACTGGGAGAGGGCGTACGCGAAGTCGTACCGCGTCGAGTTGTCGGACGACGGCACGAACTGGAAGACGGTGTGGTCCACGGCCTCCGGTGACGGCGGCCTGGACACGGCGCGTTTCGCCGGAACCCGGGCGCGCTACGTACGGATCAAGGGGCTGGAGCGCGGCACCCAGTGGGGCTACTCACTGCGCGAGGTCGGCGTCTACGCCGATTGAGGCACCGGCGCGGAGGTGTCCAGGGCCGGGGCAGGCCGGATCGGCTCTCCTGATCCGGCCGGCCCCGGCTGACCTGTCCGGCGCGCTCGCGTCCCTGACGTATGAGCAGAACGTGAGCCCAACTCGGATGTGGGGATTGCGTGATCACTCACCACCCCGAAGCCCGCCTCTGGCTTCTGCGTAATCCCGGCACCTCTTACGCCTTCCAGCTGGACGCCGACGACGTCCCCGAGCGGCCCCAGTCGTTCGGGCTGTCGGCCGCGAAGCACGCCTCGATCACAAACTGGTTGCCAGTCACCGGAGTCGGCCGTTCAGGTAGCTGTTGAGGACCTGCTTGCACTCGGCGATCAGCTGGGGATCGCCCTGCGGATCGGTACGGAAGGCCAGTTTCAGCACGCTGTCGGCGCATTCCAGGGCCACCCGCACAGCGATGTCGAGTTCGGCGTCGTCCTGGACACCGGTCAGGGAGGCGGTCAGTGAGCGCAGCCTTCCGGCGACCGCGGTGTTGTTGTCCAGGGCCGGCTCCAGGGTGTGGTCCTGTCCCGCCGCGCCGAAGTCGACCACGCCGAAACCGGTGATCGTCCGGCGCATGGCGACGAACTCGTCGACGGTCACCTCCACGATGCCCGAGATGCCGTCGGGCGCCTCGCGCTCCAACCGGGCCGCGACCCGCTCCAGGAATGCCTCCAGATTGCGGGCGGCGAGCGCGCCGATCAGCCCCTCCCTGTCGGAGAAGAACTGGTAAAGGGTGCCGATGGGCACCCCGGCCCTGCGTGCCACCTCTTTGGTGGTCAGCGCGGCATAGCCGACCTCGTCCAGGAGTTCGGCGCAGGCGTCCAGCAGCCGTTCGAAGCGTTCAGCGCTGCGCTTCTGGACTGGCAGCCGGCGCAGCGTCCCTGCGGTGCGGTCTTGATTCACGCTTCCATCATCCCATCGAGCAGGCTAACGTGAGTTCTGCTCATGTTCTAGGAGGTCAGACGTGACACTGGACCATCTGCCCGCGGACTTCATCTGGGGCGCCTCGACGGCGTCGTATCAGATCGAGGGCGCCACCAGGGAGGACGGTCGAGGACCGTCGGTATGGGACACCTTCACCGCCCGCCCCGGCACGATCCGCGACGGGCACACCGGTGACGTGGCCTGCGACCACTACCACCGGTACGAGGAGGACCTCGCGCTGATGGCCGAGGCGGGCCTCACCGGCTACCGCTTCTCCATCGCCTGGCCCCGGATCCGGCCGACCGGCAAGGGTGAGGTCAACCTCAAGGGTCTGGACTTCTACGACCGGCTGGTCGACGGTCTGCTCGCACGCGGCATCGAACCTGTCCCGACCCTGTTCCACTGGGACCTCCCACAGGGCCTCGAGGACGGCGGCGGCTGGCTGAACCGCGACACCGCGCACCTCTTCGCCGCGTACGCCGCCGTCATGGCCGACAGGCTGGGTGATCGCGTCCAGAAGTGGATCACCCTCAACGAGCCGTTCGTCCACATGGTCTGGGGATACGGCCTCGGCACCCACGCGCCGGGCCGAACCCTGTTCCTGGACTGCCTGCCGGTCGCCCACCATCAACTGCTCGGCCATGGCCTGGCGCTGAGGGAGCTGCGGGCACGCGGCCTCCAGGTGATGATCGCCAACAACTGCACCCCGGTCTGGCCCGCCTCGGACTCTCCCGCCGACCACGCCGCCGCGCGAGCCTACGACAACCTGCACAACGGCCTGTTCAACGACCCGATCCTCACGGGCACCTACCCCGACCTGTCGGCCTTCGGCGCGGACGCCACTCTCGGCGGCTCCGTCCGGGACGGCGATCTCGAACTGATCTCGGCCCCCCTGGACGCGCTCGGCATCAATTACTACAACCCGACCCGGATCCAGGCGCCGGCGTCCGAGGGGCTGCCGTTCGAAGAGGCCCCCATCGAGGGCTACCGCCGCACGGCCTTCGACTGGCCCGTCGTCCCCGACGGGCTACGGGAACTGCTCGTCGGCCTCAAGGAGCGATACCCGGCACTCCCGCCGGTTTACATCACGGAGAACGGCTGCTCGGTCGAGGACGTCGTCGACGCGGACGGCACGGTCCTCGACCTCGACCGCATCGACTACCTGGACACCCACCTTCAGGCCGTCGACGCCGCCGTGGCCCACGGTGTGGACGTGCGCGGCTACTTCACCTGGACCCTGATGGACAACTTCGAATGGGCCGAGGGCTTCCACCAGCGCTTCGGTCTCGTCCACGTCGACCACGACACCCAGGTCCGCACCCCGAAGGCGTCTTTCGCGTGGTACCGCGACCTCATCCGCGCTCAGCGCGGTTGAGCCGCCCGCCGAGCGCACGTGGATTCCTTATGCGCTCCGGCGGATGCCGGAGGTCGAACTCGCACCAGGAGCTGACGGCAGGGGAGGGGCGGGCGCCGAACCGGGTGGTGAAGGCGATGCCGGCCGCGTACTCGGTGGGGGCAGGCACTGACCCTTGGTAGTGGGCGCCGCCGGTCGCACCGACCGGGCGACTTCGCATCCTGTCGTCCCGACTCCGCTTTCAGCAGGTCGCAGGCCGGTCTCTCATCCGTGAGAGGGAGGCCTTCCGTGCGTCCGGGGCTGCTGCAGCCGGACCGCGAGCTCCCCCGGCAGGACGTCCCTGTTCGCCGGAGTGAGCTGGACGACCTCGATGTCGGCGCGCCGCTTGAGGGCGTCGGTCAACGGATCGCGGTGCGTGTGGACCGTGGCGACGACATCGACCTCTGCGACGAACAGCGCGGCGACCGCGTGCCGGAACGCCGTGCACGTCAGTTCCATCCGCCCCAGCTCGTCGATGAGCACCAGCCGCCCTGTTGCCTCCTCGGTTGCCGCCGGCCGAAGCGACGGAAGCGCCAGTCGTTCCATGACGCTCAGGTCTACGCCGTATTTCCCCACCCGTGGCGGACCGGGCAGGTCGACATGGGCGAGCACTGCCCGTCGGCCTGCCAGGGTCTCCAGGGCGAAACCGACGCGGGCGCCGGATTGCCGGATCTCCTCCGTGGTGAAGCCGGTGGCCGCGTGGGTGGGCAGCAGCGCGGCGAGCCGACGCAGGGCGGTCGTCTTGCCCGCGCCAGGGCGGCCCTCGAGCAGGATCCTTGTCGGCACACTGCCATCTTCACCCCCGCCTCCGGAGGCGGCCCGGGTTGGTTCGGCCGAGTGGGGGTTTTGGGGTGGGGACCGGTGCCGGTGCCGCCGTTGCGGGTATGGCGGCGCGCATGAGCGGAATTGAACTCAGCAGCACCGCGTTCGACGACAAAACGGTGATCCCCCGTCGCTACAGCGGGGAGGGCGAGAACATCTCACCGCCCCTGACCTGGTCGGGGGTGCCCCACGAGGCCACGGAGCTGGTGCTCCTGTGCGAGGACCCGGACGCGCCGGGGACGACCTTCCTGCACTGGCTGGTGACCGGCATCGATCCGGGGACCACCGGGGCGGCGGAGGGCCAGAAGCCCCAGGGAGGCCTGCCGTGGCCCAACGGTTTCGGCCGCGTGGGCTGGGGAGGGCCGATGCCTCCACCGGGGCACGGGCCGCACCGCTACTTCTTCCGCCTGTACGCCCTGTCCGAGCCGCTGCCGCTGCACGGCCATCCGGGCGCCGAGGACGTGCACCGTGCCCTGAAGGGCAGGGAGCTGGCCTCCGGCACCCTGGTCGGGACCTATCAGCGATGAGCGTGTCACCGCTGGTCATAGCCATGGGCGCCGTACAGCCGGACGAACCGGGCCGCGGTGACCGTCCTGCGGTGCACCAGGTCGTGGGCCCGCCGCTCGTACAGCTCGACACGCTCCTGCCCGCCCTGCCCGATCGGCTGGACCAGCCGCCCACCGGTGCGGAGCTGATCCACGAGCGGCTCAGGCACTCGCGGGAAGGCCGCGCAGACCATGACGGCGTCGTACGGGGCACGGGTCGGCATCCCGAGGGTGCCGTCGCCGAGTACGACCTCGGCATTGCCGACGCCCTGCCCGGCCAGCCGCAGGCGGGCCTCGTCGACCAGGTCGGGCCAGCGCTCGACGCTGACGACGTACGCGGCCAAGCGGGCCAGCAGCGCGGTCTGCCAGCCGTATCCGGTCCCGACCTCCAGGACCTGTTCGTCTCCGGTGAGGCCGAGAGCGGAGACCATCATGGCGACCAGCGAGGGCTGGGTGGTCACCTGCCCGTGGGGGAGCGGAACGGGTGTGTCCCGGTACGCGGATGCCACCTCGTCGGCGGGGACGAATTCCGCCCGCGGGATGCTCCGTACGGCCTCCAGGAGACGGGCGTCGGTCACGCCCACGGCGCGGGCCGCGCGGACCAGATCCTCGGGGGTCCCTTCACGGGCCATCGGACCGCGGGGCCGTGGCGGTGGCGCAGGCAGTCCCGGACGTGGTGCGTTCCGGAAGCCGCGCGGGGTGATCGTGCTTGCCGTCGTTCTCGCAGTACTCGTCGCGGTGCCGGTGAGCGGGGTCCGGTTGCGGCCAGGCGCAGCCCGGGCAGTCGAAGCTCTTGGTCCGGTCGGGGTTGAGCAGTGTCGGCGCCGTACGGCGGACCGTCGTCTGCTCCATCGAGTACCGCAGCGGGTCGGCGACCGCCGGCACGCATACCGCCCAGGTCCTGGGCGGGGTGATCGAAACGTCCGTTTCCTCCACGCCGCTCCCGCTCCTGTCCAGGTGCCCCATCCGCCGCTCATCGCGCCGCGCTCCCGCTCCAGCCCAGTGTCGGCATGTCCCGCGCGCGGCGCGATGCGGGGCGGTCGGGCGCAAGGGGCCGCCCGTGATCCGGGAGGCGCCGCGCGTCGGCGTCAGGACGGGGTCCCCGGGTCGGTGTACCGCAGCAGGGCGCCCACGCCCTCGTGCAGCCTCAGCTCGCTCTCCGGCACGACGACCAGCTCGGCACCTGTGCCGACGAGGGCCCGGACGAGGGCCTCGTCGGCGCGTTCCTCGCGCGGGGCCCGCACACCGAAGGACATCAGCTCCGCCTCGGTCAGGGCGAGCTGAGTGGGCTGGGAGCCCGCCCAGAGCCGCAGCGAAGACCCTGGCGGTCGGTTCAGCAGCAGCGCCGCGACCTGGCCACGCTGGAGGGCGGCGACGGTGGCGGTCAGTCCGTCCGTCATGGGTCCGTCCAGAGCACGCCGGCCGATGAAGGTGTCCACGAGTTCCCGGTCGTGCGCGGCCATGCGGCCGCGGAAGACGCCGTCGAGCTGCGGCTCCAACAGGGCGCGTCCGGTGTCGGTGGGGGTCCGGCCGCCCACGCGTACGACCTTGTCCCGCAGGGTGTGCGGCAGGCGGCGGATCAGTACGTTGCACGCCCACTCGTCCCCGCCCACCACGACGGCGTCGGCATGGGCGCGCCGCGCCCGTTCGTCCAGCAGGTGACCCAGGCGGAGGGAGGCGCTGTGCCAGGTCGCCACCGCGACCCTGTGGTGCAGCCGCTCACCCGGGGTGACCGTGGACGCGGGCCAGGTGCCGGTCTCCGCCTCCAGAGTCACCCAGCCATGGGTCTCGGCGGTCGGAAGGCCGCCGTAGTGGACGACTACGGCCAGGTAGGGGATCTCCGGCAGGTGCTGGGTGACCAGGGGCATCGCGTCCGGCAGGGTGCTGTAGCGCGCGGAGTCGTGCTCGGGCGGCCTGGGTAGTTCCCCGTCCAGGACGAGCGTGCCGTGGGCGGCGAAGATGGCCTGACCGTGCACCCCCGGCACCTCTGTGTCGGCGCCGACCACCTCCTCCAGTACGTTCAGCAGTGCCCGCTCCGAGCCCTGACGGGACAGGCTCTCGCGCAGCCGCCCCCAGCGCCGCGCGATCGCCCGCTCGGGGTGCTCGACGTTTCGGGAGGTGTCCAGGTACACGGAGGCGAACGGGCCCGGCTCCGCGTAGAGGGGTTCAAGGAACGACAACCTCATCGCCACTCCTCGTCGATGGTCTCCCGTCCCTTCGATGATGCGCGCCCCGGGGGTGATGGAGCTCGACGAACGCGCAAAGCGGCGTGGAACGCGCGGAGGATCCGCCGCCCGGATATCCGCCGGGTACGGCGTCTGTTGCGCGCGTTGAAAAAGCCGACGAATGCGGTGTTCACGATGCCGGCGAATTCCGACGGCGACGCCCCGTCGGGTGGTTTTCCGGCTGGGCGTCGCCGGTGAGGCGCCGTTTTCTTCGGCAAGGTGCCGGTGATCGGCAACCGCCCGCGTCCGGGATGGCTCGGAGACCGAGCGGTGACGGCGATCAGCTTCGTGTGGACGGTTCCGGCGCCCGACGCGCGCTCAGCAGTCGAACACCGACCAGCAGATGTCGTTCCGCAATCGCTGGTCGTCGAGTACGAGCTCGCGAATCGCCTCCGGGAGCTGGTCACGCTGCCACTGGCACTCGAGTCGCCCTGCGGCCTCACTCTCGTCTTCTGGCGCGGCAGCGCGTGCGGCCTTGATCGCATAGGCGGCCGCACCGAGCTCGTGCGCGGCGACGTGTGCGACGACCGCGGCCTGGCCGGCGGCGTAAGCGGCATGCCGTGCCGCGCCACGCAGGTCTCGAGCCGCACCCATTGCATGGCCGCCCGCCGCGCGGGCCTGCATCATCTTGACCTCGCCACGCACCCAGGCGCGGGCATGCTCGATCGCCTGGCGCGGCCGCGGGTCCTCAGGCCGAGCCGACTCGAAGAGGTCAAGGACGTGCTCCGCGCAAGCCGCCGCCCAAAGGGCGAGGAGATGGTGATCCGAATCAGTGAGGGTCCCACCGCGGCGGATCGTCACGAAGCGAGGGTCCCTGACCTTCGGGAGGATCATGATCGGCATTCCTTCCTGCTGGCATCCGCCCCACCCCCGAGGACGCGCACCCGCTGCCGCACCCAGCCCCGCGGCGCGAGCACACTCCCGCGATTCGGGCACTCGAACTCACCCGCCTGCAACCTGGCCCCGACCCTGACCGCGTCCGACGGCCCTCCCGGGCGACTCGGCCGCGAGAGACCGGGAGGACCTTCGCATGCACTCATCGGCAAGGTGTCCGCCAACCGACGGCCGTCGCTCACTGGCATGCGTCCGAAACCGTCCGCACACAGTATGTCGTCAACTCGCCCCCGATATCGGCATCTTGAGTGTCGTTATCTTGAGTGTCGTTGAACACGGCGTCGCCGCCCTGCCGGCCACCGTCGGACTCCTGCCGATCGGGGTGCCGCCGCCCAGCACGCCTGCCCTGCCCGCGCGGGAAGTGATGACCTCCAGATGATCGGATCCGGGCCCCGTCCGCCGGTCTCCCACCGTCTCCCGCCCGTCTCCCGGCGGTCACTCGACGGTCTCTCCGCGGTCTCACATCGTGAGCAGTCGGAGCCCCGGACTCTGGCTGCAGGTTTACATGCGCGTAACACTTAGCGTGTCCCGTGTGCGGCAATGGCGCCGTAGCACCCATCAGTGGACCGGACCCGAGCGAGCCGCACCCGTAGCGGATCCGGTGACAGCCGCGCCAGAAAGGCCTTCTGTGACGACTCGATCCGAGACGCAGACCCTCCTGAACGACCTCCTCGCCGAGATCGAACACCGCAATCCCGCGCAGCCCGAGTTCCATCAGGCCGCCCACGAGGTCCTGGAGACCCTCGCGCCGGTGCTCGCGGCCCGCCCCGAGTACGCGCAGGCGGGACTCGTGGAGCGCCTGTGCGAGCCCGAGCGGCAGGTCGTCTTCCGCGTGCCGTGGCAGGACGACCACGGCCGCGTGCACGTCAACCGCGGTTTCCGCGTGGAGTTCAACAGCGCGCTCGGCCCGTACAAGGGCGGCCTGCGCTTCCACCCCTCGGTGAACCTGGGCGTCATCAAGTTCCTCGGCTTCGAGCAGATCTTCAAGAACGCGCTGACCGGCCTCGGCATCGGCGGTGGCAAGGGCGGCAGCGACTTCGACCCGCACGGTCGCAGCGACGCCGAGGTCATGCGGTTCTGCCAGTCCTTCATGACCGAGCTGTACCGGCACATCGGTGAGCACACCGACGTCCCCGCCGGCGACATCGGCGTCGGCGGCCGTGAGATCGGCTACCTGTTCGGCCAGTACCGCCGCATCACCAACCGCTGGGAGGCCGGCGTCCTCACCGGCAAGGGCACCGGCTGGGGCGGCTCGCTCATCCGCCCTGAGGCGACCGGATACGGCAACGTGCTGTTCGCCGGGGCCATGCTGCGCGAGCGCGGCGAGGACCTGGAGGGGCAGACGGCCGTCGTCTCCGGCTCCGGCAACGTCGCGATCTACACCATCGAGAAGCTGACCGCCCTCGGCGCCAACGCCGTGACCTGCTCGGACTCGTCGGGCTACGTCGTCGACGAGAAGGGCGTCGACCTGGAGCTGCTCAAGCAGATCAAGGAGGTCGAGCGCGGCCGCGTCGACGCCTACGCCGAGCGCCGGGGCTCCTCGGCGCGCTTCGTGCCGAACGGACGGGTCTGGGAGGTGCCGGCCGACATCGCGCTGCCGTCCGCCACCCAGAACGAGCTGGACGAGAACGACGCCGCGGCCCTGATCCGCAACGGCGTGAAGGTCGTCTCCGAGGGCGCCAACATGCCGACGACCCCCGAGGCCGTCCACCTGTTCCAGCGGGCGGGCGTCGCGTTCGGCCCCGGCAAGGCGGCCAACGCGGGCGGCGTCGCGGTCAGTGCGCTGGAGATGGCGCAGAACCACGCCCGGACGTCCTGGACGGCCGAGCGGGTCGAGGGCGAACTCGCCCAGATCATGAGCGACATCCACGCCACCTGCCACGAGACCGCCGAGCGCTACGGCGCCCCCGGCGACTACGTGACCGGTGCGAACATCGCCGGCTTCGAGCGGGTGGCCGACGCGATGCTGGCCCAGGGCGTCATCTGACCCTCCGGGCTCGCCTGGAGCGCGGCCACGGGGGAGGGCTGCCGCCGGAGGCGGAGGAACCGGCGGGCGTGGAGCCCTACCGGCTGCTCGGCCGGGCCGGGCACGGCGGGATGGGGCGGGTGCACCTGGGCCGCAGCGCCGGCGGCCGCGCGGTTGGCCACTTTCGGCACCGGACCGCGGGGGCGGAAGAAGGGCGCGGCCGCGAAAACGGCCGCGGCGAAGGCTGCCGTCAAGGAGGCGGCGGCTTCCGGTAGGGGGGTCCTGGAGGCCGCGAGGTAGGAGGGTACCGGCCGGAAGCCGCGGTGCGGTGTCTGACCGTGGCCGGCCGGCTTCCACGAGTTGTTGGCGACCATGTCCTCTGCCGGGTGGATCGTGCCAATCGTAGGGTTCTGTCACCTGGCGCCTTGGGTGACAGAACCCTACGAGGACGGTGGATGAGTGTCCGAAGCTCCTGGTCGGTAAGGGCGCACCGGGTCGGTCGACAGTCGGGAGGGCTCTACGGCTCGGCTTGTCAGCCCTCTGCTCGCACCGCGTCAGGCAGGGTGTTCGGCTGTTTCGTTGACGCTGCCGATGGGGGTGCGGGCCAGCGCTCGCTGTACCTTTCTGCACGCCGCCGGGATCGGTCCGATGACCGGCACCGGGAAGCGGCCCTGCAGTGCCTCGGCTGCCTCGCCCAGTGGTCCGCCGCCGATGATCACTGCTTGGGCGCCATCGTCGGTGATGCATGCCTCGACCGCTTCGGCCAGGCGTTCTCGCATCAGCTCGGGGGTGGCCGCCAACTCGTGTGGGTCGCCGGCGGTCAGCCGTATGCCGGTGTGCTGGGCGAAGTGGCCGAGCTGGTCGACACGTGCCGCGATGGCGCGGACGAGACCGGGAGTTGTCGTGGCGATCCCGAAGCGGCGTCCGCCCGCTGCCGCCTCCGCCATGGCCGCCTCAGCGATCCCTACGACAGGAACTGCGGCCTCCGCGCGCAACTGTTCGATTCCCGGATCGCCGAACGCACCGACCACCAGGGCGGCGATCTGCTCCCCGTCCGGACCTGCGAGCAACCGTCTTACGGCGGCAACCACGTGCGGCCCTGAGGCCCGCAGCAAGTTCTCCTTGACCAGCATCGAGGGTCCCTCGGCCACGGTGATGCCACGAACCTCGAACCCGTCCTCCGGGCGCAGCGTGCGTCGGGCGATCCTCGCCATCATCTGGGTGGTGGGCTCAGAGGTGTTGGGATTGATCAGGGCTATGACGCTCACTTGCCGCTCTCCGAGGTGCCGTCCGCTGCGCCCGTCGGCGTAGTGTCCGCCTCGCTGCCTGCGGTGTCGCCGTGTTCGGGGCGGGCGGATGTCTTGGCCGGGACTTCCTCCATGGACTTCCCGAACGTCTCCGGCGGAATCTGTACGGCGATGGCGAGGCCCACGAAGAGTATGCCGAGCAGGGTGAACATGCCGGCCATGCCGTAGGAGTCGAAAGCGGCACCGGCGAGCAGGGGTGTCAGTCCGCCGGCGAGCGAGCCGAGGGCCAGGATGATCGACGTACCGAACGCCCGTACGCGGGTGGGGAACTGCTCGGGAGCGAAGATCCAGATCGTGGTGTTCAGCGTGATGATGCAACAGTTGACGGCCGCGCCGAGAATGAGGATCAGCGCGACGTCGGTGGCCAGGAAGCCGAAGGAGAACGCCGCTGCGCATCCCAGTGCGGCGGCCACGGTGAGGACGACCTTGCGCCGTACGTACCGCGCCGCGGTGGAGGCGACAAGGGCCCCGACCAGCGAACCGGACTGCATGACCAGAGTGAAGACCAGCGACTTGGTGATGCTGTGGCCCTGGGCCACCAGGATGGTGGGCATCAGGGACAGGATCGAGATCTGCGCGCCGTACGACATGCAGACGGCGACGCCGAGGGAGAGGGTGCGCCGCCTCAGCACTCCGGCGAAGACGTCACGCAGCCGGTTGCGTTCAGGGACGATCCGTTCGCCGCTGTCGACCGCGGTGATGAACTGCTTCGGCACTCCGAATTCGCCGCGGAGCTTGCCGGAGGCGAGGCGGTTGAGGACGAGGTTGGCCTCGTCGACCTTGCCTCGCGACAGCAGGTAGCGAGGCGTCTCGGGTACGAACCGGCGGTAGAAGAGCACCAGCAGCGCGGGCACCGCGAGAAGCCCGAACAGCCAGCGCCAGCGGTCGGGTCCGGAGAACATGGTGAAGACCAGGACACCGAATGCGGGGGCGAGCATGTTGCCGAGTCCGCCGGCCGTGACGTTGATGATCCCGACGGCGGTGCCGCGGTGCCGGGCTGCGAAGAACTCGGACATCATCGTCACCGCTATGGCGATCTCACCGCCGAGACCGAAGCCGACGATGAACCGGCCGATCGCCACCACCCCGTAGACGGGGGCGAAGGCGCAGATCAGCGCACCGAGCGAGAACAGCAGCAGGTTCACCGTGAGCATGGCCCGGCGGCCCAGCTTGTCGCCGATGATGCCGGTGGTCAGCCGGCCGAGGGCCGCGGCGGTGAAGGTGATGGTGTTCAAGAACCCGAGCTCGGCGGCCGAGGTCCCCCACGACTCCTGCAGTACGGGCCCCACCAGGCCGACCGCGTTCTGTTCCAGCGCGTCGAAGAACACGCCGAGCAGCACCATTGCACCGATCTGCCGGTGCGCTCCTGTGACGCCGATCCGGTCGAGCGTGTCTTCCAACTGACGGTGCCGCGGGCTCGCGTCCGTCTTCGTTCCTACCGGTGGAGCTTCCATGCGCGTCCTTCCGAGCAGAGCGAGATTCCGAATAATGGGATCCCATTTTCGACACGCGGAAGTTTCATCTGCTGGCAACAGCGGAGTCAAGGGGTCGTCAAGTTCGGTTCTGTCAGGCGGCGGAGGACTGCAAGGTGGCGGGTCTCGATGGACCAACGGGGCGCATACGTACGGCGCGGTGTGTCGGCTGAGACCTCATCTCATTTGGCTACTTCGGTAGCCTGCCTGCGTGGGAATCGTTGAGCGGCTGGTGCCGGACGAGTTGTGGGACCTGTTCCAGCGCGTGGTGCCGGAGGCGCCGACCCGGCCTCAGGGCGGCGGCCGGCGCCGGCACGGTGACCGGGAGGTGCTGGCCGCAATCGTGTTCGTGGCCACGTCGGGCTGCACGTGGCAGCAGTTGCCGTCCGCGTCGTTCGGGCCGTCGGGAGCGACGGCTCACCGGCGCTTCGCCGAGTGGACGAATGCCAGGGTGTGGCCCAAGCTCCACCGCCTGGTCCTCGACGAGCTCGGCTCCCGCGGTGAGCTGGACTGGTCCCGCTGCGCGATCGACTCGGTGAACATGCGGGCCCTGCGAAGGGGGAACTGACCGGTCCGAATCCTGTCGACCGGGGCAAGTACGGCTCGAAGATCCGCATGATCACCGAGCGGACCGGTTGGTTACGCGAGTGGGGCATCAGGCATCGCATCGCCCGCAAGGGCATCGAGTCCTCAACCCGCCTGGGCGGTCACCGCTGGACCATGGAAGGCCCGATGTCCTGGCTCGCCGGATACTGTCGACTGCGCCGCCGCTACGAGCGCGAAGCCGAGCACTTCCTGGTCTTCACAGCATCGCCTGCACCCCCTCATCCGCTACCGCAGACTTACCAAATGAGATGACTCTCAATGCTCCGCTGCTCGGATACGGCGACTACGGGGAGTAGCCTCCGAGTGTTCTCGCGCACGCCCCGGCACCTGAGATGAAAGGCGGCCCGCCCTGGGGCGTGCTCCGCCACACCACCGACAGCTCGTGCCTCCTGTTCAAGACGCAGACCCGGGGTCCCGACCGGATCATGGCCTTGTCCAGGGCCTCCGCCTCGGACGGATCTCATCGCTCCATCGGCGACGGCTCGTCGGCCGGGGGGACCAGGGCGTTCGGCGGACGCGCCGGGGGCGGCGCGGGGGCCGCGTCGGTGCCGCGGCATTCCTCACGGTCCGTGTTCACCGCGCGATCCGCTGGTGTGGGCGAAGCGACGCCCGGTGTTATTCAATGAGGTGTGCGGTCAGGGATCTCGGGGCCCCGTCGCACGGGTCCGAGTACGGCCTCGGCGCTTCGCCGGGGACTGCCGAGAGGGCCGCATGGACTCCACACCCACCCCCTCGTCCTCTTCGCCGTTCGGCATGGTCAGCAGCGCCCTGGGTCGCTACATCCCCCGCGGCGGAGCGGCAGCGGCCGCCGGTCCTGCCGACGCGCAGGGGAACGGCACCACCCACCAGCGCGTACCCGACAACCCGGCAGCCGGCCGTCAGGATCAGATTCTCGGCGTGGTCAACCTGGACAGGGGCCTGAGAATCACCCGCTGCAATCTGGAAGCCCCCGTGTTCGCGGGGCTGGACGCCGCGGCCGGGAGTCCCTTCGTCGATCTCCTGCCTCCCGGGGACGTACCGACGGTCACACGGTGGTTGCGGCAGGTCCTGGAGACCGGTGAGGCGCACGTAGCCCGGATCCAGCGCCTGCGGCGCGGCGACGGGTCGGAGCTGGTGGTCTCGATGAGCATCCTGCCCGCCGCGGTGCCTCAGGAGGGCCTGACCGTCTCCGTGATCGCCATGGCCAGGAGGCTGCACCTGTACGCCGCCGAGACCGCGATCGGCACCTCGCTGGACATCGGCGAGACCGCGCAGTCGCTGGCGGAGTCCCTGCTGGCCTGGGGAGACGTGGCCGCCATCGACCTCGATTTCGCCGTGTGGACGGGTGAGGGAGTCACCGAGAAGGGGCAGGGGCGCATCCGGCTGCGGCGGGCGGCCCTGGTGCCGGACCGGGCGTGGCCCGAGGGTTACGTGACTCCGGGCGACGATCTTCCCAGCGACGCGAGTCGTCTGCTGGCGCGCGCGGTACGGCGGGCCGATGCGCCGCAGGCCATCGTCCTACCCGACCGGGAGGCGGTCGAGCGGGTGCTCGGCAGTCCGCGAGTGATACGTGCCCTGGTGCCCGGTGACCGGTCGGCGGGTGTGGCGTGCATACCGCTGGTCCTGGACGGCGCGCCACCCGTCGTGCTGGGCGTGGCGGAGGTCTGGCGGCGGGCGGACCGCCCCTTCCGCGACAGCGAGCTGCTCGACCTGCAGGAACTGGTGGCCAGAACCGCCCATCACGTCGACCTGGCCCGTCAGCACCAGCGCGAGCACACGCAGGTGCTGGCGTTGCAGAGCCGGCTGCTGCCCCGGACCGGCGGCGACACCATCGAGATCGCCAGCATCTACCAGCCCGCCACCCCCGACAGCGCGGGCGTCGGCGGCGACTGGGTGAACAGCTTTCCGCTGCCGGACGGCCGTACCGCGCTGGTGGTCGGTGACGTCGTCGGGCACGGCCTGGGAGCCGCGGCAACCATGGGTCAGCTGAGCATGGAGGCCCGCGCACTGCTGTCCGCGGGGCTGGCGCCGGACGAGGTGCTGGAGCACCTGGACGAGACCGTGACGCTGCTGGACGACAGGGAGTCCGGGCTGGCGGCCGGCTACAGCGCCCTCGGGTCGACCTGCTGCATCGCTCTCTACGACCCGGTCAGCCACCACCTGGCGCTGTCCAGCGCCGGCCACCTCCCCCCGGTCCTGGTCTCCCCGGACGGGCACGCGCGCCCGCTCGCGGTCCGCCCTCACCCCGGCCTGGGTGCCGAGTTCGCGCTGCGGGAGCCGTTCGACGTGCACACGTTCGGCGCACCCCCGGGCTCCCTGCTCGCCCTCTACACCGACGGCCTGGTGGAGGATCCGGCCGTGTCGATCGACGAGGGCATCGGCAGGCTCGCGGACACCGTGTCCAAGGTGCACCCCTGGGACGGCCTGCAGCAGGCCGCACCCTGACTGCTGGCGCGCTTCCTGCACGGGACGCCCGACACCGACGGAGGCTGCGGGCTGGTCACCGC
>NZ_JBSFXG010000056.1:0-44334 GCF_053595235.1 Streptomyces sp. NPDC002520 | reverse complement strand
CGCGGCGCTGGGCCTCGGCGCCGCGGACACGACGGTGGAGGAAGCGGTGTCCGTTCCCGGGAGGATGGGTGCGGACGCCGCCGTCCGGTCCGCGCCCGCCGCCGGGCCTCCCCGCCCGGACGTGCGCGAAACGGCCTGTGGCGCCGCGAACGGCCTCGGCGCGAGGGGCGCGACGGGGCGCAGCAGCGGTGCCTCGGGCAGCGGGCGCGGGGCCGGCCGCGCCTGCGGTTCGACAGGGGATCGTTCCGTGCGGACGACGGTCCGTTCCCGTTCCGTGTGGTGCCGGACCTCGGCGGCCGTCGGCCGGGGCAGGTCCCGTTCCGGTGCGGGTGCGGTCGTTGCGGTGGGCCACAGCGCGGAGTCGGCGGCGTCCGGGTCCGGAGTGCGGGCCCGGACCGCCTCGACGCGTTCGAACGGACCGGGCAGCCGGGGCCGGACCCGGACCGCGTCCGGTGCCGGTGCGGCGTGCCGGGCGATCAGCCGGTCGAGGAAGTCGGGCTCCGCCTCGGGCGCCCGGGAGGAGGAGTCAGACATCCGCACAGAGCTCCAGGTAGTAGCGGCGCCGCAGCGGGCTGAGCGCCAGGATCTCCGGCTCGCTCCAGCCGTAGGCGGTGGCGAGCAGGTGGACGTCGAGGAGCAGGTCCCTGGCCCAGGCGTCCAGTTCGGTCCACAGGTACGAGGCGATGTCGAGTTCGGCGCGGGTGCCGGTACCGCACTCGGGGCAGGCGATGTTGAGGGTCACGTCCGCGCCGGGGTCGGCGGCCTCGACGGCTTCGGCGATGCGCCGCCGCACCGGTACCGGCAGCGCGTCGGCCGGGTGGGCCGTCCCGTCGTGCTCGGCCGAGACCAGGCAGCGGGCGAGCAGCGCGGCGCGCGGGTCGGCGGTCCGGGCCGCGCTCGTCAGGTCGGCGGCGGAGGGCAGCCGGAAGACGATCTCCCAGCCGTCCTCCGCCAGTCGTACGACCGGCGATGCGGGTGCGCTCAGCGTCCGGGCGAACTCCCCGGCGTCCAGCTCGAACTCCATGTCCGCGCCGCACGCCCGGCACTCCGTCCGTACCTGCATCCGCTCCCCGAACAGGGCGCGGCGCAGGGCGAACAGGTCGGACTCCCGTTCGCCCAGCGGTACGGCCGTGATGTCGGCGCCCGTCGGGCGCGCCGTGCGGTGCAGCAGCAGGGCGCGCCCGGCGGGCGCCTCGGCGAGCCCCGCCTCCCAGGTGGCCAGCAGCCCGGCCGCCCCGGTGATCGCCATGTGTTTCCCCCGGTTCTCCTCAACTCACTTCGGATCAGGCAGGGTTGAGGAAGGAGGGCTCCTCGGGCTCGGGCACCTCGTAGTCCCGTTCCCAGCCCTCGCACTCGAGCTTCAGCGACTGGATGGCCACCGCGTTGGCGTTGGCGTCCAGTTCGCCGAGGACCTGGTACTCGCTGGGCCAGGTCCGGTAGAGCTTGTGCGAGACGGCGACCTGTCCGGCCTCGTTGAGGACCTGTATGACGATGTCCTTGCGGAAGTCGGCGAGGGAGACCTCGGAGCCGAGGCCGGCGCCTACCTGCCAGACCTTGTTGGCCCAGCGGTCGAACTCGGGGTCGTGGGTGACCCCGCGCTCCAGCGTGATGCCCTCGAACTCGGAGCGACCGGGGGACTTGCGCGGGGAGGAGGGGTCGCCGCCGTTGCGGTGCTTGACGACCTCGGTGGTCCGCTTCAGCGGACTGATCTTGCTGATGCCGGCGACCGTACGACCGTCCCACAGGACCAGGAACTTGAAGTTCTTGTACGGGTCGAAACGATGGGCGTTGACGGTGAACTCTGCCATCGGATTCCTTCAGCTCTCCAAGATTCCCGTGGGCCTACAGCTCGAACTGGCCGGACGTCTGCTGGATTTTGACGATCACGAACTCCGCCGGGCGGACCGGTGCGATGCCGACCAGGACGTTGACGATGCCGTTCTCGATGTCCTCGGCGGTCGTGGTGTCGCTGTCGCACTTGACGAAGTAGGCCTCGCGCGGGGTGCCGCCCTTGAAGGCGCCCTGCCGGAACAGCGTGTGCAGGTACGAGGAGGCGGTGAGGCGGATCTGCTGCCACAGGTTCTCGTCGTTGGGCTCGAACACCACCCACTGCAGGCCGCGTTGGAGGCTCTCCTCGATGTGCAGGGCGAGCCGTCGTACGGGCACGTACTTCCACTCGCTGTCGAGCGCGTCGGAGCCTTCCAGAGTGCGGGCGCCCCAGACGGTCGGGCCGGTCAGCGGAAAGGTGCGCAGGCAGTTGACGCCGAGCGGGTTCAGCAGTCCGCTCTCGCGGTCGGTGAGGCCGACGGTGAGCGAGTGGACCCCGGCGAGGCGTGCCTCGGTGCCGGCCGGTGCCTTCCACACGCCGCGCTCGGAGTCGGTGCGCGCGATGACGCCGGCGACCGCGCCGGAGGGCGGGAAGGAGCGCAGCCGCCCGGTGAGCGGGTCGGTGAGCTGCAGGTGCGGGAAGTACAGGCCCGCGTGGTTGCCGCGTACGGCGTCGAAGGCGGCGAGGCCGGCGCGTGCCGAGTCCACGCTCACCCAGGTGCTGGGGGCGTCCACGAGGAGGAAGATCCGCCGCTCCTCGCACAGCCGCTGGGCGGCCGAGACGACGGTGACGGCGTCCTCGGTCTTCTCGTACGCAGCGAGTTCGGGCAGGACGAGGAGGTTGACGTCGGCGACCTGGCGCAGGGCCTGGATGCCGGTCTTGTCGGCCTCGGAGCCGATGAGGTCGCGCGGTCCGGGGGCCTCGCCGTCCTCGCCGCCCGCGAGCGGGAAGACCGGCGGGTTGACGGAGGCCTCCAGGCCAAGGTCGTTGGCGCACTCGCCGAGGAAGCGGACGACGTCCTCGGGGTCGGTGGAGCCGGCGACGACCTGGACGCGGCGGCCGAAGGCGGTCACCTCGGCGCCCGCGAAGGCGTGCTTGCCCGGAGCGTCGGGCAGGGCGCGCAGCTTGCGCTCCAGCAGCAGCGCCAACTCAGCCACGGAGGACGGGGCTTCGCCGTCGCAGTCGGGCTCGTAGAGCGTGAACTCCCGCTCCACGTCGCCGATCTTGACGGTGAGGTCGACGGCCAGATCGGGCAGACGGTGACCGAAGGGCTTGGATACGGTCCCGGACGGGTCGGGGCGGCCCTCGCCGACCACCTCGACGCGGATCAGCCGGGAGCCGGCGTTGATGACCGTGGGCGCGTAACGGTCGTCGGACGCGTCCGTGGACAGGCCGGTGAAGCTCTCCCGGGCCTCGCCGCGGGCATCGTAGACGCGCAGGTTGAAGGTGTCATCGGGGCAGGGCGTGTCCTGGTCGACGGCCACGCGCAGTCCGTTGCCCCACGCGCCGGGTTCCTTGGCGTGCACCTCGAGGACATCGCTGTCGCTGTGCCCCTCGGTGGACTTGAGGGCGACGCGGGCGGCCTTGCCGCTGCGGGCCTTGGTGACGCGGACGACGACGGCGACGGTGCCGCCGTTGCCGAAGAACTGGTGGACCGCGTAGCCCACGGCGCTGCGTGCGCTCAGCCCGCCGAAGCGGCGCTCGAACTCCGCGAAGCTGGTGACGCGTACCGGCTCGTTCAGCGGACCGCGCCGGGTGTGACCCACGAAAGCGGTCACCGACGTGGTCAGGGTCGAGATCGTGCGGGTGCTGCTGGGAAGCTCTTCGACGTAGACGCCGGGGTACGTCGGCTTGGCGGCGTTCACCGCGCTCATCGGCTTTCCCCCTCCTAATCCCTGTCTGGGGCACCGGACGAAGGCACCAAGAGAAAGACAGCGGAGGGACATGTTCCGTATCGGCGCGGCAAACGTCCGCACGCCTGGACGGCAGCGGTCGAGCGCACCGCATCAGTTCCCCCGTCGACGCCCGGACGGTCGGTGTCCGGGTCAAGCAGTGCGCTTGCGACTCCTGATGCTCTAGTGCTCGCTCCACCCTAGTTGTGCGGCGAGTTGGCCCAGCAAGGCCGCTTCCGGCCATGCGCGGGAAAGGTTCGGTGAACGCTCACTCACGGTATCCACACATGGTGCCCGCGCGCCCCCGACGAAGATCCCACACCTCCCCCACGGCGGGCGACGGCGTTCCCGGTGACCCGCGGCCGGGCACGCGCGGTGACCTGGGACCCAGCGCGCCGCCCGCCTTTCCGGGCGGCTCCCGGCTCCGCGAGGACTCCCCGACTCGCACACAAACCGTCGTGGCCGGTTCCGCCGGGGTGTGTGTCCTTCGAGGCCGGCAGTCGTTGTCAGTGGCCTCGCCCAGAGTTCCCGTCACTTGATCATCGCGGTGCGGAAAGGCACGTATGGGGTGGGTGTCGGCCGGCGACTACGAGGTCGCCCTCGACGCCCGACGTCTGAGCCGGCACGGCATCTCGACTGCGGGCGAGATCCTCGACGAACTCCACGCGGCCGCGACCGAGCGCTCCCGCGACGTCTTCGGCCGCCTCCTCCCGACCGACACGGACCGCTTCACCCGAGCCTGGCTGACCGCGGCGCGCTCCACGGACGAACTGGACCTCGCCCTGTGCGCGACGGCGTGGGTTCCGGCGTGATCACCGGTCATGCGTGCGCGCCCCCATGACCGCGGTTGTCGATCGTGGTGTGCGTTGTCGGCTCACCCGGACAGTGGGAGGTCGATCCCGTACTCGCCCAGCCGGCTGACCAGTTCACAGCGGCGGGCCCGGACAAGGCTGCCACCGGCGAAACGGATGTCGTCGGTGACCTCGGCAACTGCCGTCTCGGGAGGAACGAAGGCCGCTGCCGCCTCGTCCGTGGCGAACTCGGCCTCGGCCATGACCAGGCCATGCAGCGGCGGTTCGAAGACATCGACCCCCATGGGAGGCACGCTCAGACGGGTCTTGGACAGCGCAGAGGCCGGGAGCGAAGCGAGCAGCTCGTACTCACGAGGGGACAGTGTGATGCTGGTGACCAGCCCCTGGACAGCACCCGGTCGTTCGGCGGGCGTCTTCTGCGTGAGCTTGAACACCCGCGTGCCGCTGTCCAGGCTCTCGTCACACCGCAGACGTAGGCGTGTGCCCGTCAGGTACCGGTCGGTGATCCGGCGGCGGGCGGTGACGACGGCCGCCGCCGGCGGGCCGGCGAGCAGGAACCGCCGTTCCCGCTCGACCCGCCCGTATGTCCCGTCCCGGGCGGCACCTTCCCACACCGCGCCGTGATCGACGGCTCGGCCTGACGGTGAGTCAGCCGGCATCGTTCGCCGTCCTGCCCGAGGTGAGTCGGGTGATGCTCTGGCGGAGGCGGCGGCTGTCCAGTGAGGCGACTGAGGTGGCCGACTGGAGACATGCTTCGAAGCAGGCGCGGTACGGGTGGAGCGCCACGGCGAGGTCGGGGTGGGACTCGGCGAACTCGGTCAGGTCGGCCAGGTCCCTGGTCGAGGCGTCGGCGAGGCGGCTGAGGTCGCCGAGGCGGTCGAGGAGTTCGCCGAGGCGGCCGGCCGCGGTGGCTCCGGCCAGTGCCAGGGTCAGGTCGCGGGGCGTGCGCGGCGGGTGGCTGAGGAGACGTTCGACCGCCAGGGTCTGGTGACGGTTGCGCCATGGGGTGGCGGGCAATTGGCTCAGGGCGCGGGAGACCGGCGCGGCGTCGGCGACCAGCGGCTCCCGGGCCGGTGGACCGCCGAGGTTCCGTACGCCGAAGCCTAGGGTCGACAGTGCCTGGCAGGCGTGGCCCACGTCCCACCACATGGCCCGGTCGTCGAGGACGATCTCGCGGGAGAGCAGGGAGACGATCCGGTCGTTGACGGCCGCGGCGACGGCACCGGCGTGGTGCGGCTGCAGCCGGGCCGCCAGCCGGAGCAGCAGCACTCCCACGGGCACGTCGACGTGCTCGACCACCCGCGCCCAGCCGACCTCCTTGAGTGCCTCGAACACCACCGGTGCCCCGACATTGTCGTCGAGGCCGGTCAGGAGTGCGGCGAGACCGACGGCCGGTTCCAGGTCGGCGAGGATGCCCAGCCGCAGCCGCCGTTCCAGCTTCACGTGGTCGATCTTCGGCACCAGTTCGAGTGCCCAGCGCCGCTCCCACAGCGCCATGGTGCGCAGGATGTCCCGGATGACCCGCGGGCTGGAGACGGTGGTGATGATGAGCTTCTTCAGCTCGTACGTCATCGTGGTCCAGTCCGTGTGGAGCGCCTGGGTGGGCCCGACCCCTATCCGCGCGAGGTGCAGCGCCGCCGTGTACTGCTCGGACGGGTTCTGCAGCAGCTGCAGTTCCTCGGTGAAGATCTTCATCAGCATCGCGTCGCCGGTGAGCCCCCGGTAGACGGGCTCGCCCAGTCCCGCCACGTCCTCGAGGGCCGCGAGCAGCCCGGCCGCCGCGACCGGGTTCTGGTACATCTCGCTGCGCGTCCGCCAGGCCAGCCGCGACTCCTGCGTCGAGTGGACGGTGCGCATCGTGAGTCCGCCGTACTTGGTGAGCAGCCGGGTGACGAATCCCCGGTCGACATGGTCGAGGACATGCAGGAGCTGCGCGAACTCCCCGCCGGTCCGCACGGAGTCGAGCCGGTCGAGCCAGACGTCCGGCCGGTCGACGATCTTGCTGGTCTTCTGCAGGAGGGCGGCCCCGGAGATCCCGTCGGTGTGCCGCATCGTGCGGGCGATCTCCCGGCAGGCCTCGGCGACCGGGATGGTCTGCGCGTTGGCCAGCCGCTGCGCCAGTTCGCGCACGTCGAACGTCTGGGCGTACCGGTGGGCGGCGTTGGGATACAGGGCACGGGCCAGTCGATGGAACTCCGCCTGCGCGTCCGGGGGATACCAGACGCTCATGCCCGCCAGCAGGTCGTCGATGCCGACCTTCTCGCGCAGCCGCTGCAGGAAGCCCGCGCCCAGTTCGGGGTCGGCTCCGAGCCGCAGGGCCAGCCGGGGACCCCACACCCGCCGGGACGTCGTGAGCGTCTGCGCGACGAGGTCGACCATCAGGTCCAGGCAGGTCGCCCGGTACGACACCTGCGCCTCCCACAACCCCTTCACCACGTGGTACTTCACGGACGGGCGAGGGTCTCGCTGCAGCCAGTCGACCACGGTCGGCTCGCCGAACGCGTCGCCCAGCCGCTGTGCGAAGGTCCTGCCCCGCTGGTGGTAGGGATCCTCCACCGCGTACGTCACGGACAGCAGCATCCCCGCGGCCCGGGGGTCGTTCCTCGCCGCCTGGGCGAGCTTCGTCACGAACTTCTCGTCGGGTTCGAGGTCGGCGGCACTGCGCACCGGTCGCCCGGTGGGGGCGGACAGCAGGAGGCAGGCGCACCAGGCGTGCAGACTCTGCACGACACGCAGGAGTTCGACGGTCTCCATCGGCGAGGCGCGGCGCAGCAGGGTGCGGAGCGCGTCCAGGTAGCGGCCCCGGTCCCAACTGGTGTCCACGGCCCGCTTGAAGATCTCGTTGCGGTGCATGCCCGAGGTCCGCCGCAGCTCCTGCAGCGCGGTGATGACGTCGCGAGGGCTGCTGTGGTCGAGCGCGGGCTGGAGCAGGTGCTGGTACTCGTCGATCATCTCGGCCCACTCGGTCCGCTCCACCTGACGGCGCAACATCATCCCGGCGAGCATGACGGCGAACCCGTCCTCCGCCTTGACCCGGTAGTCGACCAGCATCTCCGGACCCGGTTCCCGGTCGACCGGGTGGTATCCGGCGGCGTCCTCGTAATGGACGTCGGTGTCCTCCGCCACGCGCCGCCACAGCCGGCGTTGCAGCCTCAGGGCCTGCAGCACCAGGAAGTAGTCGGCGGCCGAGGTGGGGCTCAGGCCGGTGACGACCTCCGCGACCCGTTTGACGATGATCTCGTTCAGTTCCGCGCTCTGGAACCACTCGATCAGACTGAGCAGGTGCAGGCGTTCCTGCGTGGTTCCCTCGCCGCTGTCGACGGCGACGTTCACCTGGACCTTCAGCCACGGGGCGACCTCGTTGAAGTCGAGCCGGCCGGTGGACATGGCGTGCCGGATTCCACGGATGACATTCACCAGGTCGTGCAGCCGCAGCGGTGAGGGGTCCTCCTTGAGCAACTGCGTCAGCCGCAGGACGAAGTCGTCGGTCGTCTCCTCGTCGAGCGAGGTGCCGAGCGCGGTGAGGCAGCGGGCGAGTTCCGCCGCCTGCGCTCGCTGGAGCCAGTCGTGGAGCGTGCGGTCGGCGCGGGTGCGGGCGAGGAGATCGGCCGCGACCTGGGCACGGTAGAGCCGGGCGCCGAGCAACCACGGCAGGACCTCGCGGGGGGCCTCGCGCATGAGTTCCTCGACCTGGGGCCGCACGAGCTCGACGACCTTCTCCCGCACCCGTCGCTCAGCCGCCGGGGGAACCAGGTCGGGCGCGTGGGGGTCCTCCTCGATCTGCAGCGCCCGTCGCAGGATCCGCTCGCTGTCCTCGACGCTCGCGATCCTCGCCAGTCCCTGCCCGGCCAGGGACTCGACACCAAGGATCTGCCGCTGTTCCTCGGTGAGGTCGGCGAGTGTCTCCTCGGGAACTCCCGCATGGATCAGTGAGGTCGCCGCGGCCCGAGCCACGGCCTCCTGCTCCCGACGGCCGCCCAGTTCGTCGAAGCAGGCGAGGAAGGGGTCGTCGCCTCCCTCGGCGCCCATCTTCCTGATGACCACTCCGGGGTCCCGGGTGCCGTCCTCCCGTTCGACCTCGGCCAGCCCGGCCCGGCGGTCCAGAGTGCCGGGGTGGGCGCGGTTCGCCCGCTCGACGAAGTCCCTCAGGCGCTGCTTGCCCACGATGGACGGCACGATGTCGACGTTGTCCGTCTTCCACTCGTTGGTGGCCGAGATGTCGTACTCCAGAACGGCGAGCACGCTCGACCGGACGGCTTCCGACACCATGGGCAGCAGGGCGCCGACCGCGTTGTTGCCGCCCTGGAGCGGCAGCAGACCGTCCAGGATCAGCAGGAACGGCGTGGTCCCGTCGTGCTCCAGCAGAGCGGTGGCGTGGTGGCAGGCCTCGATCAGCGGGTCCCGGTCGGGCAGTTCGCCGTGCCGGGACCGGAGCGCCTGCACCTGCCAGCCCTCGCCGCGCAGCTCTTCGGCCAGCAGCCGGGCGATGGTGGTCTTACCACTGCGCGCGGCGCCGCCGACGACGGCCAGGCGCCTGCCCTGCACGGTCCGCTTCCGGGTGCCGGCCTGCTTCCTGGCCGCGTTGCCCGCGTTGCCCGCTTTGCCGTGTGCGGGGGCCGGCTCCGGCTTCTTCTGCTTCGTCCCGTGGAAGAACCCGACCAGGTCGTCGGCCTCGTCCATCGGGATGTCGCCGGGCCGGGGCTCCAGCGGATCGGGCACCCAGCCCAGGCGGGCCAGCTCCTCGATGTGGCGGGCACGCTTCCAGTCGGCCCAGCGCTCGCCCCAGACGGCGGTGGCGGCGGCGTCCAGGGTCGGGGCGGCGGGCACGTCGGCGAGGGCCGTACTGCGGTCTCCCGGGCCTGCCAGGACCCAGCCGCTCGCGGTGGGGGCGAGGACGGTGGTGACGCCGACCTTCGCGAGCGCCTCCACTCGGGCGGACAGTTCCGGCGCCGCCATCGGCGCGAAGCTCTGCCCCTCCGTCCGGGCGCCTACGGCCAGGACGTCGGGGCGGGACGGCAGTTCTGTCGCCGCCGCGAGGATGTCGAGCGCGTAGCCGAGCGCGATCGTGGGGTCGTCGGCGTGCTGCCAGGCGGGCCACACTCCGGCCGGCAGGGGCGGCCTCGCGGCCGGGCCGGCGACTCCGAGCGTCGCGAGCAGCCCGGCCACCGCCTCCCATGCGGCCATGAGGTGCGGTCCGGCCCACTCGAGGGGCCGGACCCACGCGGGCCTCCCGGCCGGGCCCGCACCGTCCACGGCCGGTGCCGCCCCGGCCGCCGTCACCGCCGTGATCTCCACACCCGGTACGGTCTCCGTGCCCGCCGCGTTCTCCGTGCCCGCCGCGTTCTCCGTGCCCGCCGCGTTCTCCGTGCCCGCCGCGTTCTCCGTGCCCGCCGCGTTCTCCGCCGTGGCAGTCGGCGTCCCCGCCGTGGCCGGTTCGCCGGTCAAGGTGATCGCGAGGTGTCCGCCGGGCGCATCGAACACCGCCGCGTGCGTCGGCCCCCTCCGGGGTCCCTCTCCGTCACCATCGCCATCGCCGTCGCCATCACCATCGCCGTCGCCGTCGTCCTCGGGCGAGGAGGCCGCGGGGCCGTGGGCCCACAACGTCGCGAGTTGCTCCAGCACGTCGTCGGACAGCTGATCGATGACACGGCGTATGGGGGCGGGCGTCCCCGCCGCCTCGTCGGGCTCCGCAGACTCCGCCGAGGCACCCTGCGCGTCACCGTCCAGGTAGGCATCGGCGAGGAGGGCGAGGCCACTGTTCTCGGTCACCGTCAGCCAGTCGGGCAGGGAGGCGACGACGGCGGCGGCGTCCGGCCCGTTCACGAGTGTGCCGATCCAGTCGCCGTCGAGGTCGAACTCCCCCAGTGCGACCGCGAGTTCGGGTCCGCCGATGTCCTGGGTGGCCGCACGGTTCAGCAGCAGGAGGACTCCGGCCAGCCGATCGCGGACGAACGCGCTGCCGGGCGTACGAGCCGCGGAGTGTGGTGCTGTTGCCATCCCGATTACCTCCTGGTGCCGTTACCGCGGCCCGCCCGGCACGGGGCTTCGTCCGGTCCGGGCGCGCAGCAGGGCGAGCGCGCGGGACGTCGCCACGATCAGGCCGTCGGGGCCGTGCGAGCAGATTCCGGCCGGCAGTCCGTCGAGTGGCCAGCGGGTGCCGAGTCCGTTGACGGTGCTGTGGGTGTCCAGCCAACTGTCGTCCCGGTCGCCGCCGGCGACGGCGAACCAGTCGGCCGTCAGGTGAACGGCCCGTACGGCGTGTCCGAGCGGTGGCACGAAGCCCGCGAGCGGGGCGGCTCCCCCCACGAACGTGCAGGCGCCACCGGCGTCCACGATCGCCGCGGTCTCGCCGTCGGCCGAGGCCACCAGCCGCACGGGATTCGGGCACAGCGCCACCCTCCTGGGAGTGGCCGAACCTGCCGGAGCCCACCGGTGGACCACTCCGTCGAGGGTGGCCACCCAGACGACCGGGTCGTCCCGCCGGCCGGCCACGGCCAGGGCGACGACGGGCTTGCGGAACACTTCGGCGCGCACGGGGTCGGCGCTGGTGGCGGACAGCAACTCGACGGTGTCGCCCTCGGCCAGGGCGAGCAGGCCGGCCGGGTGCGACGCGGACGGTCCGGGCAACTCGCCGGTCCCCTGTCGCAGCACCTGACCGTCGCCTGAGGAGTCCCGCGTGCGGCGAAGCACGGAGCCGTCCGCGAGGACGAGCAGCGCGCACGCACCCTCGGCGTCCCCGGCGACTTCGCCCTCCTCCGGCTTCCCGGAGACTTCACCCTCCTCCAGGTCACCGCCGGCTTCGCTCCCCTCCAGGTCACCGCCGGCTTCGCTCTCCCCCGGATCCCCGGCGTCCGATATCGCGTGCAGGTCCCTGAGCGGTCCGGCCCCGGGCCTCGACGCCTCCTGCTCACCGCTGGCGCCGTTCCACCAGATCAGCGTGCCGTCGTCGTGCGCGGTGATGAGGGAGCCCGGTCCGGGTTTCCCGGCGGCCGACACGCGCGTGGTCGCGTGACGGTCACGGACTCCCGGGTTCGCCCAGAGCACCTCCAGTGACCCGCCGGGCGTGCTGACGGGTCCGACCGCCCGCGCGAGTTCGGTGAGACTCCTCCGGGTGGCCGCGAGGGCGAGGGCGAACCGCCGTTGCTGCGGTGTCCCGCGCCGGGGCTGGCTGTTCCATACGGCGGTGCGGGCCGCCTGGTCCGGGCCGCGCAGGGCGCGCACGGTGCGCGTCATGGTGGGGCCGGGCAGCGCGAGCAGGAAGTCGGGGTCGTCCAGCAGGAGTTGCATACCGCTGGTGGGGTCGGCCACGGCGGCGGCGAGGACGGCGAGCAGGTGCGGCGGGACGTTCTCCCAGCCGTGGTCGGCCACACGGAGCTCGTCGAGCAGGTGGCGCAGCACGGTACGGCGGGGCCCCTGCGCGCCGGCGGGCGCCGGGTGACGTGGCCGCCATGCGCCGTGGACGTCCCCGGCGTCCCCCTGTTCCGGCTGTCCGGCGGGGGCGTCCCGCCGCACGAGGAGGGTCCCGCAGGCGGGCAGACAGGCCGCCAGCTCCACCGCCGAAACAGGAACGGCGACAGGAGCGGGCCCTGCCGTACTCGCGAGACGTGAGGCGACGGCGGCCCAGGTCCGCACATCGAGGAAGAGGTCGTCGCCGAAGGAGCACAGCGCGGTCAGGGTGTCCGCCACTGCTGTGGCGGCCTGCGGGAGGAACTCCCGCAGCGTGCGGCGGAGCAGGCCGTCGAGCCGTACGACGGCGGCCTCGCGTGCGCGTTCCAGCGCTCCGGTGCCCTCCCGGACCAGGATGTCCGCCGCGGCGACGGCCGCGGCGAAGCAGCCACCGCAGATCTTCTCGAGGGCGGTGACGACACCGTCGGGGACCTGCCCGGCGTAGGCGAGCCGGGTCCGCAGATAGGCGCCCACGGACGAGGCCCCCTGGTGCACCGGGGCGTCCAGGTCGAGGATCAGGCGTGCGGGGCGGTCGGACAGTTGCCGAGCGGCACCCACCACCACCCGGACGGCCGGTAACGCGGCGAGCGGCTCGACCAGTTCGGTGAGTACGGTGACCGGCTCCCTGGCCTCGTCCAGGTGGTCGACGACGATGCCGCGGACGGCTCCTGGGCTGTGTTTCCTGAGCTCGGCCAGCAGACCGGGGACGCTCGTGGAGGTGAGCCCGAGGGACCTGGCGATGTCGGCGGCCAGCCGGTCGGGCGTACCGTCGCGGGCGTCGACCGCGGCCAGGGTCAGGTCGCCGGCCGGCAGGACGCCGTGCCGGGCCACCACGGGGAGCCTGTCACGCAGTTCGCCGGACGCCGTGGTGACGATGCGGCCCAGGAGCGCGGTCTTGCCGCTGCCGTGCGAGCCGGTGAGCCACAGTACGGGGGCCGTTCCGGTGCCGGTCAGGTGGTCGAGGAGGGTGCGCAGTTCGGCGTCGCGGCCGGTGAAGTACCAGCCGGGCGCCGCGTCGTTGACCACGCCGCGGGAGACCCAGCCCCAACCGGGAGGCATCCAGGTCGGCAACTCGGTCGGCATGTAACGGGGGTTGGGCAGCGCACGGCAGCGTGGATCACCGTGCCCGGCCACGGTCCGCGCCCGCTGGCTGGTGCGGGCCAGGGCTTCCTGTACGGATTCCATCACCTGGGTCAGGTCCAGGTGCGGTCGGTCGGTGGAGGGGACGGCGGCGTCACGCAACGCGGTGGTGAGGGCCTGGGAGAAGACGGTCTCCAGGGCCTCCTCGGTGCGCCGGGCCGCCGCCACGACCCACAGGTCCAACTGGTCGTCGTCGTTCCGGTGGACGGCCTGGGCGATGGTGTCCAGCAGGGCCTGCTCACCACCGGGGGCGGCACCGCACGCGTCCAGGATCAGCAGGACCTGGGCGAGGTCTCTGCGCTGCCACAACGCCCTGATCAGTTCGGCCGGTTTCGTGACAGCCCGGTCGTCCATGTCCTGCTGGTTGTCGGGTGCCTCGTATTCCGTCGGCGCCAGCACCCAGTCCGTTCTCAGTTTGAAGCCGTGGCCCGTCGCGTAGACGACCAGGGTCGCCGTTCGCGGGCCCGTGTACTTGGCGGCCTCCCCGCTCCAGTTCTGCAGGGCGTCCCGGAGGTCGCTGTGGGACAGCGCGTCCCCGTCGCCGTCCGCACCGGGGAACAACTCGGTCAGGCCGAGCGCGCCGAGGCCCGCACGGACGGCCCTGACCTCTTCCGGCACCTTCTCCAGGTTCGCGAACGACCCGCCGTACACGGGGCGTCCGGAAATACAGAAGTAACCCGGGTGCCGCGCGCCCTCAGTCAAGTGCCACCTTCACCGATCGCGCGGTGTGGACGTTCTTCAGGTACGCCGTGACATCGTGGGCGGTGCCACGGGAGTTGGACGCCGGAAAGTCATGGATCTTCCCCGCGAACAGGCCGTGCAGCTCCTTGACCGAGGCGACGGCGTCCTCCTTCGCGGCGACGTTGACCCAGGTGGCGATGCCGGTGGGCCAGGGAGCCTGACAGGCGTCGACGAACGGATGCAGTTCGCGCAGCACCGGGCGCAGTCCCAGCGGTGAGCCGAGGGTGATCAGCGTGGTCGCGGACGTCGCGGAGTGGGACCTCAGCCAGTCGTAGGCGACGACGCTCCCCAGCGAGTGGGCGATCACCAGGCGGGGCCGGGACTCCATCGCGGCGCTGAACTCGGCGCTGACCGCCTTCTTGAAGTCGTCGTCCCGCAGGTAGCGGGCCACCTGTTTGACGAAGCCGATGATCCCGGCGGCCGTGCCGCCGAAGAACTTGCGCGACTGGAGAACGCGGATCGCCCATTGCACGCCCCGCGGGGCGTATCCCGCCTTGCCCACCGCCTCGCGTGACGGGTCCTCGACCGCTTCGGCCAGTGCGACCAGGAGATCCTCCTCGACGCCCGGACGCAGGTCGCCGAGCACGTACTGCCAGGCCGTGCCGGCCTTCCCGTCGTTGTACAGGTGCCCGTAGAACGCGCACTCCATGGTGAGTTCGTCGGCCTCGTCGAACCTGACGTTCTCCAGGCCCTCGCGCAGAGCGGCCAGCCACGAGTCGTGCATCTCGCTGCGGCTCGACCTGTTGGCGAAGATCCCATGCACCGCGACGACGTCCGCCATCACACCACCCCCGTTTCATCCCCTGCCCCGGCGCATCGCCGGGTGAGAACCCGACATGAGGCAAGTCCTCACCCGCAACGACACGGGGACGCCTGTTTCCTCCGCGCGGAAAAGGTCGCACGGTCTGCCGCGCGGCGTCGCAGGCTCCCGAACGCGTTGACGCACCGCCATTTGATGACCAAGGCCTGCCGCGATTATGACAGGCGAGACGTCATCACGGCCGCGTTCTCGCTCAACGGACCATCTGTCCGGGACTGCCCGCTGCCCCCACGTGCTGACGGCCGTCCTCCGGGACGGCCGACGACGGCAGTCCCTACTGACGCGGCCGTTCGAAGGTGAGCAGAAGTCCCTCGACCGCGCCGGGCCCGATGCGCCCCTTCACGTCGGCGGACGTTATCGCCTTCAGCCCCCAGCCGTCCTCGGCATGCTTGTTGAGGACCTTCTCCAGCTTGCCGGCGTCCAGGGCATCGCCGATCAGCGACTCCCGGAAGGTGACGACCTTGTACTCGTACGTGTAGGGCTGGCTCATGGCTGCGGGATTCTCCTGCGCGGTGGGTGCGGTGACTGCCGGGGCCAGTCAATCACCGTTCCACGGCGAACGGGCCCCGAGATACGTCAACGGCCCCTGAACCTGCGATCACCGAACCGGACGGGTCGGGCTCAGGCAGGGGCGTCGAACCCCGCGTAGGTACGGCGGTAGTACACGAGCGGCGATCCCGAGGGGTCGGAATCCCCGGCGACGATCAGCCCGATGACGATCTCGTGGTCGCCGGCGGGGACGACCTGGTACAGCTCGCAGACCGCGTGCGCGGTCGTGCCCGTGGCCAGGACCGGCAGGCCGCCCGGCCCGGGCCGCCAGTCGACGCCGGAGAACTTGTCACCGCCGGAGGCCGCGAACCGGTTCGAGATCGCGTCCGCGCCGGACGCCAGCACGTTGACGCAGAAGCTCCGCCGCCGCTTGATCTCCCCAAGCGTCTGCGAACCCCTCGCGATGCAGGTGAGCACGAGCGGCGGTTCGCACGACAGGCTGCACACCGCACCCGACGTCATACCGACCGGCGCGCCGTCCGCCATCAGCGTGGTGACGACGGTGACGCCCGTCGGAAGTGCGGCGGCGAGCGATCGGAAATGGTCGGCCTCAACTCCGTAACCCGCCAGATTGACTATGGGGGACATCGACATGCAGTCGGTGAACGCCGTGCTCATTCGGACTCCTCGAATGTCATGGCAGAGAGGTATCGCCGGTTCAGCGAAGCAGGGAATACAGGCCCGGCACAATCTTCTGTGCAGAATCCGACACGGTGCGGGTGCGTGGTCGTCGCCCGCGAGCGGCGCCGGCGCCGTCACCAGGTACCTCGCCACCTGCGGCGGGAGCCGCCCGTCGGGCCGCTTTCGCCTCAGGTGCCGCGCTCCGCCCGCAACCCGGCCCATCGCCGGCAAACGGCAACCTCCCCGGCCGGAGGCGGAGATCCCTTCAACAATTCACGCTGCGCGGCATCGGGTCAAGACATTCGTCGGCCGTCGCGAAGTGCAGGATTCCACACGGAGATTCATTGACCCGTGCGGCCGAGGTCGGCTTTTATTCGGCGTCGTTAGAGGCTCATTCCCGAGCGGTGACGAGCAGTCATTCCGCCGGGCACTCACCAGCGCAACCGTCAGTGCGGACCGTTGCGATCGGGGGCTGTCGAGGCCGCACCCGTCACTCCGGCAACAGTGAAGGGAAGGTGCATCGTCGATGACAAGCCGAGCACAAACATGTCGGCCGGGCCGACTCGCTCGATGTGTGTACGTCATTACGGCCGCCGTCTCGGTGTCGGCCCTGGCGTCCTGCTCCGGTTCTCCGGGGGCGACGTCGGCCGCGCCCGGCGGCGGAACCCAGGCCGCGGCCGGTAGAACCGCGTCGACGATCACGGTCGACGCGCCGCCGAACGCCTCCAGCGCCGCCGCGGCGTACGGCGCCTCGTCCGGGACGTTCGAACATGCGGGCATCAAGGTCGCCATGCACACCCACCAGGGCGCCCAGTCCACGATCGTCGGGCTGATGTCCGGCGCGTACCCGATCGTGTGGGCGACCGTGCCCGACGCTCTCGCCGCCCAGGCGAAGGGCGTGCCGATCTCGATCGTCGCCCTCGGTGACCAGGGGGCGCCAGGTCAGATCCGGGTGCTCAGCCGATCCGGCTCGGGGATCACCAAGCCGGCCGACCTGGTCGGCAAGAAGGTCGCCATCCCCTCGCCCACCTCCTCCTGTGCCCTCGCCGTCCCGAACCTGCTCAAGGCCGCCGGCGTCGACGCCAAGAAGGTCGAGCTCGTGACGGTGCCCCAGGTCGACCACGAGAGCACCCTGCAGAACAAGGTCACCGACGCGGTGTGCACGCCCGAGCCGTTCCAGAGCGAGATCAAGCAGCACCTCAAGACGAACGTGGTGCTGGACGTCTTCACCGGCGGCAACAAGGACATGCTGATCGGGGCGTACGTCGCCACCAACGCGTACGTGCAGAAGAACCCGAAGGCGGTCACCGCCTTCCGCGACGGTCTCACCGCCGCCAACCGGAAGGCGGACGCGGACCAGAGCGTCGTCCGCGCGCTCATCCCCAAATACAGCGGCGTCACCGACGAACTGGCGAAGAGCATCACGCTGCCGACGTACATCCAGAACGTGACGGACACGGCCGCCTTGCAGTCCCTGGCCGACCTCATGGTGGCCAACGGCCTCCTCACCGCCAAGATCGACGCCGGTAAGTCGTTCGCCGCGCCGGCCCCGTCCGGGAGCTGACCGGTCATGTCCACCTGGAAAACGACCAGCCCGGGGACGGTGGGGCCCCGGGCCCGCACAAAGACCGGCGAGGGCGGCGCGGGCACGGCGCGGAGCACCGCGACGGCCTCGACGGCCGCGCCACGGCACCCGGGCCGGTCCGCCCGGGGCGCACGGGCGGCGGCGCGCAGCGCCTTCGTCCGCGGGCTGGTCGGCCTTCTCGCGATCTGCCTCGCCGACCAGTTGGTGAGCTGGTGCGGCCTTGTCGAACCGCGCTATCTGCCACCGGCCACCACGATCGTGGCCCGGCTCGGCGAGTTGCTCACCGCCTCGCGCTTCCTGTCCGACATCGGGCACACGCTCGCCTCGGCCGGGCTCGCGATGGTGGTGGCCGCGCCGGCGGCGGTGATCTGCGGGTTGCTGCTGGGGCTGTTCCCCGCGGCCCTGCGGGCCACCCGGGTGGTGATCGACGTGCTGCGACCGCTGCCGGCGGTGGCGCTCATCCCGCTGCTGACACTCACGGTCGGGCTCGGGCAGACGAGTGTGGTCCTCGCGGTCGCCATCGCGGTCTTCTGGCCGATCCTGCTCAACACGGTGCACGGCGTACAGGACGTGGACGGGGTCGCTCTGCAGACGGCCGGCCTGTTCGGGGCGACGTGGCCGCGCCGGGTGTGCACCGTCGTCATCCCGTCGGCGGCGCCCGCCATCGGCGCCGGTGTGCGCATCGCGGTCAGCCTGGCGCTGGTGGTCACGGTCGCAGCCGAACTGATCATCGGTACGACCCAGGGGATCGGCGCGTTCATCCTCGACTCCAGCCGGGGCGGCTTCCACGCCGACCTCGTGTACGCCTCGGTGGCGGTCGCCGGACTGCTCGGCCTGGCCGTGAACTCCGCGGCCACCGCGATCGAACGGCGCGCGTTCCCGTGGCACGGACGAGAGGGGACGTCATGACCCTGACGACAGCCGGCCTGATCCGCCGGCCGGCGGCCCGCCAGGTCCGTCTGCTGGCCAGGCTGGGCAAGGGCGCCGTGGCGCGGTTCGGGGTGCTCGTCCTGCTGCTGCTCGTCTGGCAGTGGGCGGCGAGCGACGCCGGCAACCTGTTCTTCCCGCCGCCGACCGACATCTTCCACCGGATCCTCGTCGACTGGTTCTCCGGCCCGGCCACCCACCTGTTCGTGACCGCGGCCTTCATGGCCGACGTCGCGCCGAGCATGGGACGGATGCTGACGGGCTGGCTGCTCGGGTCGCTGATCGGCGCGGCGGTCGGGGTCCTGGCGGGCGCCGTACGGACCGCGCGTCAGATCATCGACCCGCCGGCGCAGTTCCTGCGGGCGCTGCCCACCCCGGCTGTCGTACCCGTCTTCCTGCTGCTGTTCGGGGCGTCCACGGGCATGCGGGTGACGCTGATCGCGTTCGGCTGCGTCTGGCCGGTCCTGCTCAACACCATGACCGCGGCGGCTTCCGTCGATCCCCGGCTGCGGCTCAGCGCACGGGCCCTGCACCTGAGCCGGTGGCGCCAGTTGGTGCAGGTGGTGCTGCCGTCGAGCGCGCCGGCCATCGCGGCCGGGATGCGCATCGGGCTCGCCCTCGCGCTGATCCTCATGGTGCTCTCCGAGTGGGTGGTGGCCACCAGCGGTCTCGGCTTCAGCCTGATCACCGCCCAGCAGCACTTCGACATGACGGGGATGTGGGCCGCCATGGTGCTGCTCGCCGTCGCCGGCTACCTGGTCAACACCGTCTTTCTCACCGTCGAGAGCCGGCTGCTGCGCTGGCACAAGGGGGTTCGAGGCAAGTGACCGACGCGCAAACGACCCGGACGTCGGTGATCGACGTGAGCGGGCTGTCGCACACGTACGTCGCCAAGGGCATGACGCACCACGCGATCGCCGACGTGTCCTTCACGGTCTCCCCCGGGGAACTCGTGTCGATCGTCGGGCCGTCCGGCACCGGCAAGTCGACTCTGCTGCTCTGTGTCGCCGGCCTGCTCAAGCCCACCTCGGGCGAGATGAGCGTGCTGGGGGAGCCCGTACGGGGAGTCCCCACCGATCTGGCGATCGTGTTCCAGGACTACAGCCGCTCGCTGTTCCCGTGGCTGCGGGTGGGCGCCAACATCGAGTTTCCGCTGAAGGCGACGCACGTACCGCGCGCCGAGCGCAGGGCGCGGGTCCAGGAGTCCCTGGAGGCGGTGGGCCTGGCCGACGCCTCCGACCGCTACCCCTGGCAGCTGTCCGGCGGCATGCAACAGCGGGTCGCCATCGCCCGCGCCCTGGCGTGCCGTCCCAAGGTCCTGCTCATGGACGAGCCGTTCGCCAGCGTCGACGCGCAGACCCGGGTCGACCTGGAGGACCTCACCCTGGCGGTGCGCGACCTGTTCGGTGTCACGGTCCTGTTCGTCACCCACGACATCGACGAGAGCGTCTACATCTCCGACCGGGTGATCGCGCTGACCCGCCCGCCCGCCACCGTCGCGGCCGACATCCCGGTGGCGCTGCCGACGCCTCGCGACCAGATCGCCACCAGGGCCACGGCCGACTTCGTCAAGCTCCGCACGGAGGTGGCGAACCATCTGCGCCACCCCGATTCCCAAGATCCACCGCGACGAGGCCCCGCACCGTTCGATCCCGCATCCATCGGATCCAAGGAGTAGACCGTCATGCGTTTCTCGGTATACCTGAACGCCCAGTCCCCGGGGCCCGACCACGACCTCGACGTGATCGACGCGGTGACGGCGCAGGCGATACTCGCCGACCGCAGCGGATTCGCCGGAGTGTGTCTCACCGAGCACCACTTCACCGGCTACAACACCTACGGCAACCCGTTCACGTTCGGGGCGTACCTGGCGCCGCAGCTGACGAACGCGCACGTGGTGCTGTCGGTCGCGGTCCCGGCGCTGTGGAACCCGATGAACTTCGCCGAGGCGTGCAACACCCTCGACATCCTCACCCGGGGCCGGTGCATCATCGGCGTCGGCACGGGCGGTTCCCCGCAGGAGTACAAGGGTCTCGGCCGGGACCCGATGCAGCGCGGCGCGCTCATGGACGAGGTCATCCGGATCGCGGAGCAGGCCACGCGCAAGACCCTGGACGATCCGGACCTGGAGTACGCCACGCCGCACTCCCAGGGCGTGCTGACCCGCCGGATCATGCCGGCCCCGTACACCAGGCCGGGGCCGCGGTTCGGCCGCGCCGCGCTGTCCGACGAGGGCATCGTCCACACCGCCGAGCGCGGGTGGGTGCTGATGACCGCCCGCGAGGCCGTGCCCGAGACCGCCCGCAAGTGGCGGCTCTACCACGACACGCTGAACGCGTCCGGCCACGACGAGGAGACGCTCGCCTTCGCCCGGGAGTGGTCGATGGTGCAGAAGATGGTCTACGTCGGCGAGAGCGACGAGTCCGCGATGGCCGACGTCGCCGGTCCGCTCGACTACCTCGCGGAGCAGTCGAAGAAGTCGTTCGGCGGGACCGCGAAGGGGGCCGGGTTCAAGAACAGCATCGTCGGCGTCTCGGCCGTGGACCGGGACGGCTTCCTGGAGAAGGCCATGATCGTCGGCGGCCCGGAGACCGTGGCCCGCAAGATCGGCGAGTACGAGGACGCCGGCGTCGGCCACATGACGCTGGTCTTCCTCTACGGGCAGATGAGCCCGGCTCTCGGCGCCCGCTCGATGCGCCGCTTCATCGACGAGGTGATGCCCCGCTTCACCGACCCGGTGCAGACCGCCGAGCACGTCGCGTACTCCGCCACCACCAGCTGACCGACCCCACACCGCTCACGAAACCCGAGAAGGGGAACCTTGTGACCACCCTGCACAGCGTTACCGAGACTCCGCTCCAGCCCGGCGCCTGGACCATCGACGCGGCCCACTCGCTCGTCGAGTTCTCCGTACGGCACATGACCGTGGCCCGGGTGACCGGCCGGTTCGGTGCCGTCAACGGCGCCGTCGACGTCCCGGCCGACAACCCGCTCGGCGCGACCGTACGCGCGGACATCGACGTCGCCTCGGTGAGCGCCGGTCACCCCAAGCGCGACGAGCTGATCCGCTCCGCGGACTTCCTCGACGTGGAGACCCACCCCGTCATCACCTTCACCGGCGGCCCGGCGGAGCCGACGGCCGACGGGCGCTGGAACATCCCGGGCGACCTCACCATCAAGGGCGTGACCCGGCCGGTGGTGCTCGACACCGTCTTCGGCGGGGTGATCTCGCACCGTGGCGCGATCCGGGCCGGTTTCTCGGCCGTCGCCGAGATCAACCGCAAGGACTTCGGCGTCACCTGGAACGCCGCACTCGACTCCGGCGGGGCGATCGTGTCGGACCTCGTCCGGATCACGCTGGAGATCGAGCTCGTCCTCACCCAGTCCTGACCGAGCGATCGGAGACTCGCATGGATCTCGGAATCGCCGGCTCCACGGCCGTCGTCTCCGGCGGCAGCACCGGCATCGGCAAAGCCGCGGCCGCGGCGCTGCTCGCCGAGGGCACGGGCGTCGTCCTGCTCGCCCGTACCAAGACCACCCTCGACGAGACGGTGGCCGAGCTGCGGGCGCTGGGACACCCTGGGCCCGTCGTCGGCATCCAGGCCGACGTCACCGACCGGGCCTCGGTCGAGGCGGCCGCCCGCCAGATCGAGCTGGAGTTCGGCCGCGTGCAGATCCTCGTGATCGCCGCCGGGCACCGGATGCGCCGGCTCGACCGGCAGCTGTTCTGGGACGACGACGACTGGGCCGGCGACCTGGACGTGAAGACGGTCGGCATGCTCCGGATCATCCGGGCGCTGCACCCGCTGCTGGACAAGAGCGGAGCCGGCCGGATCGTCAACATCGGCGGGGTCGCCGGCGAGACGGTCTGGGAGGGAGCCCTCACCCACGGCCTCAACAACGCGGCCATGCACCACGCCACCCGCTACCTGGCCCGCGACCTCGCGCCCGAGGGGATCACCGTGAACGCCGTGGTCCCCGGACTGGTCGCCACCGAGTGGCGGGCCGGCTGGGCCACCGCGGCCGCGGAGAAGGCGGGCAGGACGACCGAGGAGTTCCTCGACGCCTACCTCGCCAAGCTCGGCGTGCTGCTCGGCCGGTGGGCCGAATCGGCCGAGGTCGCCGACGCGGTGGCCTTCCTGGCATCCCGGCGGGCCGGCTACATCACGGGCACGTCGCTCGTCGTGGACGGCGGGATCACCGTCAACGCGCTGTAGAACAGAAGGAAGCCACCATGATCGAACACATCGTCGTCGTGAAGGCGCGACCGGGCGCGGAGGAGGCGGTGACCGAGGCGCTCGCCGAGTTCGCCGAGGACATCACCGTCCTGCCGGGCCTGATCGAACTGACCGTCGGCCCGAACTTCCACAAGCGGTCCCTCGACGCAGGGGTCACGCACGGCATGCTGGTACGCCTGGTGGACGAGGACGCGCTGGACCGCTACCAGAAGCACCCCGTCCACGCCGCGCTGTTGCCCAAGCTGGACGAGACCTGCCTCGGCCGGACCGTCCTGGACTGGGTGGTCGAACAGGACCCGGCGGGGACTGCGGCATGAGCGCGGTCCGCAGCCTGGTCGCCGCGGCGCTGCCGCCGGACGTCGATCCACTCAGCTACACCCCGCAGGAACAGGCCAACATCGACCTGATCCTGCGGCTGCGGTCGGTGCCGTTCGCCGAGCGCAGGACGTTCATGCGCCCCGGCATGCGCCATCACCGCTGGGGATTCGCGTCCTTGGCGGACATCTCCGGCATGAAGGACGGCCGGGGATACGACGCCCACTCGATCTCCGACCGCGTCGACACGATCGAGGACGTCATCGCCAAGGACGACCGCGTATGGGCGGTGTGGACCCTGCGGGGCACCCACACCGGCCGGCTCTTCGGCATCCCGGCCACCCACCGAAAGCTCGAGGTCCTCGAGTGCGGCGTGTGGCGCATCGAGGAGGGCCTGGTCGCCGAGGCCTGGTTCTTCGGTGACGAGCTGGGCCTGCTGCGTCAACTCGGCGCTCCCATCACCGCGGAGCTGCTCCGCGTGCGGGTCGACGGCACGTCTCAGTAGCGGCGTACTCCACCGCGGGAAGTGAGCGGCAGACTCCGCATCCGGCGCACACCACGGCCGCACGGCTCCTCTGGGTCAGGAGCCGTGCGGCCGTTCAGCCGCTCCCGGCACCGAGCACGGTCACGCGTTCGCCTTGTGCGTCAGTCTGGCGAGGTCGAGGATGACCAGGCAACGGGGTTCGAGGCGGACGACGCCCCGGCTGGCGAGTTCGGACAGGGACTTGTTGACGCTCTCGCGTGATGCCCCCACGTAGTGGGCGAGTTGCTCCTGGGTCAGGCCGTGGTCGACGCGCATGCCTTCGGATGTCGGGGTACCGAACTTCTCGGCCAGATCGAGGAGCATGCGGGCGACGCGGTGCGGGATGTGGCCGTGCAGGAGATTTTCCAGGGCGTCGTTGATGCGCCGGACCCGGCGAGCGAGCAGTTGCAGGAAGTGCCATGCCGCGTCGGGTTCCTCCTGCAGCCATTGGCGTACGGCCGACGCCGTGAACTCGGCCAGTTCGAGGTCGGTCAGCGCGGTCGCCGTGGCCTTGCGCGGCGCCGGGTCGAACAGGGTGAGCTCGCCGAGGAGGTCGCCGGGACCCAGTACGGCCAGCAGACTGTCACGGTCCGCGCCGTTGGGGCGGGTCATCCCGATCTTGCCGCGGATGATCACATACATCGACGTGCCGAGATCGCCGAGCCGGAACACGACCTCGCCGCGTTCGAGACGCCGCCGCTGCGACACCTTCTCCAAGGTGCGGGCCGCATCCGGACGCAGCCCGGCGAACAGCACTGTGTTGGCCAGGATCTCGTCCACGCCTCCATGGTATGGATCGTCCACGACGCGTACCAGAGTCCGTCACGCGCTGACGCGCACCTGCCCGCTGTGGTTGGGGCAGGTGCGCGTCGACGTGTGCTTGGGGCGCGAGGTCTACTCGGCCGCCCCTTGGAGCTGCTCGGCCGGGGCCGGAGTTCCCTCGGGACGGCGGGACACGGCCCGTTCGAGGGCGGCGTAGGCGAGGACGGCGACCACCAGGCCGGTGACCGCGTCGGACAGCTGTGGGGCGTACCAGTGGGCCACGCCCGCGGCTGCCGCTCCGACGGCCCAGGCCAGGAAGGCGGTGGGGCGCACGGCCACGGTGGGCCGTTGGTCCATGGCGCTGCGGCCGCCGCGGGCGAAGAACTGGTCGGCGATCAGGACGCCGCCCAGGGGCGGGACGAAGACGCTCAGGATGACCAGCCAGTCCAGGAAGTGGTTCCACACTCCGGCGAGCGCGGCCACGGTGCCGATGAGGCCGAGCACGATCGTCATCAGCCGCATCGTCCTGCCCGTCAGATGGGACCAGCCCAGGGCACCGTTGTAGAGGCAGTGGCTGCACACGGAGCCGAGGTTGACGAAGACGAAGACGGTGGCGAGCACGTTCAGGGCCGAGGAGTGCTGGCCGGTGAGGAGCGGCAGGAAGTTGCCGCCCACGGTGGCCGGTGCGGCGATCGCGCCCGCCGCGACCACCACACCGCCGGTGACCTGGGCCACCATGCTGGCCACCGGGAAGGCGCTGATCGTGGCGAGAACCGCCTGCCTGCCGTTCTTCGACCAGCGGGTGAAGTCGGCGGTCATGGTGCCGGAGTCGGCGAAGGTCGCCATGACCAGGGAGACCGCCGCGCCGAAGGTGAGTCCCGCGTTGCCGCCGACACCCTGGTAGGAGAAGACGGCGCCCAGGTCGTGCTCGCCGGCGGCGATCACCAGGGCCGCGATGCCCGCGATCACGAACAGCGGGGCGGCGACGGCGCCCAGCCAGGACAGTGCCTTGATGCCGAGGTAGGTCAGGGCTATGAAGCCCAGCCCGGCCAGGCCGGCGACGAGTTGTTCGTGCCATCCGAAGGACTGGTGCAGGGTCGCCCCGGTGGCACCGGTGTTGAACGCGAACCAGCCGACCACGATGGTGGCGAGGAACGCGGAGGCGACGACGTAGCCGGCCCGGCCGAAGGTGCGCGTGGCCTGGAGCGAGAAGCTCTCGCCGGTGGAGCCCGCGCGGTGGCTGAGGATCCCCACGTACAGGAGCATGACGAGGTTGGCCGCCGCGATGGCGGCCAGTCCACGCCAGAAGCCCAGCATGGCGACGACCACGCCGCCGGGGACGGCATTGGTCAGGATCATCGGGAACCCGAACCAGACGGCCGAGACCGTCAACAGCGACTTGCGGCTGCCCGCCGGGACCGGGCTGTGCTCGTACTCCGGGTCGAGCTCCCGGGCGGCGGAGGCGTCCTGCTCCGCGACGTTGTGGTGTGTGTTCATCGTGTGTGGGCTTCCGGGTGGGCTCGCGCGTCAGGCGAGGGCGTCGGCGAGGGCGATGGCTGCCTTGGTGAATGCCTCGGCGGGCGGGTGGGTGATGCCGGCGCCGATCATGCCGATGCCGGCTTCCTTGTGGGCGATGGCCGTGTTGATGATCGGCAGGATCCCGGTGTCGAGGACCTTGCGGACGTCGATGCCGGTGGGCAGGCCCTGGAAGTCGAGGGCGGGGATGGTGACGTTGGGGTTCTGCGCCGTGGTGATCTCACCCATGTCGCGGGTGTAGCCCATGGCCTCCTGCACGGTGCCGCCGACGAGGGCGACGATGGCGGGCGCGGCCGACATGGCGAAGCCGCCGAAGCCGTACGTCTCGGTGATGGCGCTGTCGCCGATGTCGAGGCCGGAGTCCTCCGGCTTGTACCCGGCGAACATCGGGCCGACGACCTTCTGCGCGGGGCCGGTGAACCACTGGCCGGGCAGGCCGGCGACGCGGATGCCGAACTCGACGCCGTTGCGGGCCATGGCGGTCAGGACGGTCGAGTACTCGACGCCGTTGGCGGCGTCCAGCGCGGCCTTGGCCATCCCCAGCCAGGTCGGTCCCGAGAAGTAGTCGGAGCTCGCGACGAAGTCGAAGACCTCCTTCTTCTGCTCGGTCGTGAAGGACGACTGGAGCAGCCCGGTGGCGAGGGCCTGGAAGAGCAGCAGGGTGCCGGCGCCGTTGCGGTTGTGGCACTCGTCGCCCATGTGGATGGCCTGGGAGAGCAGCAGCCGCAGGTCGATCGGGCCGGTGAACTCGACGGCTTCCTTCAGCATCGGGCCGAAGACGTCCCGCATCCAGATCAGGCGGTCGACGACGCTCTGGTCGTTGGCGCCCATCCGCAGGATCTTGGCCATCTGCTCGGACAGGTTGGTGTACGCCGTGTTGCCGTGCGTCTCGTTCTTGATGATGTGCATGTACATCGACGCGGACGTGACACCGGCCATGGAGCCGACCGCGTTCATCTCGTGGCACGGCTTGAAGGTGATCGCGCCGGACGCGGCGACCTGAGCGGCCTCGTCCAGGTCCTTCGCCAGGCCCTCGAAGACGATCGCGCCGGTGACGGCGCCCTTCATCGGGCCGTTCATCCGATCCCACGTGATGGGCGGGCCCGCGTGCAGGATGGTGGTCGGCGTCATGCCGGGGACCACGTCCAGGGCGCGTCCGAAGCCGACGAGCATCGGGCGGGCGGACATGATCCGCTCGACGGCCTCGGCGTTGGCGGCCTCGATCTTCTCGGCGAGCTCGGGGCGCTCCAGGACGTCGAGGGCGCGTGCGGCCTCGGCGTCGCCGCCGCCGGGCGGGGTCCAGTCCAGCGTCGTCACCTGGGCGCCCTGCGCCGTGATGTCCGCGTCGAACATGGCGAGGCCGACGTTGACGACGTTCAGGTCGCTGCTGAACAGCCGGGCGGCCGCGGTGAGTTCGGTGTTCTGCTCGGTGCTCATGCCTGCTCTGCCTTCTTCGCGATCTCACGGGCGAACCGGCCCGTATCGGTGCTGCTGCGGGTGACGGTGACGCCGGCGGCCGTGAGGGCCGCGATCTGGGCCGCGACGGAGGGGGTGTCCAGGTCGGTGCCGAGGACGTAGCCGATGATCTCCAGGTGGCGGCCGCCCGCGGCGGCGATCCGCTGCGCCTCCTCGATGGCGGGCAGGGTGGCGCCGACCGGGTCCTCGTGGGCGCCGAAGCCGAGCACGAAGTCCATGACGACGGCGGCGACCTCGGGGTCCTTGGCCTCCTCGACGAGCCGCTCCAGGCGCGGGGTGGGGTCGATCATCGGGTGCGGACGGCCGTTGGTGAAGTCGTCGTCACCGAAGTCGAGGAAGGTGTGGCCGGTGCTGGGGGCGGCGGCGGTCAGCCGGTGGGCGGGGTCCTTCTGGATGTTGCTCCAGACCTCCGCGCCCGCGTCGCGCACCGCGTACATCGTCTCGTCGCAGAGCGTGCCGCCGCAGAACAGGCCGCGGACGTAGCGCTGGCCGGCGGAGAGCCGGGCGACGACCTCGGCCGCCGCGGCCTCGGCGTCGAACGCCTCGGTCTCGGTCTGCTCGACGCCCGCGAGCCGGACGGCCTGGCGGGCCGCGTCGAGGCTGCCGGCGGCGAAGTGCCCGCCGGCGGCGGCGACCGCGTCCTTCGAGCCGTCGATGAACCAGACGACGACGGGCTTGCCCGCGGCGGCGACCTCGGCGAGGACCTTCTTCTCCACCGAGGGGGCCGGCGGCTTGGAGACCAGCACGATGACGTCGGTGGCCGGGTCGGCCGCGAGCGCGCGGATGCCGTCGGTCATCATGATGCCGCCGACCTCCTCGCTCAGGTCGCGGCCGCCGGTGCCGATCAGCTGCGAGATCCCGCCGCCGAGGGCGTGGACGCGGACGCTGACCTCCTGCGAGCCGGTGCCGGAGGCGGCGACGATGCCGACGTTGCCGGGCCGTACCTTGTTGCCGAAGCACAGGGCGACGTTGTTGATGATGGCGGTGCCGCAGTCCGGGCCCATCATGAACAGGCCCTTTTCGTGGGCGAGGTGCTTGAGCGCGACCTCTTCCTCGACGGGCACGTTGTCGCTGAACATCATGACGTGCAGGCCGTTCTCCAGCGCCTTGCGGGCCTCGCGCCCGGCGTAGGCACCGTTGACCGCGATGATGGCGAGGTTCGCCCCCTCGACGGCCTGCGCGGCGCTCGCGATGGTGCGGTACGTGACCGCGCCGGCCGCGGCGGAGGCGGGCGCCTTGCGGTGCAGCAGATCCTCGACCTGCGCCAGCAGGGCTTCCGTGTCGGCGCCTTCGGCGGTGACGAGGACGATCATCAGGTCGCCGTTGCCCGCGGCGCGCAGCTCGTCGGAGAGCAGGCCGAGATTCTCCAGCACCCCCTTGTTCATCTCGGTGCCCATGGCGGTGAACGCCTGCTCCACCCCGTCCAGGCCGTTGGCCTTGGTCGAGACGGACATCAGGGACACGGAGTCGAAGTACGTGTTCTTCCGTACGACTGCTGTGGTGCTCACAGCGAACCTCGCAGTTCTTCTTCCAGGTGGAGCCCGGCCACCAGGCCGGACAGGGTGTCGCTGCCCGAGGTGTGGCCGATGGCCAGCACCTTGCGGACAGGAACGTGCAGATCCCCCGGTGGATGACCGTTCGCCAACAGGCTCAGCAGGTCGAGGAGTTCGGAGCGGGCCCGGCCGTCGGCCGCCTCGCCGACGGTCGCGAGGCCGAGGTCCGTGGTGCGTCCGGCGTGGTCGGCCAGGACGTCGCGCAGTACGGGTACGAAGGCGGCCAGCTCGCTGCCCGGCAGTGCGGCGAGCAGGGCGAAGCCGGTGAGGAAGTCGTCGCCGGCCGGGGTGAGGCCGGGCCCCAGGCCCAGCAGGGCGAGGATGCCGCGGCGGATGCGGGGGCGGTCCCCGAGGCGCACCGCGGCGAGAAGCGTCGTACGCCCTTCGTGCAGCGCGCGGACGACGGCCGCCTCCATCGGGCCCGCGTCGGGCGTCGCGCCGAGCATGCCGCCGCGGGCGCCGTACGCGTGGTTCAACCGGTCGAGGGCGACGGCCGCTGCCTTGAAGTCGTTCGGCGTGAGGTGGGCGAGGGACGGGGTGACCGGGTCCCAGGTGCGGGCGCCGGTCGTCGTCAGGAGCAGGGGCCGGGACGGGACGGCGAGCCCGATGCTCCCGGGCGCGAACGTCACGCTCTGGCCGGCCGCCAGCCCCAGCCCCCTCCAGTCGGCGATGTCGGCGACCAGCGTCCTGGGGGCGTCGCCGCCGTCACGGGCGGCCAGCGCGATCAGCGTGCCGTGCGGCGTCAGCACGTTGACGACGCGGGTGAAGACGGAGTGCACGGAGCCGGACCCGGTGGGCTCGCGCAGCCGGTCGAGGAGCGCGGCGTCGCCGGATCGCACGCGCACCCCGATCGGGTCCTTGCGGCACATCGTCGTGCCCTCCTCATTACCGTACGTAAGCGTCTGTCCGTGACTCTTCCCGGATCAGCACTATTGGTATACCAGATTGGTATACCATTCTGCCTTCATCGGCGGAACACAAGCACCAGCAAGGGAAAAATCATGCGCATCGTCGTCGCTCTCGGAGGAAACGCATTGGCCCGACGCGGGGAGCCGATGACGGCCGACCATCTGCGCGCGAACGTCCGGAGCTCCTGCCAGGCACTGGCGAGCCTGGCCCGCGAGCACGAGGTCGTCATCACGCACGGCAACGGCCCCCAGGTCGGCCTGCTGGCCCTGCAGAACCTCGCCTACCAGGACGTGGCGGCCTACCCGCTGGACATCCTCGGCGCGGAGACCCAGGGCATGATCGGTTACGTCATCCAGCAGGAGCTCTCCAACGCGCTGGCCGGCGAGCGCGAGGTGGCGGCCCTCGTCACCACGACCGAGGTCGACGAGGCGGACCCCGCCTTCGAGCGGCCGACCAAGCTGATCGGCCCGCAGTACTCGGCGCAGGACGCGGCCGAAGCCGCCGCCGAGTACCGGTGGACGATCGCGCGTGACGGCGCGGCGTTCCGGCGTGTGGTCCCCTCGCCCGTCCCGCTGCGCATCATGCAGGCGCCGCTGGTCAGCAACCTGCTGGACAACGGCACGCTCGTGGTGTGCGTCGGGGGCGGTGGCGTGCCGGTGCGCACCGACTCCAAGGGCCGCCAGATCGGCATGCAGGCCGTGGTCGACAAGGACCTGGCCAGCGCCGCGCTCGCCGCCGACCTCAAGGCGGACATGCTGATCATGCTCACCGACGGCGATTTCGTCAGCGAGAACTGGGGCACGCCCGAGCAGCGCGACATCCTCACCGCCTCGCCGGAGGGCCTGGCCCGCCTCGCCTTCGCCGAGGGCTCGATGAAGCCGAAGGTCGACGCGGCCGTGCGGGTCGCCGAGGCGGGCGGACGCGCCCTCATCGGCCCTCTGGAGCGCCTGGACGACCTGCTGGAGCGGCGCGTCGGCACGGAGATCCGGTCCGACGTACCGGAAGGCATCGTCTACGTCGGAAACTGACGCATTCGGTATACCAATCCTCGTCCCCACGAACCGACCACCGCGGCCGACCACCGGAGCCGGCTGCCGGAACCGGCTACCGGGACGGGACGCCTGAAGAGGAACACCGCCGTGCCGCGGGAGAACCCGACGGCCACATCCCCGTCATCCTCACCCGGCGGGCCCGAAGGCGGCGGCCACTACCGCGCCGCCGCCTTGCGCTGGTGTGCCGCGACCTTGTCCCGGCTGGCCGCCAGGTGACGCGTCGTCAGCTCCCCGACGCCCTCCACGTCCCGCGCCTCGATCGCCCGATACAACTCCTCATGCTCCTCGGCGACGGCGGCGAAGTCGTCATGCTGCCCCAGCAACCAGCGCATCCGGCTGCGCAGCGTCGAGTACAGCTCGCTGAGCAGTGCGTTGTCGGCCAGCTCGGTGGCGGTTTCGTGGAAGTCGGCGGCCGCGCTCCGTGCGCGCGCTCCGTCGCCCACGGCGGCGGCGGCCTCCTCGGCATCGAGGTCGGCGCGCAGCTTGGCGAGGCCCTCGGGGGTACGACGCTGTGCGGCGAGCCGGAACGCGAGCGCCTCCAGGACGGACCTCACCTCGCTGAGGTCCGAGATGTCGGAAGGGGTGAACTCGCGGACCACGGCCCAGGTACGCGGGCGCGGCGTCACGAGCCCCTGGTTGACCAGGTCCCGCAGAGCGTCGCGGACAGGCAGCCTGCTCACACCCAGCTCGGCGGCGATCTCCCGCTCCACCAGCCTGCTGCCGGGTGCCCGCGTCCCGTCGATGATCTGATCGCGCAGGGTGCGCATGACCCGCTCCGACTCGGGTGTGAATTCCTCAACGCCTGCCATCCGACCATTTTCGCATCGGAGATCGTGTCCGCGACCAGCACCCCTCGGCGGTGGCACTCCCGCTCGACGCCGACGCCTTCGGGCTCGGGCTCGGGCTCGGGCACGACCCTCGGCCCCCGACCGCCGTGTCGGCCCACCGCGCCGACCGCGTCAGGGTCCGGAACATGCGCAACTCCGAGGTGCGGAACCCGCGGGGCCGGCACCCACGGGTTCCGGGGCCCGCCCGGGGCTATGGCGTGGGCAGGGTCCACTGCTGCCACGCGCCGGCGCCGCAGTCCCAGATCTGGAGCCGGGTTCCGTTGGCGGAACTGCGGTCGGTGGCGTCCAGGCAGCGTCCGGAGTTCGGGTTGCGCAGGGTGCCGTCGGCCTGAGGCTGCCACTGCTGGGCGCCGGTGCCGTTGCAGTCGTAGAGCTGGACCTTGGTGCCGTTGGCGGTGCCCGCGGCCGTGATGTCCATGCACTTGCCGAGGGCCTTCAGGGAGCCGTCACCGGCGACGGTCCACTGCTGGGCGCCGGTGCCGTTGCAGTCGTAGAGCTGAACGGCGGTGCCGTTGGCGCTGTTCGCTCCGGCGACATCGACGCACTTGCCGCCGATGCCGACGATCGGGCCGACCGGGGTCGGCGGCGGCGGGGGCGGCGGGTTGACGGACACCACCTCGGGGTTCTCGGCGTTGGTGAGCGTCTCCCACGCCACCCAGAGGTTGTTGGTGCCCTGCGGGCGGTGGGACTCGGTGTACGACTGGGTGTTGGGCATGGTGTAGCCGTACCGGTTGTGCATGGCGTTGAAGCCGGGCTCGGTGACCGGGCCGAGACCGCGGTTGAGCGAGCCGTTGCACAGCCAGGACGGCACGGCGGCGCCGTTCTCGTACGTCGTCTGGAAGCCGAGCGCCTGCCGCAGCCGTTCGCCGACCTCCGGGTAGAGGTCCTGGCCCTGGATCAGTGCCGTCTCCGCGACGTGCGAGATCGAGGAGATGCCGTACCCGGTGTGCACGAAGTCCCGGCAGGTCTCCTGGGTCAGCCCGGTGACGAAGGTGGACTGGCCTTGCCAGTAGCCGATGATCTTTGAGGGCGTGTCCAGTCCGCTGCCCGGCACGGTGTACGGGTACTGGCCGTCCGAGGACAGGTAGACGTACGCCTTGGTGCGGTTGAGGTAGCGGGCGATCGCCCGGTCGTAGTCGGCGTGGTCGTCCAGGAAGACGGAGATGCCGACCGCGGCCTCCATCATCACCAGCTCCCAGTTGCCGTTGCTGTTGGAGCCGTTGATGATCTCGGGCAGGTAGACGTTGCGCAGCATGTCGGAGAAGCGGGTGATGTCCGCAGGCGCCCATCCGTTGTAGGTGTACCGGATGATCTCGGCGGCCCGCGGCCACGACGCGCCCGCCCAGCCGGTCTGGAGCGGGGCGTTGCTGTTGGTGTGGTCGGTGATCACCGAGGACCAGGCGTTCATGATCTGGACGGCCTTGTCCGCGTAACGGCTGTCGCCGCCGATGTACCAGATCAGGGCGTCCGTGTACGCGGCGATGGCGTCCTCGCGCTCATCGGTGCAGCCGTAGTTGGGGTTGGAGACCGGTCCGCACTCGACGACCGGCCGAGGCGCGGGGACCCGGGAGAGCGAGGCGTAGCCGCTGGACTTCATCTGGTTCCAGGCGCCGGCCCAGGGCTCGGCCCCGGCCTGCACCTTGCTCTTGACGAAGTCCAGTTGGGAGCGGCTGACGAACACGCCGGGGTGGATGAAGACGGCCGGGGACGGGGCGACGTCCGCCGACACGGTGCCGGTGCCCTGCGCGGCGGCCGAGGGGGCGAGCGCCCCGCCGAGCAGCGCGGCGATCGCGGCGAGCGTCGCGGCGACGGCGGTGGCCGCGCGGGCGCGCCGGGAGACCCCGGGGCGCCCGCTGACCGACCGCACGGTCCGGGTACGCCGCGCAGGGCGTACCCGTCTGAAGAGGGAACGCAGCAACATGGCGGTGCCCTTTCAGCTTGGTCGGAGCCGGCTCAGGCAGCCGGAAGGGTCCACTTCTGGTTGGCGCCGCCGGTGCAGGACCAGATCTGGGACTGGGTGCCGGGCGTGGTGGACCAGCCCGTGTCATCGAGGCACTTGCCGGACTGCGGGTTCAGCAGGCTGCCGTCGGTCTGGGGTACCCAGACCTGCGCTCCGCTGCCGTTGCAGTCGTAGAGCTGCACCTTGGTGCCGTTGGCCGTGCCGCCCGCCGTGACGTCGAGGCACTTGCCCAGGACCTGCAGCGTGTTGTTCGTCTGGTCGACGGTCCAGTTCTGGGCGTTGGTTCCGTTGCACGTGTACACCTGGATCGCGGAGCCGTTGGCGGTCGACGCACCGCGGTCGTCCAGGCAGAGGCCGGCGTATCCGGTGATCGGGCCGGTCGGGTTGATGCCGCCGCCACCACCGCCGCCGGTGATGGTGTTGAACGTGCTGGTGAACTGGTACGGGCTCTGCGACACACCGCTACAGCTGTCGGAGAGAGTGCCGTTGGTGGCGCACGCCTTGTCCCGGCCGAGCGCCCAGAACGCGAGTTGCTGGATGCCGTTGGTCTTGGCGAAGTTGGCGACGGAGGTGGCGTTGGCGGTGGTGAACACCTCGTTGATCGAGTCGTTCACACCGATCATGGGGGTGTTGCCCTCCATGGCCCACAGCTGGGCGGAGGTCTTGGACGGGTAGATCTGCGCGAGCTGGCTGTGCAGGCTGTTGGCCGCGCTGATCGCGGCGGCGCCCATGTTCGACGTGTTCTGGTAGTAGTCCATCGTCATGACGTTGACGAGGTTGATGTCGACGCCGCGCGACTTGGCGTTGTTGAGCAGCGCCAGGTTGTCGGCGTCGAGGCCGCTGGGGTCCGTCGCCAGCGTGTAGTTGACCGCGATCCTCTTGCCGGCGGCCGCGTAGTCGGACTGGATCTGGGCCAGCGCCTGGTTGCGGCGGTCGATGGCCGCGGTGTCCTTGATGGGCGCGCCTTCGATGTCGAAGTCCAGACGCGTCAGGTTCAGCGTGTCGATGACCCGCTTGTACTGCGTCACCAGGGAAGACACCGAGGTGCACGCCTGGCCGAGTTCAGTTCCGCTGGCTCCGCCGAAGGAGGCGATGACGTCGCCGCCCTGGCCGCGCAGGCTGTTGATCGCGCTGGTCCAGCCCGCGTCGCTGATCGAGATGTTGCCGTTGAACGTGGCGTTGCAGGTCCCGTCGCCGATGACGAACGCGAGCGAGTAGTACTTGTTGCCCGTGGCGTTGACGGCGTTCGCCATCGCGGACGGGGAGTTCCACGTCTCGATGTAGGGCGCGGAGTACTGGGCGGGGAAGCCGGGGCCGGGGTTGGCGGCCGCGGAGGCTTGGGGAGCCGTGCCCAGGAGTGCGATCGACGCGAGGACGGCTGCGGGGGCGAGGCTGTGCCTGATGCGCATGAACGCTCCATCAGTTGTGGCCGGATATGGGGAAGTTCGGCCGTGCACGTGCGGTGGTGCAGCAGTTCGGTGAGCAGGAGTGCAGTGAACTAGTGAAGGCGGCGCAGCGCAAGAGAATCGACAGGAAACGTTCCTGTCTTCTTTTCAGGGTGACCTTTTCGCCCGTTCGACCTGGTGAACACCGCACGGACCGCTGCCGCCACCCTTCCGTGCCCCTTCAGAAAGTGGCGCGACAAGCACCCGTATGCCGTCCTGACGCCGTGCTACGTACGGGAGTTCAACGCAGCGCGGCCGAGCGCCGAACGAGCGTGGGGTGCCGAGGAGTTCGGTGTTCGGTGTTCCAGGCGGACGGCGTCCCCCGGAAGGAGACATGGCGGAGGGACCATGGTGGCCGCGCTGCCTGCCGGAAGCCGGTGTGCGGGCGCCGAGCGCACGCTCCCCCGTTGTTGCCGCCCTATGCCGACGGGCACAGCACAGGCCTGATGGGCTGTCCTACGCCCCCTGCTCCTTGATCGGCGGTCGGCCCATGGAGTGATCGCAGAGCGACCCGCACAGCGCAGTGGCGCTACGGCGCGGCCTCGTCCGGCGACAGGTAGGAGCAGAAGACGCCGTCAGGGTCGTACCGCGCCCTCAGGCTCTGCAGGCGCTGCCAGTCGCCCGCGGTGAAGGAGCGGCGGGCACGGGACGATGCCGCGGTAAGGTCCGCCTCGGCGATGTAGTGCCCCGTCCCGAGGGGTTCCACCCTGTGCATCGCTTCCCGCAGCCAGCCGATGTTGGCGGCGTCCTGGCGGGGGTCGTCCCAGACGGCGTAGGGAACGACATAGCTCTCCCCGAGCACCGAGAAGGCCATGTCCGGCGGCGGCCGGCCTGCCGGCGAGAACGGCGCGAGGACCAGCGATCGCTCCGAAGGGGCCGAGTCGACGACATCCGCGAGCGCGCTGAGCAGCGCGGGGAAGTCAGTGTCCGACCACAGGGTGTCCGCCGCATACCGGAGTTGCGGAGGCCACATGGCGGCCGAGGAGTCGTACAGGGCCTGGAACGTCGTCGGCTCGTCCAGTTGGCGGGAGAGGGAGCTTCGGCTCAGGGGGCAGTGGCGCAGCGGCAGGAGGAACTCGCCGGCTTCCTGTCGCGACGCGGCGAAGGCGGTACCGGTGACGGTCACCGCTTTGGGGCCCGGCTTCGTACCGGGATCCGCCGTGCCGAGGGAGAAGCTCAACTCGACGTTCGGGGAGAGCCCTGCGGCCAGCTCGGTGCCCCAGTGCGTCACCTCGGTGAGGTTGGCGAGGGGGAAGGTCCACCTGGTGCTCGTGATCGCGCCGGGGTGGGGGTACAGCCTGAGGCGGAAGGCGGTGACGGCGGCGAAGAAGCCGGGGCCCGCGCCCCTGGCCGCCCAGAACAGGTCCCGGTGCTCGCTCTCGCCGCAGGTGACCGGCTCCCCGTCCGCGGTCACGGCTTCTATCTGCTCGACACTGGCGCACGCCGGCCCGCGGACACCGGAATTCCAGCCGAGCCCTCCGCTGAGGAGGTATCCGCCGACGGTGACGGATCCGCAGTGGCCGGTGGGGAAGGCGAGTCCGTGACGGCCGAGTTCCGAGGTGAGCTGCACGCCCGTGACGCCGGGCTGCACCGTCGCCGTCGCGGAGGCGGGGTCGACGGCGCAGCCGCGGAGTCCGGACAGGTCGATGAGCATGCCCCCGTCGCGCAGGGACGACCCGCACCAGCTGTGCCCCCCGGACCGGACGGCGACCTGAAGGCGCTGGGACCGGGCCAGACGCACCGCTTCCACGACATCACCGGCCGACGCCGCGCGAACGATGACGTCCGGGAACCGCGCCGGTGTGAGCGCGTTCCACACGACGGCCCTGCGGATGTCTTCGTAACCGGCCTCGTTCCGCCGTACCGACACTCCCCCGGGACCGCGAATCTGCGTGTAGCGGCTCATCCTGCGCTCCTTGCCCCGGTACCCGCGGCCTGCACGCCTCGGACGGAGGAGTTGCGGAGACCGCCGTTGTACACGACGCTGAAAGGACGTCGCTATTGAGTGACGAGCCAGGGAATTCAGGCCTTTACAGCGTACCGCGCAGCCCGCGGGGAAACGAATCGCAGCGGGCAACAATTGCCACAGTCACCGTGAAATGCTTCGTCATGAGGAACATCGGCGAATTCGCCCGCCCTCGAGAAGTAGGCGGATCCACGCCACATGATTTCAATGCGAATGCGGACCCTTGAAATGACCGACGGGCAGTCCTCAGACGGTGAGGCCGAAAATCACGAGAAGGGCCGCGTAACACACCACCAGGACGGCCACACCCGCCAGGTCGGTGCGGCGTGAACGCGGCCGGTCGGGTGCCAGCCAGAAGGCCAGGGCGCGATTGACGACCAGCGGCATCAGAAGCCAGGTCAGAATCGCGACGCTCAGCATGTTCGAGATGAAAAGGCCGAGGTAACCCGGCACACCGGCATGCGTGAGGACGCGCCCTACGGTGAGGTTGAGCACCATGACGGTGGGGTAGAGCGCGAGAAGAACGGACATGGCCTGCTTCCAGTTGGGCGGGACACCCGCCTGCTCCCCTTCGCCGAAGCGGAACCACCCGCTGAAGGCCGAAGCGATCTCGCGGATGTCGTAGTGGGCGAAGTAGTCGCGCCCCTCGTCCAGCAGTTTCCTGCGGACATCCGACTGCAGCCACTGGTCGAGGTGTTCGCGGGTGTCGAACCGGAACACGACGACCCAGCGGTCCTGGATGCCCTCGACAGGCGCGAAGAGTTCGGACCCCATGAAACCCCGGGACCTCTGCTGGGCCCTCAGGACCTTGTCCTGCCAGCGCGCGAAGTCCCGCTCACGGCCTCGCCGCACCGCGTGGGAGACGACGGCCGTCACGGCTTCCTGGGCCGGTTGCCCTCCGCGCAGAACCTCCTGGGACGGCTCCTCCTCGAACAAGTCACGGCCATCGTCGAGGAGTTCCCGGCGTGTGGCCGACCCGAGCCAGGCGCTCAACCGGTCGACGTCCGAGAAGCGGAACACCACGACCCACTGGTTGTCCTCGGCGGAGTCGGGCGGGTACAGCTCCGTCCCCTCGAAGCCGTCGAAGGCCCCTACGGCCCGGTTCACCTGTTCCTGCCAGCTTTTGTAGTCCTCCTCGCGACCGGGGACGACCTTCTGCGAGGTCACCACGGTCGCTCCGGCGGCACCACGACCGCGGTTTGCGCTGGCGCTCATACGGAGTAGCGTATCCACAAAGGAACTTATGGGACAAATGGAGAAAACAGCCTCAAGCTACTGAAATACTTTGCAATCGATATAAATGTCGGAGCCAGTGCGGAGTGGAGGTCGCCATGGGTCACAAGGAGTTCCTGGCGGAAGCGGTACAGCTGGCCACGGAGTCGGTGGAGCACGGCTGGGGCGGCCCGTTCGGCGCCGTGCTCACCCGGGACGGCGAGATCATCGCCCGTGGCCAGAATCGTGTGCTCCTGACCGGCGACCCGACCGCACATGCCGAGGTGGAGACCATCCGCAAGGCGTCCCAGCTCCTCAACCCGGAGGCGCCCACCATCTCGGAAGAACACCAGAACGAGGGCACCCTGGAATACGTGCCGCGCCCCGAAGGCTCCCCCGACCTGGTCCCGGAGCGGGCCCGGATGCTCCAGGGCTGTTCGATCTACATCAGTGGCGCACCGTGCCCCATGTGCATGAGCGCCATCTACTGGTCGCGCATCGACAACGTCTACTTCAGCTGCGACCTGGACGCCACGCGGAAGATCGGCTTCGACGACGCCTTCCAGTACGAGGACTTCCAGAAGCCGCTGGACCAGCGACGAATCCACATCGAGCAGATCCACCCGGAGCTGGGCGCGAAGGCATACGAAGCCTGGGAGACGAAGCCCGACCGTCACGCCTACTGAATCCGGCAGCCCCCTACATCGCCGAGATGGCTTCAGGAGGGCGCGCCGGTCAGCCTTCAGGAGGGCGAGCCGGTCAGCACCTCCACCTTGCCGGTGTCGAGTGAGTAGTACGCGCCGACCACCGCCAGGGAGCCCTTGCGCACAAGTGGGGCGAGGTCCGCGTTGGAGCGAAGCGCGGTGGCGGTCAACCTGACCTGGGCTCGCGCCATCGTCTCGACCGGGTCGGCGCCGCCTTCCCTCACTGCCTGCTCGTACGCCGGCCGCAGAGCCTTGACGATCGCCTGCAAGTTGCCGGGCAGAGGTTTGCCGTCACGCATGGACTGGTAGGCCGCCTTGACAGCGCCGCAACGTTGATGTCCGAGGACGACGATGAGCGGGGTGTCACTCGTCATGGGCCCGTACTCGACAGAACCGGTGACCACCAGATCGACCGCCTGGCCGCCCGTGCGCATCACGTACAGGTCGCCCAGCCCGGTGTCGAAGAGAAGTTCAGGCGGCACTCGGGAGTCGATGCACGAGAGAACCGACCCGAAGGGCTTCTGTTGCTGAGCCACGAACTGACGCCGGTCCGGATCCCGGTCGGGATGCTGAAGGTTTCCGCTCACCCAGCGCCCGTTGCCGTCCATCAGTCTCGTGAAAGCGGTGGCGGGCGTGGCCGGCCGCTGTCCGGGCGAAGCGCTGGCCGGCGATGTGGCGGCGCTCGTCGATGAGCACCCCGCGAGGGCGACCGCGGCGCCCGCGAGTGAGCCGGCAAGCAGAGCTCTACGGTCCGCACGCCCTGCTGTGCCCATCGGTCGTTCCCCTCTGCGTCGTTCGAACTCGTGCCTGCCTTCAGACCAGGGCAATTGTTCAGCCTGGTGGGGGCGAACTGGCGTCAGGCACGAGCCGCGCGGGCCGCATTGCCCCAGACGGCCCGCAGAAACGGGGGGTCTCGGGCGCGTAGGTGACACCGCTGCGAGACGGGCGGGACGGGTCAGCCTCGGTCGCCGCGCCGTCAGTGCGTGAGGATAGGGTGCCGCCGTGGACATGGCGACCTCTGGGTGGTATCCGGACCCGTGGCATGAGGGCGGCGGCCCGGTCGGGCAGAGGTGGTGGGACGGCACGACCTGGACCGAACATGTGCGGGCGCCGCAGCCGCCCGGCGGGGGCAAGCGGCGCCGCGGCCCGGTCGTGGGCCTCATGGCCGGCGCCCTCGTGCTGATCGCCGGGGGTGTCACGGCGGCGGTGGTGCTGACTGGCGGCGACGGCGGCCGCGAGGCACCGTCGGCCCACGGGTCCGCCTCCCCTGACCGGCACACGCCGAGCCCGTCGGCGTCGCAACGCGCCCAGCCGAGCCCGTCGGCGTCGCATCGCGCCCAGCCGAGCCCGTCCGGATCCGCGGGCGAGGACCGCCGCAGTGGCGGGAGCCGGCCCCCGGGGCAGCGCCCGGCCGTCATCGGACACGTCGACGACACGGTCAACGGCCTTCGCGTCCCCGTGCTGCGCGGCTGGCGGGGCACTTCCACCAAGACCGGCGCGGGCCTCGGATACGGCACCGTGTACCACTGCCCGGCGGTGCCCGCCGACTACTGCCTGCCCGGCGGGGCGTACACGCGGGCCATCGCCCATCCTGGCGACCTGACCCTCAAGGAACTGGCAGAGGCCGAGATCGGCGAGGTCGCGCGGAGCACGTACGGTGTCAACACGAGCGGCCGGAAGGACTACGGCGGCATCACCGGACATCGCCGGACCGCCGAGGGGGCTGTGACGGTCGCGGGCCGCAACGGGTACTTCATCCGCTGGGAGGTCAGCACGGGCAAGGGGCTCGGCGCCGTCGTGGAAGCGGTGGTGTTCCCCTCGCCGCGGGTCCAGGGCCGCTATCTGCTGCTCGGCTTCGGCTTCGACGACAACAGCAAGGGCCCGTCCGTGACGGACATGCAGTGGATCACTGACGGCATCGAACGCCACGACGGCGGCGGCAGCGGCATCAACGCCTGACGCCGTGGCGCCGCCCGGCCGTCACAGGAACGTCCGGCCCTCGCCGCGGTACGTCGGCGCAGTCGCCGTGACCGTCCCGGGGGGCGTACTTCAGCTCCTCGGGCAGATACGGGACGGGCAGCCGGTCGCGGCCCGCGGTGCCCGACGCCGGACAGCCGCCGCTCAGCACGGTCACCACCCCGACACCCGGCCTGCGCACGACCGGCTGGGCGAACAGCGCGGCCGGACGCCCGCTGGACGAGGGGGAGTTGTCGAACAGCCGCGGCACATACAGCCCCTGGCCCGCCGCAATCTCGGTCACCGCGTCCCGCCGCCGTCGATCCGGCGGGAGAACGGGCGTTGGCGCGGCAGCCCGCGGGAGGCAGGACGGGACATGGCCGCGCGGGCCCGTTTGATCTTCGTACACCAGACAACTCGCGCGGCGTCTCCATGTCCCCGCACTCACCGGCCGAGATCAATCGCAGGTCGGCCCATTAGGGTCGGGGGCATGACGCCACCCCTTGCCGACAGTGCCTTCGACTCGCTGCGCCTCGACGCCGTGCCCGACCAGGAGGCGCTGCGCCGGGCCTATGAACTTCCCAGTGACGCGGCCGTGCGCAAGCAGATGACCGAACTCACCGAAGAGACCCAGCGGTTGATCGGATGCTCATCGCTGGTCCTGGTCGCCAGCGCGGACGCCGAGGGCAACTGTGACGTTTCCCCGCGCGGCGGCCCCGCCGGGTTCGTCGCCGTCCTGGACAGACGGACGGTGGCGATACCGGACGCGACCGGCAACAAGCGTCTGGACACCCTGCAGAACGTCGTCGCCACCGGACGGGCCGGGCTGCTGTTCGTCATCCCGGGGCGCACCACGACGCTCAGGGTGAACGGCCGGGCCTGCGTCTCCACCCGCCCGGAGCTGCTGTCGCAACTGACCGCCGTGGGCAAGCCGCCGGCCAGTGCGCTGGTGCTGGGGATCGAGGAGGTCTACCCGCACTGCCCCAAGTCGCTCCTGCGCAGCGCCGCCTGGAAGCCGGAGCAGTGGCTGCCGGCGGACGCCCAGCCGACCTCGGCCGAGGTGACGCTGGCCCAGTTGCGGATGCCGGAGCTGACGATCGCTGACATCGAGCAGGCGGAGGCGGATTCGCTGAAGTACCGGTACGAGTAACGGGCCGACCAGCGATTGCCGAACCACCAGCCCCCCGAACCCTCGGGCCCTCCGAACCCCCGGACCGGCACGCCCCGAGATCAGTCGCGAGGCAGCCCGAAGTGGGCGGCTGACGATCCAGTCCCGGTACGGGCCACACGCTGAGCACCGCATGCCGGTCGTCATGTGGGCGTTCAAGTCGAGTGGCCCGTGCGGCCAGGGGGTCTCGCCCGGCTCCGGCGGCAGTGACCAGCCGGCCTTACCGGCTGACGGAAGGTCATGTGAGACCTGCGGAACCGCCCCGAAGGGCCCCTGTTTCAGCGGTGTGTGCCGTGTCACGCGCTCCAAATGCTGCCTAAGTTGTCTGCATCACAGCGCAAATGTCCCTTTGGCGTCCATGCTCGAAACGGACTTCGCGCCCGAAGTGGAGCCCATCGGCGACCTCTTGGACGCGAAGCCCAAAGTGACCCATGACACAGCACTCGTGATGTTCCTCCTCCCCCGGGAAGGTGCCCCATTATGGCCGCTTACCTCTGTCCTCCTGCCGTGATACACGGCGAACACACCGTGGAGACCAGCCAGATCGTGGCGGAGGTGCGCGACCGGCACCCGCACGCGGCGTGGACGCCGCGGATCGACGGCATCGCGGCCAGTACGGGCATCGAGACCCGCGGGTGGATGCTGCCGCTGGAGACCGCCGTCGCGCCGGGCAAGGGCGGCGGTCTGCGGGCTGTCGGCATCGGGCCGGCCCAAGAGGCGCTGGCACGCGACGGGTTCACCCAGCAGGACGTGGAGCGCGTGATCGCTGCCCTGGAGGCGATACCCGCGCCACAGACCGTCCAGGAGCGCACCGCGCCGGCCTGGGAGGCCGTGCGGTCCTACGGGGAGCGTGCGGCGCGCGGGGCCCTGCAGATCGCCGGGCTCGACGCCGCAGACATCGACTGCCTGATCACCAGTCACTCCACCACCCCGGCACTGCCGGGTCTGGACATCGCCCTGGCCAACAAGCTTCCGCTCCGCAACGACGCGATGCTGCTGCCGGCCACGCAGTGGGCGTGCGTCGCGGGGACCCGCTCGCTGGCGCTGGCGGCGGATCTCGTGGCCGCGGACCCCGACCGGGTGGTCCTGGTCGTGATCGCGGAGGCGCTGAGCACGACGTACCAGCCCGCGGACGACACCCTCGAGTCCCTGATCGTCCGGTTGCTGTTCGCGGACACCGCGGTCGCCGCGGTGGTCACGGGCCGCCCGAGGCACGAGTCGGTGCTGCGACTGGACTCCGCCTGGCACCACACCCTGCCCGGCACCCAGGACCTGCACCGCCTGGACACGCGGTCGGACGGCACCCACTTCGTGATGGACCGGCGCGGGCCGCGCGCCGTACAGGAGACGGTCACCGCGATGTGGGAGTGGCTGCGCGTCCGTTACCAGGACGACCCCGACTCCTGGCACCCCGACGTGCTGCTGGCGCACCCTGGCGGGACCCGGGTGCTGGAGTACATGGAGCAGACGATGCCCGACGCGTGGCCGTCGGGGCTGCTCGACTACAGCCGGGACAGCTACACCAGCGGCAACCGTGGGGGCGCCGCCGTGTTCGACATCATGCGGCGGGCACACGACGCCGGGCAGAAGTCAGGCAGTCGCGCCGTCCTGTACGCGGCGGCACCGGGCCTCACCGCCACAGCCCTGGAGGGCGAGTGGCTGTAGTGCGAGCCCGCGCCGCCCGCACCGGCGGACGGGCCCTCCGCGTCCCCGGTACCGCCACCGGTACCGGGGAGGGCACCGTCCGTAGCGTCGGGTGACGTCGGGGGACGACGGGTGACGTCGGAGGATGACGGTGTACGCCGCCCGTACCCTCGCCGCGCTCCCGTACGCCGGCCGCGCCCCCGCTCCGCAATCGCGCCCCGCTCCGCAGTCGCGCCCCCGCCCGACAGCCGCGTCACCTCGCGACGTCCGCCCAGACCACCTTGCCGGTGTCCGTCCACCGCACGCCCCATCGGGTGGTGAGCCTGTGCACGATGTGCAGGCCGCGACCGCCGTCGTCGAGGAGGCCGCCCCGGCCCAGGCGTGGCCTGCCGTTGCCGGTGTCGCCCACCTCGCACAGCAGGCCGTGACCGGCCCTGATCAGCCGTACCGTGATGGGACCGGCGGCGAAGCGCACCGCGTTCGTGACCAGCTCGCTGACCAGCAGCACAACGTTGTCCCGGGTGTCGTCCCTGGTGCGCCATTGCCGCAGCCGCGCGGAGACCTCCGCGCGGGCACGCGCGGGGGCGTCGTCGCGGGCGGGCAGCCGCCAGCACACCGGCCAGTGTGACGATCAGCAGGACGGTGGTGACGTCCGGGACCAGTCCGGCGGCCAGCAGGGCGATGCCGGCGAAGGCGATCGCGAGGG
>NZ_JBSFXG010000055.1:0-47892 GCF_053595235.1 Streptomyces sp. NPDC002520 | reverse complement strand
CCGGAAGGCATCGTTGCGGCGTACGACGGAGACGGCTGCGACGAGGCTTACTGTGCCTGCGGTCACCGCCATGCCGATCGCTACCGCACGAACCTCCAGGAACGCATCCATCGAGAACGCTTGGAGTTTCACATGAGAGTGCGTCCAAGACAGCTGCTGTGCCTTCTCGCACTGATGGTCTGTCTGCTCGCCCTCGCCGCTCCCGCCACACCGGCGAGCACCGACCCCGTCCCGGTCAACGCAAAACCCGCAGTGGTACCCGCCCTCCAGAAGTGGCAGGGTCGCATTGGATCCTTCGAGCTGCGCCGGCACAGCCGCATCGTGTTCGCCGGAGCGCACCGCGACCGTCTCCGCGACCAACTCGCCACCCTCCCCGACGAGATCGAGCAGGTCACGGGGCGCAAGCCGGCCCCGTCGCCGCGCAGCCCGCAGAGCGGCGACATCGTGCTGTCGATCGATCCCACCCTGCCCGAAGCGTCGAGCACAACCTGGCCCTTGGAGCGTCAATCGGCGCAAACTTCGGCTGGTTCGAGACGAGCACGGACAGTCTCGCCAAGGGATCCAGCACCGCGGCGGTCCCTACCACGGTACGGATCTGGAACTCTGCCATCGCGGCCGGTGCCTTCACGCCCGCCCAGCAGCAGCTCATGACCGACGAGAAGAAGAACTGGCACCTGAGCGAGGTGACCGAGGGGAAGGAGTGGTCGCTGCAGGAGCTGGACTCGTCCGGCAGTCCGGTCGGTCAGGCGCAGCTGGTGCAGGCGGCAAAGCCCGGTTGCTCGTCGGCAGCCCCGGTTCCGCCGGCCCTGCGAGCCCGGGACACCCAACTGGCCGGCGTGGTCTCGTTGATCCCAAGGTCCTTCGCGACCTCCGCGATCGGCTTGCTGGTCTCGGTCACGATCCGGACAGCCCCTCACAGAATTCCGCATCAGACTTCGGCCTCTTGCCCGTCATGACTCCCAACTTCCCCTGCAGTCACGGTCTCTCCGCTACCGGGGGAAAATCACGTATCCGTGGTTTTTCCGGGTTCCGCATCTCTCGCGAGAGCGGCGGTGCCGACGGTGGGTTTACGAGCGGCCGCACCAGGAGTACCTGGGAGTCACCGCTGATCACAGCCGATTCCGCCACCGGTCACAGCACGGTCGGGCTCCGTCGCCGCCTGGTCGGTCTCGGATGTGGCGCTACTGCCGTGAAGGACGGCCTTCCCAAGCCGACAGCCCCAGTGGTCTATACCTCATCGCGAATCTCGGGTATATGTTGTTCAATCCTGCTCGGAAGTAGGTTGGAGTGTGCATGTTTGGACATGTTGCTCGACTGATCAGGGGGTTGGCGCTCGGGGCATCTGTGCTTCTCCTGGCAGTGCCGTCCGCAGTGGCCGAACCCGGTCCGGTGAAAACCGACCTCAACGCCAAGCCCGCCGTGGTGCCCGCTCTTCAGCAGTGGGAGGGCGGCACGGGCTCGTTCGAACTGCGTAAGAACAGCCGGATCGTGCTGGCCCAGAAGCACGTCGACGAACTCGATGACCAAGGCGCGCAACTGGCCACCGAGATCGAACAGGTGACGGGGCACAAGCTGGATGTTTCCCCCCGTATCCCGCAGGACGGCGACATTGTCCTGTCGATCGATCCCTCCCTTGCCGACGCGGCGGGTGGCGCCCGGTTCGCCGAGGAGGGGTACGTTTTCACGGTCACCGATCGCAACGTGACGATCGCCGCGCCGACCGCGAAAGGTGTCTATTACGGCACCCGCAGTCTGCTGCAGATCCTGCTGCTCGACGACGGTCGCGACTCCGTCCCCGTGGGCACGGCCGTGGACTGGCCGAACTACAAGGTCCGTGGGTTCATGCTGGATGTCGGGCGGCGGTTCTTCACCGCGGACTTCATCCGGGACTACCTGCGGGTGATGGGCTGGTTCAAGCTCAACGAGCTGCAGCTTCACCTCAACGACAACGGCTTCCCGCGCGGCAGGCCCTGGAGCCAGGTCGAGGCCGGCTTCCGGCTCAAGACCGACAATCCCGAGCTGGCCGGGCTGGCTTCCAAGGACGGGGCCTACGACCGCGCCGACTGGAACTCCTTCGAGGACACCGCCGCCGCGAACGGCGTCACGATCATCCCCGAGTTCGACGCGCCGGCCCACTCGCTGGCGTTCATACGGTTCCGCCCCTCGCTCGGACTCAACAACGGCGATTCAGATCACCTCGATCTGTCCAAGCCGGAGACCACCGCGTTCATGAAGTCGGTGTTCGACGAGTTCACGCCCTGGTTCCGCAGTCCCGACGTGCACTTCGGTGCCGACGAGTACAGGGCGGACAAGCCCCGCTACAAGGACTACTTCAACGAGATGGCCGCCCACATCCGCTCGCTCGGCAAGCATCCGCGAGCCTGGGGGAGCCTGTCGGTCATGGCTGCCAATGCCGACGGTTACGACCGCGACGTGACCATGAACAGCTGGAACAACGGCTGGTACGGGCCGCAGGCGCTCAAGCGGGACGGCTACTCCTTCATCAACACCAACGACGCCCTGCTCTACATCGTCCCCTTCGCGAACTACTACCACGGCCACGGGCTGGACGGGAAGTACCTCTACGACCAGTGGGAGCCGAATGTCTTCCCCGACGGGCAGAGCGTGGCCCCCGGTGACCCGCAGTTGCTCGGAGCCATGTCGGCGGTGTGGAACGACCTGACCCTGGACAACTACTCGGAACTCGACGTGCACAGGCTGGTCGAGCCCACGTTCGGCACCCTGGCCCAGAAGATGTGGAGCGGGGCCAAGGCCGGCGTGCCCTACAACACCTTCCTCGACACGCTCCGCAAGCTCGGCGTGGGCACCGGGCTGACGAAGGTCTCCACGACACTCGCCGCGCCTGCGTCGGGAGAGGTGAGCCTGGGCAAGGAAGCGACTGCCTCCGCCGGTAAGGCGGCTGCGGCCTTCGACGGAGTGCGCACCACCCAATGGTCCAGCGGTCCGGGAGACCAGGCATGGTTGCAGGCCAACCTCGGCAAGCCCGCTGCGATCAGCAAGGTCGGGCTGGACTGGGCGCCCGCCTACGGGCGGGACTACAAGATCCAGGTGTCACGGGACGGCGAGAACTGGACCACCGTCGCGAGCCGTACCGGCCACGAAGGCGCGGGGGAAGACACGCTCACGTTCGAACCGGTCACGGCCCGGCAGGTACGGCTCGTCGGCACTCAGGCGGGCAGCAAGCGGAACGGGTACGGGCTGTGGAGCATGAGCGTCTTCGAAGTACCGGACCTGGCACTGCACCAGCCGACCACCGCGTCCTCGTCCGAAGTGGCCAGTCTTGGACCGGAGAACGCCACCGACGGCGACGCCAAGACCCGATGGGCCAGTGCCTACCGCGACGGTGAATGGATCCAGGTCGACCTCGGCTCCCGGCGAACCGTCCGGCGTGTCCTGCTCGACTGGGAGAACGCCTCCGGCCGTGATTACGACATCCAGGTCTCCGACGACGCCGCCAACTGGAAGACGATGGCTTCGGTTCGGGACATGCCGGCCGGCGCCCGTGTCGACGATCTCACCTTCGACCCGGTGACCGCACGATACGTGCGGATGCAAGGCATCAAACGGGCGACCACCTACGGCTACTCGCTATGGCGTCTGGAGGTCCGTTCCATGAGCCCGGAGCCCGACCCCGCGTAACCCGCGAAGGGGCACTGAGGCTTCGAGATCACAAGGGATCCGCGCCGGTCGCGGCGTCGCCCGCGCGGCCGACGCGAATCCCCCGAAAGCCCCGTCCACCTTCGCCGCATGGCAATACGGACCGAACGACCAGGTCCTGTGGCTCCGGCCGATCCCTCCCCATCGCTTTGTCTCGATCTTCTTGGCAGGTACACCTCTGGCGGTGACGTGCTGGTCGCCGCTGGTCCGGATCACGGAGAGCTCATGAGAAAAAGGAAGATCACTCCCAGGGCCTGCCTCGTGCTGGCCGTGACTCTGGGCATTGGGATGCTCCTGCCCATGCAGGGGGCCCATTCCGCCTCCGCTTCGCAAGCGCCAGTCCCCTCGGTGTCGCCGACTCCGCAGTCGCTCGTCAGCAGCGGTGACCCCGCCGTCGTCACCGGTCGGGTGCTCGTGGTCGCCGACGGCCAGACCGACCCCGCGGCTCGCGACCGCCTCGTCCGCGAGCTCAAGGCGCACGGGGCCGACCGGGTGGACACCGTCGCCCCCGACACGATTCCCGCAGCCGCGGCCGGCCTCCTCACGGTCCGCCTGGGCCCGGCGGCACGCCCGGACATCGAGCAAGCGCTCGGCGACACGGCCGTTCCCGACAAGGCCGAGGGATACGCGCTGCGGGTCTCGGGCCACGAACCACACGCGGAGATCGCTCTCGGCGGCAAGGATGCCGCGGGTCAGTTCTACGCGGTGCAGACACTGCGTCAGTTGTTCGTCCCGTCCGACGACGGCTGGAAGGTGGCAGGCGCACAGGTCAGCGACTTCCCCTCCATGCCCCTGCGCGGCACCATCGAAGGCTTCTACGGCACGCCGTGGACGCACGCCGAACGCCTCGACCAGATGGACTTCTACGGCGACGTCAAAGCCAACACCTATGTGTATGCGCCCAAGGACGATCCCTATCACCGCAGCAAGTGGCGCGACCCCTACCCCACGGACAAGCTTTCCGAACTGGGAGAGTTGGTGGCGCGGGCCCGCGCGAACCATGTGCGCTTCACGTTCGCCGTCTCCCCAGGCGGTTCGATCTGCTACTCCGACCCCGCGGACCGCAAGGCCCTCAAGCAGAAGCTTCAGGCGCTGTACGACCTGGGCACCCGGTCCTTCTCCATCCCGCTGGACGACATCAGCTACACCCGGTGGAACTGCGCGGCGGATCAAGCTGCGTTCGGCGCGCCCGGACGCGCCGCGGCGGCAAGGGCCCAGGTCGACCTGCTCAACGACCTGCAGCGGAGCTTCATCGCCACCCACGAAGGTGCCCAGCCGCTGCAGATGGTGCCCACGGAATACGGCGATCTGACCGACACTGCCTACAAGCAGACCATGCGGGCCACCCTCGACCCCGCGGTCGTGGTGATGTGGACCGGAACCGACGTCGTTCCCCCGGAGATCACCAACTCGCAGGCCGACAAGGTGTCGACGCTGTTCGGGCGCAAGGTCTTCGTCTGGGACAACTACCCGGTCAACGACTTCGGCAACACCAGCGGGCGACTGCTGCTTGCGCCGTACGACAGGCGTGAGGCCGGTCTCTCGGCACACCTGTCCGGCATCGTGGCCAACCCGATGAACCAGCCGCACGCAAGCAAGATCGCGGTTTTCGGCACCGCGGACTTCACCTGGAACGACAAGGCGTACGACGCGAAGACCAGCTGGCCGCGCGCGATGGCTTATCTCGCGGGCGGCGATCGCGCGGCCACCGAGGCACTGCTTGTCTTCGGAGACCTCGAACATCTGGCCCCGACCTTCGGCAGCACCCCCTGGCAGCCCCAGGCACCCGGGCTGGCGGCACGCGTGGACGAGTTCTGGCGGGCGTGGGACGACGGGCGACGCGCCGACGCACTCACCGCGCTGCGTGCATACGCGGACGCCATCGCCGCGGCACCGGCCACCATTCGCGGCGGAGCCGTGGACAAGGGATTCACCGACGACGCCGCGCCCTGGCTCAACGCAACTGAGCTGTGGGGCAGGTCGATGGTTGCCATGCTCGACGCGTTCGAGGCCCGGCAGGTCGGGGACAAAGCCAAGGCCGAAGCGCTGCTCGCCGATTCGAGGGATCTGCAGCAGCAGGCCCGCGCTGTCCGGGTCACTCCGCCGCGCAACACCTGGGGCTCGGTCCAGCCCAAGGTCGGCGACGGGGTCCTCGACGTCTTCCTTGTCCAGGCCGATGTCCGGCTCCAGCTGTGGGACATCGCCGGCGGCGGGAAGAACCTCGCCGTGGAGGGCACGGCGACCGCGTCGAGTGTGGAGCAGGGCCTCGACCGGCTCGCCGCCCGGTACGTCAACGACGGCGTGATGGGGACCCGCTGGGCTTCCGGCTACTCCGACAACGAATGGGTGCAGGTCAAGCTCGCCGCGCCAGCGAAGGTCGCGGCAGTGACCCTCGCCTGGGAGAACGCCTGCGCCGCGGAGTACCAGATCCAGACCTCGGCCGACGGCACCAACTGGACAACCGCCGCCACCCAGCGTCCGGACACGTGCGGCAACGACGTGATCCGGCTCACCGCGGACGAGCCCGTGCAGTACGTTCGCATGCAGGGTGTAAGGCGAAAGACGACGTGGGGCTACTCCATCTACGAGATGGGTATCTACGGATCCCCCGTGTCCTGACCCGGGGCGGATCACGGGAGGGGAGGGCCGGGGCATCCGGACCTCCCCTCCCCTTCATCGAATCACAGCGGAGCAGCACTCCCCGCACGTTGGCCGCAGCGCGGCCAGTGCGCGCCGCAACGCCCACCGGATCCAGCCGATGCTCGCGCAGGATGTCCGGGGAAGCGGGTCAACTCCACTAGGGTCTGTTGCGAAAGTGGATCTTGAATTGCGATGATCATGGTGGTGCGAGGGGATCTGACAGACCGGCAGTGGGCCCAGTTGGAGCCGTTGCTGCCCATTGGGAAGAAGGCGGGCAGGCCGCGGACGTGGACTCGTCGGCAGTTGATCGACGGGATACGGTGGCGGACCCGAGCGGGTACCCCGTGGCGGGATGTCCCCGAGCGATACGGTCCGTGGGACCGGATATACGACCTGTTCCGCCGGTGGCAGCGCGACGGCACCTGGAAGCGGATCCTGGAGCAACTGCAGGTCCAGGCCGATGCGCAGGGTCTGATCACCTGGGATGTGAGCGTGCATTCGACTGTCTGCCGTGCCCATCAGCACGCGGCCGGCGCGCGTAAAAAAGGGATCTGCAGCGCGAGCCGCCCGGCGGGATCGACACCGAGCCGGATGACCATGGCCTCGGACGCTCCCGAGGCGGCCTGACCACGAAGATCCACCTTGCGACCGCACAGGGGCAGAAGCCAATGTCGCTGCTGATCACTGCCGGGCACCGGCACGACAGTCCGCAGTTCCAGCCTGTTCTCCAACGCATCCGCGTCCCCCGCGCCGGTCCGGGACGACCGCGCACCAAACCAGCCAGGGTTCGGGCCGACAAAGCCTACGGCTCTCGCGCGAACCGCTCCTACCTGCGCAAACGCAGGATCGGATGCACCATCCCGGAGAAGGCCGATCAGGTACGCAACCGCAAGAAGCTCGGCTCCCGAGGTGGCCGGCCGCCGGCCTTCGACAAGGAGGACTACAAGCGCGCCACGCGGTGGAGTGCGGCATCAACCGGCTGAAACGGCACCGCGCAGTGGCCACGAGATACGACAAGTTAGCCGTGCGCTACGAGGCGACAGTGCTGGTCGCCGCCATCAACGAATGGATGTGACCGGCACGCGACCACCTCTCAAGCCCACACCACCCTGACCACGGCATGGCCTGCTGCAGCCGCCCGCCCATAGAACCCTTGCAGGCGCCTGTGATAGTCGAGGAACTCCTGCCTGACCTGCGCCTCGTCCCAGCCGGCCCAGACGAGCTTGGCACCAGCGACGTTCCACAGCTCGTCGAACGAGACACGTGCGAGGAAGCCTGCGGCCTGTGACACCCCAGGCGACTCCAGAATCCCCAGGGGCGGGTTAGAGGGGTCAGCCTCGGCGCTACGTGCCACTGGCCGCCCGCCGTAAATCGGCAGCTCCCAAGAGCCGTCGGCATCCGCATCGAGGACATCGGCAGCGGCATAGAGGTCATTGACGGAGCCCCAGACCTTGTCGATCGACTCGGCGATGCCCGCTGCGTACTCGTCGGGGTGGTTCTCCCAAGCCTCCCACATGAACGCTGCAAGCCAGGTGTGGTCGTCCCGGATCTCGGATTCCGCGACGGCGCGCATGTGCATGTGGATGCTCACGGCAACGAGTCCTCCCAGTTCGACGGCCCGCCTGTCGGGCCGAACGAAGAGAACCTACTCGACGCCACTGACGGCGCGATGCCCGTCCCTTAACGCCGGGATGCCCGGCTATGTCAGGACGCCGTCCGACACCCGAGCTCCGCGTGTCGTCGAGATCGACCACTGCGGACAGGTACACATCCGTACAGACTTTCGCAACAGACCCTAATTGACGATGTTGCGTAGGAACTTGTCCCTGGGCGTTCTTGTTCCGCCCATTAGATGATGTAGCGGCGGATCATGCTGTCCTGCTCTTTGTGGCTGGCGTGGTCGGTGCCGTCGAGGGTGAAGTAGAGCAGGGCGGTGAACTGGTCGATGCGGTTGAGCCAGGAGGAGTTCGTCGGGGTGTAGGCGATCTCCACATAGGTGTCGCAGACGATGGCGATCCGCACCGTTTCAGGGTGGAGGCTGCAGCAGTCTTCGGTGCTGTGGGAGATCCGACGGCGGCCGATGCGGGCGTGAGCACGCGCCTCCGGATGAGGATCGGGCTGCAGTTCTCGGATCCGGCCTGGTTCCCGGATGGCATCCGGAAACCAGGCCAGCACCACTACTCGTGAAGCGGGTAGCGCATGCGCAACGTCATGCGGTCCCGAGGTGCCATGGCCGGATCAGAGGGCGCGCAGGTGGACAAGCGCCGCGCTCTGAGGTGCCCGCGCGGGACCCGGCAAGCCTAGTGTTCCCAGCGCCGCGCCGGAGGCCTGGATGCCCGTGACTTCCCAGGTCACCGACGGGTCGGTGGGAGCGACGAGCGAGGCACGGTAGGTCCGGTCCGGATCGAGTCCCGGAATGCGCAGCCGCGGTGGCACGGGCACGATCTCCTCGAGCTGGGCGTAGGAGAAGAGCGCCTCCGAGCGGTCGCGAGCGACCACTCCATGCGCGAGCAGACCGTCGGGCAGTTCGACGCGTGTCAGCCGCCCCGTGTGCAGGAGCGTGCGGTGCCGCTTGTAGAGGCCGATCCAGCACGCGAGGCGGTCCAGCTCGTGAGCCGGCACCTTGGTGAGGTCCCACTGGATCCCGAACTGGCCGAAGAACGCAGTGGCCGCGCGGAGGTCCAGAGAGCTCGTCCGGCCGGTCTGGTGGGAGACCGGCGCGGCGACGTGAGCGCCCAGGTACTCCAGCGGGGCGAGCTGGGTGGTCCAGTGCTGGATCGGCTGGCGGGACAGCGGATCGGTGACATCGGAGGTCCAGGTGCTCTGGACTCGCTCGAGCACGTCCAGGTCGATCCTGCCGCCTCCCGAGGCACAACTCTCCCACGAGATACCGGGATGGCGGCGGGCCAGCTCGTCGAGGAGCTCGCGGAAGGCAAGGGTCTGCCGCCGTGACGCGGGCCGGCCAGAGCCGCGCGAGTCACCGCCGTCGATCTGGTCGCGATTGAGGTCCCACTTGACGAAGTCGATCCGGTGCGCTGCTACCAGGCGACTGAATGCGTCGACCAGGTGCGACCGCACATCGTTCCGGCTGAGATCGAGCAGGTAGCAGTTGCGTTCCAGCACGGGTGTCCGGTCGCCCGTGCGCAGGATCCAGTCGGGGTGGTCCCGGTAGACCGCGGAGTTCGGGTTGACAGCCTCAGGCTCCCACCAGAGTCCGAACTCCATCCCGTTCTCGTGCACACGGTCCACAAGCGGTGCCAGCCCGTCCGGCCACACGACCGGGTCCGGGGTCCAGTCGCCCAGGCCGTCGTCGAGGGAGGTGCGACCCGTGAACCACCCATCGTCGAGCACGAAACGCTCGGCGCCCAGCTTGGCCGAGATGTCGACCAGCGCGGTCAGCCTGTCGAAGTCGTGGTCGAGGTAGACCGCCTCCCACGGATTGAACATGACGGGTGCGGGCGATGCCGGATGGGCCGCGAGCGACCGGACGTACTGATGGGTCGCGTCCGCCAGGCCGTCGAGCCCGCGCGTGGACGCGGCCACGTGCACCCACGGCGTCGTGTACGTCTCGCCCTCGGCGAGGACCAGCTCGCCGGGGTGCAGCAACTCGCCGGCCCGGACCACGGCGGCGCCGGAGCTGAGCTGCTCGACGGCATACCGGTGGTTGCCGCTCCAGGCGAGGTGGACGCCGAGCACCTCACCCTGACCGTAGCCGAAGCCAGGGGTACCGACCACGATCAGGCCGGTGCCGTCGAGGATGCGCATGCCGCGGCGGTGTTCCCGGACCCATTGCCCGTCCGAGAGGGCACGGCGCTGGGGCTGCCGCTCGCGGGCCCATCGCCCGGTGAAGTCGAGGATCTCGCCGGCGCCGGTCGGAACGGGGATGACCACGTCGAGCGCGTCGACCACGTAGGGACCGGCACCGACGTTGGTCAACAGGTGCCGGAGACGGAGTCCTCCCCCCGGGACGGCTTCGGCCTCGAAGCGCAGTTCGAGTCCAGCTGCCTCGTCGGTGGCCTGGACGACGAGCGAGCCGTCGTCGCACCGCACTGCGCCGGGACCGAACGCGGTGGACCAGTCGCTCCCGGGGCCTTCGGCGCCGATCCGGTGGCCGAGCAGCGCGGGCCGTCCGAGGTAGCCACGCGCGTGCTCCGGGAGCACGCTGACCGGCGAGCCGGTCAACCAGGAGTTCCAGGCCGTGGTCTCGACCGAGGCCGGGATCGTCAGGGATCGGACGTCCGTCGCCGTCAGGGAAAGCCCCACCCAGCCGATGTCGGGCAGGCCGTCCGCCCGCGGCAGCAGGACCATCGTTGTGGTCTCGGTCCCGCCGAGACCGGAGAGGGACACGGGGGCGGTGGGCGCGGGCACGGCGACGCGTCCGGGCTCGATCATTCGGTGGCTCCTTGGTGCGGTGAGAGGGGGCGGATCAGGCCTGCACGGCGAGCAGGCGCGCCTTGAGATCGTCAAGGGCCAGCCGGGCGGCACCGAGGGCGACGGACTCGTCGCCGAGCAGGGACACGCGGAACTCGGGCAAGTCGATTGAGGTTGCGGCCAGGTGCCGCTCGAACGGACCGGCGAGTACGTCCCCCGCGCGGGACAGACCGCCGCCGAGCACGACGAGGTCGGGGTCGACGGCGTGTACCAGGGTGGAGGCGCCCAGGGCGAGGGCCTCGGCGACGCGGTCGACGGTGCGCACCGCAGTGCGGTCGCCGTTCGCGGCCGCCTCGAAGAGCGCCCGGACGTCGTCGCCCGTGGACTCCTCGGCGGTTGAGCCCGCGAGCTTGCGGCTCTCGTGGTCGAGCTGCGCCATCGCGTCGGCCCACCCCAGGATCTTCATGGAGCCGACGGAAGCTGCCAGGCCGTGCCGTCCGTTGTGGATCTGCCCGTTGATGACGATCGCGGCCCCGAGGCGGCGGCCGGCGTGCATGTAGACGAGGTCGCGTGCCTCGGTGGCGGCGCCCTGCCACTGCTCGGCCACGGCCGCGAGGTGAATGTCGTTGGAGATCAGCACGTCGCGCTTGAAGCGCCCCGACACCTCCGCGACCACGTCGATCGTGTCGAAGCCGGGGAGCGAGTAGACGTCGAGGTCCCGACCGGCCGGGACGCTGCGGACGTCCTTCACTTCAGAGTTGTTGGCGGCCACGCCGGTGATGCCGCAGCCCACCGAGCGGATCCGTTCCCAGTTCGTCCCGGTCTGCCGGACGGTCGCCTCCATCAGACGCGCCGCGGCCCCGATGCGCCCGGCCGGCCTGAGGGTGGAGTCGACGCTGCGTCTGCGCACCGCCACGACGTTCCCGCGCAGATCGCAGATGGCCACGGCCACCTTGTGGGCGCCGATGTCGACTCCGACGACGGCGAAGTTCTCGGCCGCGATCTCGTAGCGCCGGGCCGGCCGTCCCGCGGACCGCTCGCCGCTCGGACGCCCGAGCGCCTCACGGACGAAGCCCTGGTCAAGCAGCGTCGCCAGCAGTTCCTCGGCGGTGGGGCGGGAGACTCCGACGGTCTTGCGCACGTCGCTGACCGTCAGCGACGCGGCGTCGAGGAAGGCCCGCATCGCGGCTGCGAGGTTGAGCCTCCGCAGCAGGTGGGCATCGCCCGCGCGGCCCGAAGGGGCCGCGCTGCGCTGGGTTTCACGGGTGTCTTGACTCACAGCCTCAGGCTATCTACATTGACGCCCTAACAGCAATATTGACAAGTAACTTACTTTACCAAACTGGCGTCGAGCGGCATCCCCTGATGGGTTCGACCAGCAAGGAAAGCAGGGGTTCGATGGGCAAGCGGACCAACCGTGTCGCGATGGCCACGGCACTGGGCCTCGTCGCACTGACCGGCTGTGCCGTCGGCGGCGAGAGCGAAGGCGGGGGTGGGAAAGGGGGCGGCGACGTGACGCTGAGCGTGCTCACCTTCGAGACACCCAACCTCACCGCCTCCTACTGGGACGACATCATCGCCAAGACCAGCGCCAAGGTGCCGGGGGTGAAGATCAAGAAACTCGTCGCGCCGAGTGCCGAGCAGCGCAACGAGTACGTGCGCCAGCTCGACTCGACCGGCGCACTGCCCGACATCATGGTCGCGATCGACCCTGCCGGACTGGCGGAGGGCGGCAAGCTCGCCCAGTTCAGCAAGAAGGAACTGGCGGACTGGGTCAACCCGACCGCGAACAGCTTCAACGGCAAGATCTACCAGCTGCCCACCAACTCGCAGACCTGGCAGATCTACTACCGGAAGGCGGCCTTCGAGAAGGCGGGCATCACCACTCCTCCGAAGAAGTGGGACGACCTGCTCGCCGCGGTCGGCAAGCTGAAGGCAGCGGGGATCAAACCGTTCGTCATCGGCGGCGGTGCACCGGACGGCCTCGGCCCGCGGTGGACCTTCGCCCAGCTGATGGCCGACGAGGTCTACGCCAAGGACCCGAAGTGGCTCGACAAGCTCGTCACGGGGAAGACCGACTTCAGCGACCCGCTGTTCGTCAACGCCGCGAGCAAGATGAAGGCACTGGCGAGCAAGAACAACGTCGACAACCTGTCGGCCACCTACGCACAGGCGCAGGAGGCGTTCCTCGCCGGCAAGGGCGCCATGTACCCGATGGGCTCGTGGTTCCCGGCAGCCCCGAACAAGACGCAGCAGAAGCAGATCGGCGTCTTCCCCATGCCCACGCAGGACGGCTCGCTCGCCCTGCCGGTGTACACCGGCGGCGGGCTGTCGGTGAACGCCAAGGCCGCCGACGTCGCCAAGGCCAAGAAGTGGGCCATCGAGTTCTCCAAGCTCAACGCCGACGGCGGGGCGCGGTACGACGGCCTGTTCGTCGCCCTCAAGGGCTACAAGCCGCCGGCCGGCCTGCCGCCCCTGTACAACAAGACCCTCGATCTCTACAACAAGGCCCAGTCCAGCGGAACCGTGACGCCGAGCTTCGGTAACGAGGGCGGCATTCCGGCCCTGCCGTCGGGCTTCATGCCCAAGGTCGACGCGGCACTGAACGATCTCCTCAACGGCCGCACGGACGTGAGCCAGTTCGTCGTGACGCTGAACAAGCAGTTCAAGGAGTTCTCGAAGTGACGCATCCCCTGCGCTCCCGGACGGGGACCGCTGCCGCCGGAGGAGTCCGGCGGCCGGGTCAGCCGCAGCCCGCTGCGGTCCCCTCCGGGCGTACGGGTGGGCCGCACCGGCGCCGCACCAGAACGTGGCCGTCGGTGGGAGCCTTCACCGTCTTCGTCCTGCCGACCATCACGGTCTTCACCGCGATGGTCCTGGCACCCATCCTCTGGACCCTCTACATCGGGATGACCGACGAACGCGCCACCCGCCCTAAGACCTCGTTCGTCGGCCTGGACAACTACAGTTTTCTCTTCGGGGACGAGGAGTTCCGGCACTCCCTGTGGAACACCGTGGTGATCACGGTGATCGTGGTCCTGCTGACGAACCTGCTCGGTCTCGCGATCGCCCTGCTGCTGCGCCGGCAGGGCCGGCTGTACAGCCTGCTGCGCGGCGTCTACTTCACACCGGTGATCCTCTCCGCAGTGGTGGTGTCGGTGATCGGGCGCTCGATCCTGGCGGACGACGGCCTGCTGAACAGCACGCTCGTCTCGATGGGCGTCAAGAACCCGCCGGGCTGGCTCACGGATCCGTCGTACGCGATCTACTCCGTCTCCGGAATCATGGTCTGGCAGATGCTCGGTTTCGCCGTCGTGGTCTACCTCGCCGGGCTCGCGGGGATCCCCGTCGAGCTCGAGGAGGCGGCGAGCCTCGACGGCGCCGGCCCCTGGCAGCAGTTCCGCGCGATCACCTGGCCGATGCTCGCGCCCGCGTTGACGATCAACACCGTGATGCTGATGATCAGCACGTTCAAGGTATACGACCAGATCGCCGTGCTCACCAACGGCGGCCCCGGCACCAACGGCACGGCCACCGTCGCCTTCGAGGTGATCCGCACCGCCTTCTCCGAGCAACGCCCGGGAATGGCGTCCGCGATGGCCGGGATCATGCTCGTCGTGGTGTCGATCGCAAGCGTCACCACGCTCAAGCTGCTGCAACGACGAGAGGCGAACCTGTGAACTCCCGCACGCCATGGGTCCGCCCTCTGCTGGCCACCAGCGTGGCGGCCGTCTTCTGCCTGCCGCTCTACGTGGCGCTGGTCAACGCCTTCAAACCCAGTTCCAAGGTGGTCGCATCGCCGCTCGCGCTCCCGGTTCCGCCGACCCTCCACAACATCGAGCAGGTGCTGCGGCGGCCTGACGGGCTGTTCTGGTACGGCCTCGCCAACTCCGTCATACTCACCACCTTGTCGATCCTCATCACCACCCTGCTGGCCGCGATGTCGGCGTACCATCTCGTCCGGTCGGACCGCTGGTGGAGCCGTGCCGTCATCGGCGTCATGCTGACCGGTCTGATGATCCCGCCCGCAGTGATCATGCTTCCGATCACGCGGATCCTCGACGCCATCGGGTTGATGCACACGATGCCGGGCGCGGTGCTGGTCGACGTCGGCTACTACCTGCCGTTCGCGGTGCTCGTCTTCATGGGATTCGTCCGTTCGATCCCGCGCGAGCTCGAAGAGGCCGCGGCCGTCGACGGTGCCGGGCGGTTCCGGATCTTCTGGCAGGTGGTCTTCCCACTCCTGCGGCCGGCCTCGGCCAGCGTGCTGATCTTCCTCGGAGTCTGGGTCTGGAACGACTTCCTCACCCCGCTGCTCGTCCTGGGCCCGGGATCAGGGAACACCGTGACCGTCGGGATCTTCCGCTCCATCGGCCCCTACCAGCAGGACTTCGGGGCGGTGTTCGCCTTCATGCTGCTGGCCACACTGCCCGTCCTGGCCTTCTATCTCGCGTTCCAGAAGCACTTCGTCCGCGGCCTGACCGGAGGTGCCACGAAGGGATGACCGGCACGAGCGGCCGGTTCAGCGCAATATCCATTGAAAGATGAACAGGAGCACCACCATGCGGTTCTCGAACCCCAGCACGAGATCCCAGACCACCCCGAGAAGAGCCGAACGGCGTCGGCGGACGGCCGGCGCGGCGGCAGTCGTGATGCTGACCGTCTGTACCCTGCCCGCGGTCGGCGCACAGGCGGCGGGAGCACAGCCTGGCGGAACGACTCCGTCGATCGACATCCAGGCCGGCTATCTGGACATCCAGCTCGACAGGGCTGGGACGGTCGTAGGCTTGGACGACATCAGGACCGGGGTCGACTACATCGCGTCCGGTCATGCGGCATCCCTGGTCAGCCTGGTCGTCGATGGCAAGCAGGAGCGGCCGACCTCGGTGGTCCGTTCCGGCCCCGGCGGCCAGATGCTCACGTTCCGCAACGAGGCGGCGCACTGGACGATCAAGGTGAAGCTGGTCGGCAAGCGCGGCTACACCACGTTCGAGGCAGTCGCCGTCGACGCGCCCAAGAACGTCGATGTGCAGACCCTGCTCTGGGGCCCACTGGCCACGTCGATCTCCAAGACGGTCGGCACATCGGTGGGCGTGGTCCGCAACGACGATTTCGCCATCGGGCTCCATCCGTTGACCGACCGTACCGAAGGCGCCTGGCCGCAAGAGGACCAGGACATGGGCTGGGAGAACGAGGTCGACCACGACCCGGACCACGTGAGCGTGGGTTCTCTGGAGCAGTGGAGCGCAGCAGGCGTGACCTCTTGGGGTTCCGTACTGCGCGCCTTCACCTTCGACTACACCAAGCAACGCAACCGCGTGGTAAGCGGTTATCCGATCCCGGTCGGGTCGCTGCCCGGCCGCGAGGGCGAGATCGCCGGCTCCAAGATCGCACTCTTCGGAGCCGCGCCCGAGGTGACGCCGACGATCCTGTCCAACATCGCGGCGGGCGAGAAGCTGCCCTACCCGACGCTGAACGGCCAGTGGCAGAAGGCATCCCAGGCGAGCAACCAGTCATGGCTGGTGCTCGGCGACCTGAAGACCGACAACATTCCGGCGGCGGCCCGATTCGCCAAGACGGCCGGCATGAACCGCATCTACTCACTTACCACCAACTACGGGCCATGGAAGTCGCCCGGCCACTACCAGTTCGACTCGAGCCTGGGCGGGAGCGACGCCGGGGCTGCCGCAGCTGTGGACATCGCCAAGGCCAACGGTGTGCAGCTCGGCGTACACACCCTGTCGGACTTCATCGGCACCGGCGACGAGCCCTACGACTGGGCCTTGATGCCGCGAGACCCCTACGTAACCGCACCCGCCGACAACCGGCTCGTGACGGGGGGCACGGCCTCGCTCACCCGTCCGCTGACGGCCGGCGACACCACCGTGTACCTCAACTCCGGCGCGCTGCTCGCTGACGGAGTGCACTACAACTACTTGCGTATCGGCGACGAATTCGTCAGCTACGGAGCAGCCGAGCAGGTCGGGAACGAGTGGAAGCTGACCGGCGTGCAGCGCGCGCGATGGGGATCGGTCGCGGTCTCACACGCTGCGGGCGACCGCGCCGCTCGAGTCGTGGCCAACAGCTACGGCGGCGCGCTCGGTAACCATGCCGTCCTCGGCGAGATCAGCGACAGGCTGACCACCGCGTGGAACAACACCGGCATCAACGGTATGTCGTGGGACGGCCTGGAGTCGGCATCGGACTCCGGCTGGGGCGCTTACGGCATGGCTAACCTCGTCAACAGCACCTTCCGGCGAATCAAGGCCAAGGACGGCTTCATCTCCGAGACCAGCCGGATGACCTCGAACACCTGGGATGCGCTGACCCGGGCCAGCTGGGGTGAGGTCGGCAGCACCTCCATGGAGCAGGTGTTCAAGAACAACACGTACCTCCAGGCGAACTACCTTCCCGGAATGCTCGGCTGGATCAGCCTGAAGGGCTCGGACAGTCTGCTCACCATGGAGTGGAAGCTGGCCCGGGGCGCCGGTCTGAACGCCGGGGCAGGTTTCCAGAGCAAGGTCTCCAGCCTCGTGTCGGGCGGGGAGAACACCACGCGGCTGCTCGAGGCCATCCGGCAATGGGAGACGGCACGCAACCTTGGTGCGTTCACCGCGCAGCAGCGGGCGCAGTTCCGCGACCTGACGACGAACTGGCACCTGACCGTGGTCGAGCCGGGCAAGCGATGGTCCTTGCAGGAGTTGGACGCTGACGGCAAGCCGGTCGGCGCCCCCCAGGCCGTCGTCGCTCCGACCCCGGAACTCGACGCCGGGGCACTGCCTGCCGCGGCCAAGGGAGACCTGTACGAGGCCACCGTGAAGACCAACACGCCGGCGACCACGCGATACGCGGTGACCTCGGGAGCCCTGCCTCATGGGCTGGTGCTCAACGCCGACACCGGTGGGATCGTCGGAACCCCGGTCACCCCGGGAACGGCGCGGTTCACGATCACGGCCTACCGGAGCTCCGGCCAGCCGCAGGCTCACCGCGACTACAAGATCGACGTCGCAGGTTAGCCCGGTCGGGCCGTACATGCGTGGACGATCACCGTCACGCTGAAGAAGGCCTGCACGTGGGCGTACGTCGAGGGGCGAACGCCGGGCGTACGCCCACGTGTTGGCACACCATCGGCCACATAGCAGGACTTCGAGGCGGTGTTCGACTTGACGTGGGCCGCCCTGCAAGCCCTTCGCCCGCGGCCTGGCCGTGGCACCACGAAGCCTGAATCGACTCGCCTCGGAAGAGGCCTGCTACGGCCGTCACAGCCCTCTGCCATCCATCCGCTCATCGTCTCACCGATGTCACGCCGCTCTGAGCGTTGCTCTCGTCGAAGGGAAGCTCATGGACAGGGATCAGCAACTGACGCGTCGCAAGATGTTGCGCGCCATGGCCGCGACCGGTCTCGTCGCCACCGTCGTCCCCCTTGCAGTGCGGGCCAGTGCGAGCGCCGCGACGACGAGCCCGGCGCCGGGCACGGACTGGGTCGTCCACCCGGTGACCACGCCGTCGGCCATCTCCCGCCACGGTCGCACCGTCACGATGGCCAACGGGATCGTGCAGCGCTCCTTCCACACCGCACCGAACTTCACGACCACCTCGCTGAAGAACCTGGGTACGGGTCAGGAGATGCTCGACCACACTGGCGAGCCGGAGGCAACGATCGTCCTGGACGGCACCACCTACGACGTCGGAGGCACGAACGCGTCCGGTGGTTTCGTCTACGCCTCGTACCGGATCGAGGAGAGCACGCAGAAGCCGTACGAGTGGACCCCCTACGAAGACGATGGCGTGACCCTCAAGCCGTACGCGGAGAAGCGGCCATGGCCCGCCGAGGGCAAGGCACTCGTGGTCACCTTCCGACCCCACCCGAGTCTCGCGGAGAAGCTGGACGGCGTCACCGTGACCGCGCGCTATGAGATCTACGACGGTATCGCTACCGTCATGAAGAAGGTCTCGGTGGACAACACCAGCGCGACGCCGGTCGTGATCGACCAACTCACGGTCGACCGGTTGCACGTGCGCACGCAGCTGGAGGGGCGGCTCTACATGGACACCGATTACCACGGTGGCACCGACAACGTGTACCGGAACAACGACAAGGACCGTACCTACACGGTCACCGACCACGGCGACTACACGACGTACACCGTCCTCTACAAGGAGGGGCCGGCGTACCGCATCGGGACCGAGGTGCCGCACTGGGGCGGGCACTTCGACGGGTTCCGCAGCTTCCAACTGCTGCACAGCACCGATCACTATGAGGCGCAGCAGATGGAGATCAAGGCGATGTACCGCACGCTCGCGCCTCAAATCACCGAAAATCCGCTCTTTTACCATCTGATTTCGGACAACCCGACCGCCCTGCGGGATTCGGCTGCTGACTCCGCCGCCTTGGGCTTCGAGCTGATGATCCAATCGTTCGGCAGCGGGTTCAACATGCTGAACACCGATCCGGCCTATCTCGCGCGGAAGAAGGCCGACTTCGACGCCCTGCGCGCTCGTGGCGTCACCCCGGGCGGGTACGTGCTGCTCACCACCGGAACGATCTTCGACTCAGCTGAGAGCAGCTGCGCGCGCACCCCGTGGGGGACCGTGATGGGCCTGGGCACCAAGGGCTTCGCGGAGTTCGAGCACCGGATCCAGAACACTCTGGACACCACAGGTCTCAGCTGTGTCGAGCTTGACGGGCCATGGCCCATGTTCCGTTGCGATGAGACCAACCATGCCTACGCCGACGGAGGTGCTGACACGGTCTACAAGCAATGGACGTTCAGCAACGACCTCTACAGGATGATGCGCGAGCGCGGCACCTACATCAACGCGCCCGACTGGCACTACTTCAACGGCAGCAACAAGAACTGCATCGGCTACCAGGAGAGCGGCTGGAGCCAACCGCGTCAGCAGCAGCTGATGCTCGGCCGGCAGTACATCTACAACGGCACGTACGAGAAGTGCCCGTCGGCGTGCTGGACGTTCATGCCGATCGATGTCTACCACAGCGGCGGCACCGCCGCCGCTTTCAAGCCGCTCAAGAAGAACCTGGTCGACTACAGCTGGGCAACCGGCCAGAGTTTCCTGGCCGGTGTCAACCCGACCTTCCGGGGCACGACACTGGACGACGGCGATCCCGACGTCCGGTCAGTGGTGAAGTACTGGGTGGATGTGTACAAGACCTACCGCGGCCTTGTCACCGCCGACATCGTGCATCTGATCCCGCCCCGGCAGGAGCCCGGCAACCTGGCCCGCGGCACGGGCATCGACGCGTTCATGCACGCACGATCCGAAGGCAACGAGCGCGCTCTTGTCGCGGTGTTCAACCAGACGGACGAGGAGCGCACCCAGAGCCTGACCGTGCCGCTGTACTACACCGGCATGACTGACCTGGCTCAGGCGCCTCAGCCGGTCCCGGGGTCGTACCTCGACACCAAGGACATCCCTGTCTTCGGCTCCAATAGGGTCGCCGAGCGCTACCCGAAGCCGAGCTGGTCGGGCAGCTACCCCAGCGCGGCACCCACCGGCACCAGCGTCGACGTCTACCGCGAGGGGGAGGGAACGCCTCGCAACCTCACCATCGACTCCAACGGCAACCTCCAACTCGAGGTGACCCTGCCGCCGATGACCTTCACGTGGTACGTCGTGACCCCCCACAACGTCACACCGGTGTCCCCGCCGGTCAAGCCCGCCGCGCTGCCGACCTCCGGGTCCAGGTGACCAGCGCACCGTTCGATCATCCGTGTGGCGTGCACCTGCACGCCGCGCGGGATCGCGGAGGCCGTGTGCTCGCCAGCGCTCCGGCCGGGGAGACCGGCGCATCAGGGGGAGGCACGGGTTGCAGCCGGGTCGCAACGGGTGCTCCGCTCTTCAGCGGGTCACCGTAGCCCGATCCTGTGCAGGGGAATGGGCTGGTAGCAGGGAGATTGCGCTGCGATCTGGGCGAGCCCGCCACCGGCGGTCACGGTGGATCTGACGACCGATCAGGTCACGCCATCGTGAACCCGCCGAGGCCATCGTCACCGTGCGCCGCATGCTCGGGCCCGTTCCCTGCGGCGCCCGCTTCGACCACATCCGCGAATCGGCACAACCATTGGCCCTGGAACTGACCCAGATCCTTGCTAACTTGGACGTTCCGTCGACGAACTCGACACCGTTCACACTGCCTTTGTGCCCCTCCGAGGCACGGAGTCCACCACCTCACGTCAGCCACCCCGCGCTCCCGCTGGCAGGCGATCCGGGGAACAACCCGCCGTCATGACCAAGCCATGCACAGGTATTGACTATTGCTCCAGGGTAAAGTTCGTGATGCCCGTGACGTTCGCATCAGCATTGAGTCGCCGTAGAGGTTGAACACTCCGGGCAGGTGCTGCAGCGCCGATTGCGGAAGCCAATCGCTGGTCAGCGAGTCCAGGGGCGGAGGAGACCGCGGCCGGAGTGGCGGCCATGGCAGCGGGCAACAACGGGGGCATGCCGCAAATGTCTTGGTGAACGTCGTCAGGCTCAGGGGGGTACTCGGTCTCCGGCTGTCGGCTGTCGAACTGCATCTGCAGTTCGACAGCCGGAGCTGGAGGACAGAGCGCGTCAGTGTGTGGTCTCGGTCTTGGGGACGTGTACGTGGACGGGTGCGGTGGGCTCCGAGAGCAGGCCGGTCACGGGGTCCAGGCCGACTGCGGTGAGGATCGCCTGGCCGGGCTGGAGGTGGGTGTCACAGCGCCAGTGTCCTCTTGGGTCGGTGCTGCGGTTGACGCAGTCCGGGGTGCTGGAAGCGGAGACGGTGATCAGCTGGCCGGCGGTGGCGGTGCCCTCGATCTGGACATGTCCGGAGTGGAGGGTGGACTGGTCCGCGGGGGTGGTGATGGCCGGTGTTGGGGCCGGCTTGCCGGGGGTGGTGACCTGGGCTGCGGCGACGGAGGCGAAGGCACCGTGGGACGCGGGGTTCTTGGTGCCGGTGACGGTCACGGTCAGCGTGTGCTGCCTGGCCGGGTCGAGGCCGGTGCGGGTGAACACCGAGGCCAGTTTGCTGCTGGTGCTGTAAAGGTCGACGGCAGTGGGGGACCCGCCGTCCACCGACACGTCGACGATGCCGTTGTTGGCATTGGTGACGGACTGGAGGGTGACGCTGTCACCCTGGAAGGTCAGGGTCGCGTGGTCGCCGGCGGTGTTGTCCCAGGTGTTTCCGCTGCCGGACTGCCAGGTCCCGCTGTACTGCCACTGGTTCACCGCGCTGCCGGTCGTGCCGTAGCCGATGTTCGTCACGACTTCCGGGGTGTGGGTGCCTGCCGGCAGTTCTACCGGGACGGCCAGGTCAGTGAGCGTGCTGACCTTGAGGTTGTCGTACTGCTCTCCGGCGAGGTAGCCGCTGGCGACGAGGCCGATCTTGCCGGCGGACAGGGTGGTGTCGGTGGCCGAGCCGACGGTGGTGCCGTCGACGGAGGCGTAGATCTGCGATCCGTCGAAGGTGAGGGCCAGGTTGTGCCAGGTGTTCAGTCCGGCTGCCGACGGCAGGGTTCCTGCGGTCAGCGGTGCCGCGGGCTTGCCGGAGCCGTCGGCGAGGTTGATCGACCACTTGCCGGTGTTGCTGAGGGTGAGCGAGTAGTAGTGGACGTGCGAGGGGTCTTCCTCCGTGCCGCCGAGGTTGCTCTGTCGGCCGAGGATCCCGACTGAGCCCGGTTGGGCGTTGCGTACGTCGGCGGACACCTGGTAGTTGCTCCACGCCTGGCCGCCACCCACCGTGTACGGGTAGGGGGTCGTGATGTTCGACTGCCACTCCAGTGGCTTGGCCGGGGTGTCGAGCTGGACGCAGTTGCCGGCGCGGCCCGCGCACGGCTCGATGGTGAACGCGCCTTCCATAGTGGCCAGGTAGCGGGCTTGCTGGCCGCGGGTGCCGGTGGTGAAGGAGTCGGAGTAGGGCAGGGGCAGCGGCTTGCTCGCCGGTACCGCGCTCTTTCCCTTGTGCTGGCCGGTCGTGGTGGTGAACGAGTAGATGTGGTCGGGTTGCAGGGTTGCCGTCACCGTGCCGTTGGCGTCGGGCACGAGGTCCTGGCCGTGCACGAACCACTGCGAACGGTCGCCGGTGACCAGGTTGGTGCTCCAGACGTGCACGGATCTGGTGGACAGGCCGCCGCTGACGGTGAGGTCGACGGTCTGCGGGCCGGTGGCCCTGGTCGTCTCGACGACGGAACTCCAGTCCTTGCCGTCGGGCGATTTCAGCGTCACGTAGCTGCCGACCTTGTCAGAGGTCTGGCCTCCCAGGTAGCCGCTCGCTCCGTCCAGGTACTGCCAGCCCGGCTGCGCGAACTGCGTGGTGTGCGCGGTCACCCAGGTCGACAGGCCGACGTCGTAGTGGCCCGACCAGGGCTCGTTGGCCATGACCAGTCCCTGGTCGGCGAAGCCGACGTCGGTGTAGGCCGAGGCGACCAGCGGCCAGTTGATGCTCGCGGTCATCCGGCCGTCGACGTAGTCGATGTTGTTGGCCCGTGCCATCGGCAGGCCGCCGGCGTTGTAGCTCATCGAACCCTGCTCGCTGGCCCACAGGGGCGTGTTGAGTGCCTGTGCGGCCTTGGAGGAGGGGCAGTGCGTCTCGACGTTGGGGTACTGGGAGATCGGTGTGGGGCCGTTCCACCCGCAGGGGTAGTGTTCACCAATGACCGAGACTGCCTTGGTGAAGTCGGCGTCCTGAGCCATGGCGCCGCTGACTTCGGAGAACGAGCCCACCTGGTCCGAAGCGACCAGCTTGACCGAGGCGAAACCGTGCTGGTCCAGGGCCGTCCGCAGGTTCTTCCACCAGGCCGCGTTCCAGCCGCCCTTCTCGTTCCAGCCGCCCATGTAGGAGAAGGTAAGGCCGCGTTGCTTGGCGCATCCGAGCCAGTCGGTGATGTACTGGATCCCGTTCTGCGAGTACATGCTGGAGCCGACCCAGCCGGGTGCGGCCCAGGTCAGCCCGTAGAGCTTGATGTGCGGGTTGCGCTTCACCGCTTCCTGCGCGAGCCAGAACTCGTACCCCGCGTTGCAGTTGATCACCCCGCGGGTTTCCTCGATGGTCTGTTCGGCGCCGGAGGTAGTGTTCCCGTCACCGCTGGTCTCGACCTTCAGGATCTGGAGGTTGGCGCCGTAGCCGGGCTTGAACAGGTAGTCCAGGATCGCGTTGCGCTGCGCGACCGGGTAGTCGGTGAGCAGCCGGGTGTTGCCGCCGCCGCCGCTGATCGCGCCGATCCCGTCGAAGGTCCGGCCGGAGTCCTGAGCGTCCACCGCGATCGCCGTGTCCGGCAACGCGCTCGCGCCGGCGGCTGCTCGGGCGGGGGCCAGCAGGACCACGGCAGCGGCCATGATCATGGTCAGGATGGTGGCAATGGTGATGAGGCGGTCCCCGCCGCCTGTCCATCGCCCTTCTCTGTGCGCATGCATAGGCATGTCTCCCTGAAGATGACGCCCTCGGCGTGAGGTTGGAAACCGGTCAGGTGGGGGGATTTCAGAGGTCCAAGAATGAAACAAACTTGAACCAACAGATTTCACCAGATTCGCTCAGGCGGTCTGACGGTAGGTAGGCGTGCTGGGTGCGTCAAGGTTTCGCGCAGGTAACTTGCACGGTGGCCCAGCAACTGCTGTACGCCTTCACCTCGCTCAGGGCCGCTTCGCACAAGTTGTGCAACACGTGCCAGCGATCGGCGACATGCACCGCGTCGGGCAGGGGTGCCGCAGCATCGCGGCAGCGTCGTGCGCCTCGGCGGTGCTGCGGGCGCCGACCAGGACGCCAGCGACCGCCGGGTGCCCGAACGGAAAAATATCCGAGCTGCTGCCCCCGACCCGAACAGGGTCGGGGACCGGTGCGGTGACCGACGCTCCGTTCCGGTCCCAGACCCTGCTGAGTTTCACCGGGTTCTTCCGAGGATGGACCGGCGTTCAGGCTGGGGAGGATCGGACTCCTGCGGAGCAGGGCAGGAAATAGGGGTTTCGCCTCCAGGGCGAAGGACCGTCCACCCGCGACGAGGTGAGCGAGTCCGTGGCGATCAAGAGGACTCAACTGTTAGTCCTCCCGGGTAGGTTCGGATGCATGACGACAGACGCGACCACGGAGGGGGACTCCAGCTCGTGCAGCTGGGTCGCGGTCAGTCCGTCGGCCAGTTTCAGCAGCGAGGCCGCGGTCGTCCCGGTGGCGTGGTAGCCGTCCTTGTCCCATGAGGACAGTGAGAGTTGCAGGGAGGCAGTGGACGCCTGCGCGACCGGGGTGTCAATGCCGTTGATGTAGACCTGCCGAGTACGGGTTCCGGTCGGCACCGGTGCCGACCAGACGTCACTGCCCTCCACCTTGGTCCAGTGGGTGATCCGCTTACCGCCGGAGATCGCCGGGTGCGCGCCGGGTGCCGCGGTCCAGGTCACCGGATGGCCGGGCGTGCCGGAGTCGGCCGCACCGAACTGCAAGGTCTTGGTACGTCGGTAGATGCCGTCGGCCAGCAGCACGGTCACCGCCGCGTTGTTGGCCATTGCGTCCCGCGCCGCCGCCTGCGCAGCGTCCAGCCCGCACGGCTTGTTCTTCTTGCACCCGTCGCCCTCGCCATCCGGCGAGGCATACAGCGTGATGGTTCTCGTATTCGACGCCGCCATTGCAGCAGGCGCAACGAAACATCCAATGACTAGCCATCCGGTGACTAGTGAGTCTGCCGCGCGTGCGGCTCTACTCTCAAGGAGTGGCACGTGACTCCTCTTTCGATGTCCTGGTCAGATGGCCTGCAGATATCGCACGCAACATTCATTCCGTAGCGGTCCGACTGGACGGGCTGCCTGCTGTCTGCCGCTTGCTACTCGCCTGACAGAACATCGGATCTTTATGGTTGCGGAGAGGATACTCTCGCTGCCCGTGTGCCGCAACGAGTCAGCAGCGCGGGTTTCGATAAGTCATCCGGCGAGGACCGTGACGCGGTGTTCGCCGACGGTCTGTACGGCACCGGGACTCCGGCTTGCCGAGTGGGCGAGCATCCTGAACGTCGGGCTGCCCACGGCAGGATGCGGCGGGCCGGTTTCCGAAGCCCCGGCCGACCGTGGCCTGCATCAAGGGCGGCGAGGCGGGCCGGGACTACAGGATCCCCCGCAGCGTGATCAAGGGCTCCGCCGCCTGCCTGGATCCGCTGGAGGGCTCGCGCGCCAGGGGGAGTTGGACGATGCCCGTATCGAAGACAGAGCGCGACCGGCTCGCCCGGCTCTTCGGCACCGACGCCCTGGCGCTGCTGCGGGCGGCGCATGCCCCGACTCTTCACCATGGCTGCACTTGGAGGCCGTGACGACGGTGCCGGTGAATGCCGCTGCCCCCATCCAGCAGCGCCTGGACAACCACGGACTGCGGCCCGGCGAACACCTGCTGGACTCCGGCTACCCCTCCGCCGGCCTCATCCACGCCACCGCCCAGCAGGGCACCCTCGCCCTGCTCAACCACTCCTCGCAGGCAGCGCCGCCGACCGCTGCGACAAAAGCGCAAACGGTGGCGTTCATACACGGTCTTCCCGGACCGAACCGCCCGGGCAGGTCACGCGTTCAGTGCGTGAGGGTGCCGGATTTCAGGGCAGCGACGAAGGGGGCCCAGGCCGGAGCGGCTACCACGAGGGCGGGGCCGTCGGCGCTCTTGGAGTCGCGTACGGGGACTACGCCGGGGAAGTCGTCGGCGACCTCCACACAGTCGCCGCCTTCACCTTTGCTGTGGCTGCTCTTCCGCCACACCGCGTTGGCGAAGTCGAGCCCGTCGATTGCCATGTCGGTAGTCCTCTGCGGCAGATTCAATCTCGTCGAGGGGTGCCTCCGGTGACATTGCGGCGGCCCTGAGCCGCTCGTATGCCTTCCTGTACTGCCGGAACGGGACAGGATCATCGATGCAGAGACCGTGATACGGCCCTTCTGCATAGACGAAGGACGGTTCATCGGGCATCTCGATGAAGGGGAGCGTGACGGCCGTGAATGGACGGGTCGGGGCATTCCACGGCAGTACCTGCGGAACGATGCGCGGGCCTTGACGGGCCCGCTGTGTCTGTCGAGGCTGGTGGTTGGGTTAGCCGGCGGTCCGAGAACCGGCTGAGAGGGGCCTGTGGCCGGGCTGGTCAGGCGATCGCTGCGGCGAGGCCTGCGGTTCCGGCGTGCCGGAAGATTTTGCGAAGGTCCGCTGGAACGGTCCCGGCATGACCCTCACCTCGGGTTGATCGCGGAGCCAGGCGGCAAGGTCCTCGCCTTTGCGGCCGTCGTAGAGGTGAAGTGGACGGTGGGTGGCCATGTCGATCAGGATCGTGCCGTAGTGACGGCCCTTGCGGAAGGCGAAGTCGTCGACACCGAGGATCTCCACCTCGCCGCGGTTGCGTCCATGGAGATGGTGTACGGTCAGGCGGTGCTGCCGCTTCCGGACGATCTGCGGCTCGAAGGTGCCGGCGGTGTCACGAGGCACCTTCACCTCGACAGGGCCGACATCCGTCAGCACGGTCTTCGAACGGGTCCCGTTACGGCTGTTTCCGCTGTTCCTGTCCGTCACGTCGTACTTGTCATAGCCGACGTGATCGGTGATCTCGCCCTCCAACGCGGATTCCGGTACCCGCTTCGTCAGCTGCTGCGGCAGCCCGCCGTCCCCGGTCAACTACAGCCCGTCGGAGCGGGCGCGGTCGACCAGCATCGCGATCAACTGCTCGTCCGGAACCGACTCCGCAGTCGACTCGACGGCCAACTTCTCCACGGCCGAGTGCTCGGTGACGGTCTCGCTCATTAGGCGTCTCCTTGATCATCGGATCCGCCGTTGATCAGACACTCCCATCCCTCGGGAGGGGTGGGAGGGCGGAGTTATCATGCAGAGATCCGATGTCCGATTGCCCTGCAAGGAGAGCGTGTGCCAGTCACCGACGAGGCGATCGACAAGATCAAGGCGATGATCGTCAGCGGCGAGTTGAGGCCGGGCTCCAAGCTGCCCAAAGAGGCGGACCTTGCGGCGAGGCTGGGCCTGTCCCGCAATTCGTTGCGTGAGGCGGTCAAGGCTCTGTCGCTGATCCGGGTTCTGGATGTGCGGCAGGGCGACGGCACGTACGTGACCAGCCTGGAGCCGAATCTGCTGCTGGATGCGATGGGGTTCGTGGTCGACTTCCACCAGGACGACACCGTGCTGGAGTTCCTGGAGGTTCGCCGTGTTCTGGAGCCGACCGCGGCGGCGATGGCGGCACGCGTGATGTCCGACGAGGCCGTCGAGGAGCTGCGGGCCGTGCTCGACCGGTTGAGCGATGACGCCACGTTGGATGAGCTGATCGCCAACGACCTGGAGTTCCATCAGCTGATCGCCAAGGGCTCGGGAAACAGCGTGCTCTGCTCGCTGATCGAGGGGCTCTCGGGCCCCACCACCCGCGCGAGGATATGGCGTGGCGTCACCGAAGAGGGGGCCGTGGAGCGGACCCGGCAGCAGCACCGGGCGATCCTGGACGCCATCGTCGCCCGGCGACCCGACGTCGCGCACGCGTGGACCACGGTGCACATCGCCGGGGTGGAGGACTGGCTGCGCGAGATGCTGGGCTCGGGCTCGGTCCTACCGCCCGAGTCCCCCTGAGCGCCTGACATCCGACCATTTGCCTGAACTCAGCGTTTCAGCGCGTATATCCGGGTCGCTGTCCGCGAGAGGACGGCGGCCTGCTCCCCGGCACTGAGTCCGGCGAGCAGGTCCTTGGTGGTGTCGACCACCTGCTGGTAGCCGGCCGCCAGGGTGCTCACGGGCCAGTCGGAGCCAAACATCAGCCGGTGCGGCCCGAATGCCACCAGGGCGGTGTCGACGTACGGCCGCAGGTCCTCCACACCGGCCCCGGGCGCGGCCTCGGTGAGCAGCCCGGAGAGTTTGGCGACGGTGTTCGGCAGCGCGGCCAGGCGCCGGATCCGGCCCGCCCACGGCTCGAGCACTCCCGCCGCGATCGGAGGCTTGCCCAGGTGGTCGAGGACGAAGGTGAGCCCGGTGAGTCCGGCTGCTGCGCCGATCGCGGCCGGCAGCTGATGCGGTTGGACGACCAGGTCGTACACGAGACCGGCCTCGGCCACCGCGAGCAGGCCCCGCCGGACGTCGGGGCGCAGCAGCCAGTGCGGGTCGGGTTCCTCCTGCACCTGGTGGCGGATTCCCACCAGCCGGTCCCCGCCGGGGAGTTCGCGGAGGCGGGCGAGCGTGTCAGCGATGTCGGGTGCGGTGAGATCGGTCCAGCCGACGACGCCTGCCACCAGCGGGTCGCCGTCGGCGAGGGTGAGGAACTCGGGGGTCTCCTCGGCGACCGTGATGGTCTGTACCAGCACGGTGGCCGTCACGCCGGCGGCCTCGGCCGCGGGGCGCAGGTCGTCCAGTGAGAACGAGCGCCGCAGCGGGGCGAGCGCCGCGCCGGTGATCCAGGGCTGGTCCCGGACCGCCAGATCCCAGACGTGGTGGTGCGCGTCGACGATCGGGAGGCCCCTCACAGCTCCCACACCATCGGCAGGCCGGCCTCAGCCCCGCCCTCGGAGTAGTCGTGGACGACGTCGAGCAGTTCGGCCATGCGCGTCTGCCAGCCGAGATTGACCGGCAGGTGCTCCAGTTCGGCGAGCAGCCGTGCGTAGTCCTCGCACTCCAGCAGATGGAACAGCTCGTACCCGCTGCGCCAGATCGTCCAGGAGCTGACGCCGGCGGCCCGGATCGCGGCCGTCAGTTCTGTGGGCACGGCGCGGTGCGCGGCCTCGTAGTCCTCGACCCGCTCGGGCTTGACACGGGTGTGCAGGGCGACTCTCATACGTTCTCCTTGCGGGTGAGGATGACGACATCCAGGGTGCGCGGGCCGTGCACGCCCTCCACCCGGTCGAGTTCGATGTCGCTGGTGGCCGACGGGCCCGAGATGAAGGTCAGCGGGCGGGTGGGGTCGAGCAGGGCGAGGGCCTCGGGGAGATCCCCCGCGATCTGTTCCGTCCGGACCACGCAGAGGTGGTAGTCCGGCAGCAGTGTCAGGACGCGGCGTCCCTGGCCTTCACCCGCGTCGAGGACGAGCGTGCCGGTCTCGGCGATGGCGATGGCGGCCGTACTGAGCACCGCCGCGATCCCGTCGAGTGCGGCCACGGTGAGCGGCGGCTCGTCGGCGAGCCAGGTCCAGGCCCCTTCGGGCAGCCAGTGGATGGGAAATCCGTCCGGTACCACGGCCCTGGTCAGGCCGCGGAGGGTGAGCACCTCGCCGATGACCATGGCAGCGAGGCTGTCGTCGGCGACGGTCACCGTGGCGCGGTAGTCGGCGACGCGCTCGGCGAACAGGTCCACGAGCGCCCCCTCGGCGTGGCTGCGCCGGTAGCCGCGCGGGATCGGCGGATCGTCGGGACGTTCGGTGGGCGGGACGTCGCTCAGTGCCGCGCGAAGGCGCCCGAGGGTGGTGTCACGGCTGCTCATCGCTGCTCTCCTTCGCGGTTGGCGCGCCACCAGGCACGGAAGGACTCCGCCGGGGGCGTCGGCGTGTCCCGGGTGTCGGACCAGCCTCGGAGCGGCCCGGGCAGCCGGCCGATCCGCCCCCGCCGGGCGAGCGGGCGTCCACCGAGGCGCGCGGCACGCTGCGCGAGCGCCAGCCGGGTCGGCGAGGCCAGGACGGCTGTCGCACCCTTCATGGCGAGCGCCTCCAGCGTGGGCAGGCGCCGCTCGGCGGCCTTGGCCTCGACGGCCTTGGCACGCAGGTGGGTGAGCACCTCGGGAATGTTGATCTTGACGGGGCAGGCGTCGTAACAGGCCCCGCACAGCGTGGACGCGAACGGCAGGCTCGCCGCATGCTCCACGCCGACCAGCTGCGGGGTGAGGACGGCGCCGATCGGGCCCGGGTAGACCGAGCCGTAGGCGTGACCGCCGGTGCGCTCGTAAACCGGGCAGACATTGAGACAGGCGGAGCAGCGGATGCAGTTGAGCGCCTGCCGTCCGACCTCGTCGGCGAGCGTGTCGGTGCGGCCGTTGTCGAGCAGCACCAGGTGGAACGCGGACGGGCCGTCGCCGGGGGTGGTGCCGGTCCACAGAGAGGTGTACGGGTTCATCCGCTCGCCGGTGGAGGAACGGGGCAGCAACTGGAGGAAGACCTCCAGATCGGTGAAGGCGGGCAGGACCTTCTCGATGCCCATCACGGTGATCAGCGTCTCGGGCAGGGTCAGGCACATCCGGCCGTTGCCCTCGGACTCCACCACGGCGACGGTGCCGGTGTCGGCGCAGGCGAAGTTGGCGCCGGACACGGCGACCTTGGCGCGCAGGAACTTCTCCCGCAGGTGCAGACGGGCGGCCTCGGCCAGGGCCGCGGGCTCCTCGGTGAGCCCCTCGGGGGCGGGGCGGCCCCAGTTCCCCATCTCGGCGGTGAACAGGTCGCGGATCTCGCCGCGGGCCTTGTGGATGGCGGGGACCAGGATGTGTGAGGGCCGGTCGTCGCCGAGCTGGACGATCAGCTCCGCCAAGTCGGTCTCACAGGCGGTGATACCGGCCTCGGCGAGGGCCTCGTTGAGGCCGATCTCCTGGGTGGCCATCGACTTGATCTTGACCACCTCGCTCTCGCCGGTGGCCCGAACCAGCTCCGTGACGATCCGGTTCGCCTCGGCCGCGTCGGCCGCCCAGTGCACGATGCCGCCGGCCGCCGTGACCGACTCCTCCAACCGCTCAAGGTAGTAGGGGAGATGACGGAGCGTGTGGCGCTTGACCGCCTCGCCTGAGGTCCGCAATTCCTCCCAGTCGTCCAGCTCTCCGGTGACGGCCAGCCGCCTGTCGCGGATGGTGGTCGTCGCGCGCCGCAGGTTCGCCCGCAGCCGGTCGTCGGCGAGAGCCGTGCGGGCGGCGTCCGGGAAGGCGGGGCTGCCCAGGAACACCACGCCGCGCTCGCCCGTCGCTCCGGTCATTTCCGGCCTCCTTCCGTGGCGGCCAGGATCTCGGCCAGGTGCATGGTGCGTACAGGCGAGCTCTGCCGGGACAGGCCGCCGCCGATGTGCATCAGGCAGGAGTTGTCCGCGGCGCACAGCACGTCGACGCCGGCCGCCGTCACCTCGGCCGTCTTGTCGGCCAGCATGGCCGCCGAGGTGCCGGCGTTCTTCACGGCGAAGGTGCCGCCGAAGCCGCAGCAGGAGTCCGCCCGGCGGAGGTCGATCAGCTCCAGCCCGCGGACCGCGCGCAGCAGCCGCTCGGGCCGGTCGCCGAGGCGAAGCCCCCGCAGGGAGTGGCAGGTGGGGTGGTAGGCGACCCTGTGGGGAAACGAAGCGCCGACGTCCTCGACCTTCAGGACCTCGGTCAGGAACTCGGTGAACTCATGGACCCTGGGGACGAGTTCGGCGACCTCGCGGCGCAGCCGGTCGTGGCCGTACTGCTCGGCCAGCACCGGGTGGCTGTCCCGCACCATGCCCGCGCAGGAGGCGGACGGGGTGACGACGGCGTCGTACTCGCCGAACACGCGGGCGAAACCGCTGACCAGTGGCATGGCGTCCGGCCGGTAGCCGGTATTGAAGTGCATCTGCCCGCAGCAGGTCTGCGCTTCGGGGAACTCCACCCGGTGGCCGAGCCGCTCCAGCACGCGCACCACGGCCTTGCCGGTGTCAGGGAACATGGTGTCGTTGAAGCACGTGATGAACAGCGCGATCCTCACCGCTCACCGCCTTCCGGTACGGGAGCGTCGGCAGGCAGCTGGCCGCTGTCGCGCAGGTCGTCCCAGAGGGCGGCCGGAATCGGCGTGTCGAGCTGCTTGGCCGCGTCAACGATCTCGCCTGCCCTGCGCACCCCCACCAGCACGCTCGCCACCGCGGGATGCCCGAGAGCGAAGCGTACAGCCGCGGCCCGCAGCGTCACGCCGTGCCGCTCGCACACCTGCTGCATCTTCAGCGCCCGGTCCATCAGCTCCGGCGGCGCCGCCGCGTAGTCGAACGTCGCCCCCGGCCCGGGATCCGCCAGCAGACCGGAGTTGAACACCCCGCCGACCACCACGGACACCCCGCGCTCGGCCGCGGCGGGCAGCAGGTCGGCCAGCGCCGACTGGTCCAGCAGCGTGTAGCGGCCGGCCAGCAGCACCACGTCCACGTCGGTCTCCCGCACGAAGCGGGCGAGCGGAGCAGAGTGGTTCATTCCGGCCCCGATGGCCCCGACCACACCCTCCGAGCGCAGCCGCTCCAGCGCGGGGTAGGCCTCGTCCAGGGCCTGCACCAGGTGGTCGTCCGGGTCGTGCAGGTAGACCACGTCCACGCGGTCCAGACCCAGTCGCTCCAGGCTCCCCTCCAGGCTGCGCCGTACGCCGTCGGCGGTGAAGTCCCACCGGCGAAGGTGAGTTGCGGGGACGGCGAAGCCGTTGGCGAGGTCGTCGCCCGCAGGCACGGCGAGCGGTTCGAGGATTCGTCCGACCTTGGTGGAGAGTGTGTACCCGGCGCGTGGCCGCTCGCGCAGCGCGGCGCCGAGACGGATCTCGGACAGGCCCAGCCCGTAGTGCGGGGCGGTGTCGAAGGCGCGGACTCCGGACTGCCAGGCGGCCTCGACGGCGGCCTCGGCCGTGGCATGGCGGATGGGGGTGAAGAGGTTGCCGAGTGCCGCGCCGCCGAAGGCGAGGCGGGTGGTGGTCACGGCGCTGCGGCCGAGCCGGATGTGAGGTGCGTCCATGGTGCTCACCGTTCGGCCGGGCGCAGGCGCAGGCCGGCCATGCCGCCGTCCACCGCGAGCGCGGTGCCGGTGACCGAACCGGAGGCGGGGGAGGCGAGGTAGGCGATGGCGGCGGCCACCTCCTGGGCGGTGACCAGGCGTCCGGTGGGCTGGCGGGCGTCGAGGGCGGCGCGTTCGGCGGCAGGGTCGGCGGCGGCCTCCAGCAGCCGTCCGACCCACGGAGTGTCGACGGTACCCGGGTTGACGCAGTTGACGCGGATGCCCTCGCGGACGTGGTCGGCGGCCATGGCCAGGGTGAGCGAGAGGATGGCGCCCTTGCTCGCCGAGTAAAGCGCGCGCTGCGGCAGTCCGGCGGTCGCGGCGATGGAGCAGGTGTTGATCACGGAGGCGGAGGCGGAGCGGCGCAGGTACGGCAGGGCGGCACGGGTGGTGCGGACGATGCCGAGCACGTTGACGTCCAGGACTCGGTGCCACTGCTCGTCCGGGTTGTCCTCCACGGTCCCGGCTGCGCCGATGCCGGCGTTGTTGACCAGAATGTCGATCCCGCCGAGTGCTTCGGCCGCCGTGTGAACGGCCGCACGCACGGACTGGTCGTCGGCGACGTCGGCGGTGAAGCCGCGCAGCGGGGCATGGACGTCGCTGGGGTCGAGGTCCAGGACGGTGACGTCGGCTCCGCGCTCGCTGAGCAGTCGGGCGGTGGCCAGTCCGATGCCGGAGGCACCGCCGGTGACCAGGGCGGTGAGCCCGTCGAGGGCGGTGGTCATGAGCGCTCCTCGGTATCCGTGCGGGCCAGGTCGGCCGCCCAGAACGAGCCGTCGGGGTAGCGGTAGGTGTCGATGGTGGCGTGGTGCATGGTGGCCGAGAAGCCAGGCGCGGCGGGTGCCCGGTAGTGGCCGCCGTCGATCGCCACCGGGTCCAGGAAGTGCTGGTGGAGGTGGTCGACGAACTCGATCACCCGGTCCTCGACCGTCCCGGACAGGGCGACGTAGTCGAACATCGACAGGTGCTGGACCAGCTCGCACAGGCCCACCCCGCCGGCGTGCGGGCAGACCGGGACGCCGAACTTGGCGGCCAGCAGCAGGATCGCCAGGTTCTCGTTGACGCCACCCACGCGCGCGGAGTCCAGCTGGAGGACATCGATGGCGCCCGCCTGGAGCAGCTGCTTGAAGATGATCCGGTTCTGCACGTGCTCGCCGGTGGCGACCTTGACCGGGTGGACGCCCAGCCGGACGGCGGCATGGCCGAGCACGTCGTCGGGGCTGGTGGGTTCCTCGATCCAGTACGGGTCGAACTCGGCGAGCGCGTTGGTCCACTCGATGGCCTCGGCGACGTCCCAGCGCTGGTTGGCGTCGATCGCCATCCGGATGTCCGGGCCGACGGCTTCCCGGGCGGTGCGGCAGCGGCGGATGTCGTCCGCCAGGTCGGCGCCGACCTTCAACTTGATCTGGGTGAAACCGTCGGCCACCGCCTGCGTGGCGAGGCGGGTGAGCTTCTCGTCGGAGTAGCCGAGCCAGCCGGGCGAGGTGGTGTAGGCGGGGTAGCCGCGCCGCCGCAGGTGGGCGGCGCGCTCGCCGGCGCCCTGCTTGCCCTTGGTGAGCAGCTCAAGGGCCTCGTCGGGCGAGAGGGCGTCGGCGATGTAGCGGAAGTCGACCTGGGAGACCAGCCACGCGGGGTCGGCGTCGGCGAGCAGCTGCCACAGCGGCTTGCCCTCGCGCTTGGCCGCGAGGTCCCAGACCGCGTTGACGACGGCGCCGATGGCCATGTGCATCACGCCCTTCTCAGGGCCGAGCCAGCGCAGTTGGCTGTCGCCGATGAGGTCGCGGTACAGGGTGCCGGGGTCGGCACACAGCTCGGCGACCGGCCGGCCGACGATGTGCTCGCGCAGCGCGCCGATGGCGGCGACCTGGACGTCGTTGCCACGGCCGATGGTGAAGGTGAAGCCGTGGCCTTCGTGGCCGCCTGCGGAGGTGCGCAGGACGACGTAGGCGGCGGAGTAGTCGGGGTCGGGATTCATCGCGTCGGAGCCGTCCAGTTCCCGCGAGGTGGGGAAGCGGATGTCGTAGGTGTCGACGGCGGTGATCCGCGCTGTGCTCGTGGGCAACGTGGTGCCTTTCACGCGTTGGAGAAGGTCTGGCGCTGGGTGCCGAGGCCGTCGATGGCCAGTTCGACGGTGTCTCCCTCGCGCAGGTAGGGGGTGCCGGGCAGGCCCAGGGCCACGCCGGCCGGGGTGCCGGTGTTGATGACGTCGCCGGGGCGCAGCACCAAGTACTGGCTCAGATACCAGACCAGGTACGCGACGTCGAAGATCATGTTCTTGGTGTTGCCGTTCTGGCGCGTGACGTCGTTGACGTCCAGCCGAAGGTCCAGCGTCTGCGGGTCACCGACCTCGTCCGGGGTGACCAGCCAGGGGCCGAGCGGGTTGAACCCCTCGCACGACTTGCCGAGGTCCCACTGGGCGGAGTACTCGAGCTGGAACTCCCGCTCGGAGACGTCGTTGCTGATCGCGTAGCCGGCGATGCAGGCGGCCGCCTCGGAGGGGTCGCTCAGGTAGCGGGCCTCGCGGCCGATGACGACCGCGAGTTCGACCTCCCAATCGGTCTTGGTGGAGCCGCGGGGAATCGGTACCGGGTCGTACGGCCCCGAGACGGTGGAGGCGTCCTTCATGAAGACCACCGGCCGGCCCGGAATGACGGCGCCCGTCTCCTCGGCGTGGTCGCGGTAGTTGAGACCGACGCACACCACCTTGCCCGGGCGGGCGACAGGTGCGCCGATCCGCAAGCCCGCCGCGTCGAGGCGCGGCAGCGAACCCTCGGCCAGGGCGATCCGGACCTTGTCTACGCCGCCGGCGGCGAGGAACTCCCCGTCGATGTCGCGGGTCAGGCCCGAGAGAGCAAACGTCCCACCGTCGTCGGTGAGGACCGCTGGAGTCTCCGCTCCAGGCGCTCCGATCCGCATCAGCTTCAAGTCTGGCCTCCCGTCGGCCCGAGGGCCAATGCCCTCGACAGCCGATACATCGGATGAATATTCGGTGCGACGACCATACGAGGGACCGCTCCGAACTGCAAGAAGTCCTCCGACGTTTCCGGCGCCCCGTATAGGGTGCCAGTCAAAAGTCGCAGATCAGGCAAGGGTTACAGGCCAGTTGAGCAAGTTGGGCAAGGGGCTGAACGCTGCAAGTCACGGTTGGGATTCATCCGAGGTCTCCTTTTGCCAGCCTTGTGTCAGGCTCGTATCGTCCTCGTTACCGCAACCACTCCGATGATTGCGGTTCACACGAGCGGTTCTGGCCCCCCAAGTACCGCTCAGGCCGGTACCGGCTGGACGCTCGGATGAGGGCTGGCGGCCAACCGGTACCGGAGCCTCCCTGATTCAGCCCATCGGAACGGGCATGACGCCCCGGCCCGGCACGCTGGCCTACCCGCTCCCCATCGCCCCATTGAGCCCGGCCATAGCCAAGGAGATCAGCACCATGAAGCTTCGCTCCTCCCGAATACCTCGTTGGGGCTTCTGTCTGACGTCGCCACGGCGCAACTACTGGCACCGGCATTCCTGCTATGAGGCCTGCCTCGCCTACAGCGGCGCCGGGCGGTTCAGCGTCGCCGCGGAGCACCACGACTCTGTGCCGGTGACGTCTTCCTCGCACGGCCCGGTGACGTGCACGAGATCGAGTAAAGTCACACCGACCCCCTGGGCGTCGCCTACTGGAGTTTCACTCTGCGGGCCGGCGATCACGGCCCCACGTCCCAGGGAGCGGGGCTGGTGGTCCGGGCTCACCGACACCAGCAGGCGTTGAAGTCGCCCTGCAAAAAGGCGTAGACGTACGCGAGCTGGTTCGGTGACCAGGTCGGGCTGACCCGGCCCAGGCTGGCGGTCTGCAGCAGCTGCGGCTCGACGAAGAGCTGGGTGCCGCCGGCGGACGCCGCCCAGCCCGTCTCCGCCCGGGGTCGGAAGGGCGCACCGGGCAGGGGCCGGGGTCCGGCCTGGAGGCCGCAACCCAAAACATCGGATGCTTCACCCAGATTATCTGGCCATATCGGGCATTTCATTCAAGCCTCGACCGTAAATGTTGGATCAATGCATTGACGTTGCTGTCGCGCTGCTGCTTCACTCCGTGCTGCCGATAGGCGTCGCGGTGCACCGGGCGGCTCTTCTGAATCCTTGTATCGCCGCGCCCCGTGAATCCAGGATGAGGAGAAGCCAGTGGCTCGACGACGGGTATGGACCAGACTGGCGGTCGCCTGCGCAGCGATGATCAGCAGCACGATGATGACCGCTTGCGGCTCAGGCTCGGCCACCTCGGCCGACATGAGCGGCCAGATGTTCACCTGGGCCGCGGGCAGCGAGGCGCAGTGGGACGCTTTCGTGAAGGCCGCGCAGCCACAGGTCCCCAATACCAAGATCAAATATCAGGGGCCGAGTTTCAGCGACTACTGGACCAAGGTCAAGACCCAGTACAGCGGTGGCAGCGGCCCCTGTCTGATCACCACGCAGTCCGCTCGCACACAGGAACTCCAGCCGCTGCTGACCCCCCTGGACGATCTGCTCAAGAACAAGAACGTCGACGTGTCGAGCTACGACGCTTCCATGATCAAGGGCATGACGGTCGGTGGAAAGCTCTATGGACTGCCCTACGACGCCGAGCCGTTCGTCGTGTACTACAACAAGGACCTGTTCGCGAAGTACCACATCCCGGCGCCCGGGCCGAACTTCACCACCGCCGAGTTCGCGGCCGCCGCCAAGGCGCTCACCAGGGACGGCAATTACGGCTTCGCGCCGTCGTCCGGGTTCGACTACTTCACCTCCTTCGCCATCGGCAACGGCGCCACCTGGCGCGACGACGCCGGCAACCTCAAGCTCGTCAACAACCCCAAGCTCGAGCAGGTGCTGAAGCAGTACTTCGACCTGGGCGCCGCCGACCATGCCACCTCCGAGGTCGTCACCCAGGACAAGACGACGGTGGAGGACCGCTTCAGCACCGGCAAGATCGGAATGATCGTCGACGGCACCTGGCAGTACAGCCAGATCGCCGGCTACAAGAACGTCCACTTCGGGATCGCCCCGGCACCGAGCGCCACCGGCAATGGACCGGTCATGACCGAGGGCTCCGGGTGGGGCATCTCCAAGACGTGCAAGGACAAGAGCAAGGCCCTGGACGTTCTGCTGGCCCTGACCAGTGCGAAGACCGAGCAGGCGGTCGCTGCTCAGCTGGGCATCATGCCGGCGCAGAAGTCCGCCCAGTCAGCCTGGGCGGCCGGCAAGCAGCCCGCGGACGTCACGATGCTCAAGACCGTGCTCCGCAGCACCGAGCCGCAGCGCACCACACCGAACTGGAACGCCGTGCAGACCCTGTTCGGACAGTACTCCCCGCTCGGCTTCAGCGGACGGCAGAGCGCCGCGCAGGTTCTCCAGCACGTCTCAGCATCGGCGCAGTAGCAGATCCACGCGCGACCACTACGGTGCGCCGCCGCCCCTCGCCCAACCCGTAAGAAGAGAGGTTCTATGGCAGTCATCGAGAAGGCGGCCAAGCCCGCCGGCTCGCGGCCGCAACGGACAGGCCGACGCAACCGCGACGGCCGGCTGGCCCTGATCTACCTCGCACCGGGGGTGCTCGGCCTGCTCCTTTTCGTGGTCCTGCCGCTGATCGGGGCGTTCGTTGTCAGCTTCTTCGACTGGGGGCTGACGACCGGGGTGCACTTCACAGGCCTGGCGAACTACCGCAAGCTGTTCACCAAGGACGTGAACTTCCCGGTGGTGCTGCGCAACACCCTGATATTCGTGGTGATCTACACGCCACTGAACTTGCTCTGCGCCCTGGGCATGGCGAACTGGCTGAACACCCGCGTGTACGCCAAGGGCCTGTTCCGAGTGCTGTTCTTCCTGCCGGTGATCACCCCCAGCGTCGCGAATGCGCTGGTGTGGCGGTTCATGCTGCAGCAGGACGGCGTGGTCAACCAGGTCATCAGGGCCTTCGGCGGGCACGGGTCGGACTGGTTGCAGGACCCCACCACGGCGATGGTCTGGGTGATCGTGCTGTCGATCTGGCAGAGCTTCGGCTACAACCTCATCGTGCTGGGCGCCGGCCTCGACGCGATAGAGGACAACCTGTACGAGGCCGCGCGCATCGACGGCGCGGGTCCGCTGCGGCGGTTCTTCTCCGTGACGCTGCCGATGCTGAGCCCGTCCCTGTTCTTCACCTCGACGATGACAGTGATCAGCGCCTTCCAAGTGTTCACCCAGCCGCAGCTGCTCACCGGCGGCGGGCCGGGACAGAGCACCAACACCCTGGTGCTCTACCTGTACCAGAACGGCTTCTCCTTCGACCGGCTCGGATACGCCTCCGTCATCGGCTGGGTGCTCTTCGTAATGATCATGATCGTGACCGGGGTGCAGTTCGCAGGCCAGCGGAGGTGGGTGCACTATGCCTGAGCTGCTCTCACTCTCGGCCAGGCGCCGTCGGGCCACCGCCCGCAAGGTGCTCAACACCGCCGCGCTGGCCGTCGTCGCGCTGGTCTTCGCGGCCCCGTTCCTCTGGACCGTGCTCACCGCGCTCAAGCCAGAGGACGAGATCTTCAACGGCCGGCTGCAACTGTTCGGCTCCCGCGTCATGTGGTCGAACTTCTCCGATGCCTGGCAGAGCATCCCGTTCGGAAGCTTCGTCGTGAACAGCGTGCTCGTGGCCGGCCTCGGCACGCTTCTGAACGTGATCGTCTCCGTGCTGTCCGCGTACGCCTTCTCGCGGCTTCAGTTCCGGTTCCGCGACAAGCTCTTCCTGCTCTTCCTGGCAACGATGCTGCTGCCCAGTGAGGCACTGGCAGTTCCGCTCTTCATCCTGGTCCAGAAGCTCGGACTGGTAAACACCTATGCCGCCCTGGTGCTCCCCGCGGCCTTCGGACCGTTCGGCGCTTTCCTGCTGCGGCAGTTCATGCTCAGCATGCCCACCGAACTCGAGGACGCGGCCAGTATCGACGGCGCCGGACGGCTGCGGACCCTGGTGTCCGTCATCCTGCCGCTGATCCGGCCCACGGTCGCGGTGCTGGCGGTGTTCACCTTCGTCGCGTACTGGGGCTCGTACCTGTGGCCACTGATCATCGTCAATGACCAGGGCAAGGCCACGGTTCCCCTGGGCCTGTCCATGTTTACCAGCCAGTACGGCACCCAGTGGTCACTGCTGATGGCCGGGTGCGTCATTTCGATCGTCCCGAGCCTGGTGATGCTCGCACTTCTGCAGCGCCATCTCATCAAGGGAATCGCGTCCTCCGGTTTCGGCGGACGCTAAGAGTCAGGAAAGGACACCACCAATGGCACTACAGCCATGGTTCCAGGAAGCGAAGCTCGGAATCTTCGTCCACTGGGGCATCTACTCCGTGGAAGGAGTGAGCGAGTCCTGGTCGTTCTTCCGCGGTGAAATTCCCTACGACCGGTACATGGCCCAAGCGTCCGGGTTCACCGCCTCGCGGTACGACCCCGAAAGCTGGGCGGAGTTGTTCGCCTCCGCGGGAGCGCGCTACGCCGTCCTGACCGCCCGGCACCACGACGGGGTCGCCCTGTTCGACACGGCAGCGAGCGACTTGTCGGTGGTCAAGCAGACGCCGGCCGGACGCGACCTCGTCGGGCCCTACGTCGACGCGATGCGGGCGCAGGGGCTGCGGGCAGGGCTCTACTTCTCGCTCTCCGACTGGTCCCACCCGGACTACCCCACCGTGTTGCCGCGGGTGCTGGCGCACCAGCAGTACGCGAACAACCGGTTCGCCTACCCGGCACCGGATGAACAGGACCCCGAGGCGTGGCAGCGCTACCTCGCGTTCAACCGGGCCCAGCTCAACGAGATGTGCACCCACTACGGCCCGCTGGACCTGCTCTGGTTCGACGGCGAGTGGGAACGCGACGCGGACCAGTGGCAGGCGGCAGCTGTCCGCGCCGAACTGGACCGGCTGCAGCCGACGGCGGTCGTCAACGGGCGGCTGAGCGACCACGGTGACTACGCCACCCCCGAGCAGGGCCTGCCGATGGACGCCCCTGACGGGCCGTGGGAGCTGTGCTTCACCCTCAACGACTCCTGGGGGTGGCAGCCCCAGGACCGCAACCACAAGTCGGTGCGGCAGCTGGTCCGGGTGTTCGCCCAGGTCATCGGCAAGGGCGGCAACCTCCTCCTCGGCGTCGGGCCGCGCGAGGACGGCACCGTCAGCCCGGAGCAGGCCGAGCGGCTGCGCGGCCTCGGCGAGTGGATCCGCCGTCATGAGGAGGCGATCTACCCGACCGGGCGGGGTCTGCCCGAGGGCCACTTCTACGGCGCGTCCACCCTCTCCGCCGACCGCCGCACGCTCTACCTCTTCGCGTTCGACCGGCCGGTGGACACGATCGAACTGCGCGGAGTGCGCGGTACCCCGCAGCGGGTCTCGGCCGTCGGATCGGACCGGGAGCTGACCTTCCGCGCCACGCCGAGCCTGGACGAGGTCCCGGGGCTGCTCTACATCGATGTCCCCGAGGACTGCCTGGACCCGCAGACCACCGTGTTCCGGATCGACTACGACGAGCCGATCGACCTCTACCGGGGAGCCGGGCGGGAGTGACCCGGTCTCCGCTGTGACAGCACACATCCATCAAACGAAAGAAAGTGACATGTCTGACGGACAGTCGCAAGAGCCGCGGTTGCCCTTTACCATGCACCGGCGCGGTTTCCTCGCGGCAGCAGGGGCAACGCTGGCGGCGACCGCTGCGGGCACCTGGGGCGGCCAGACGGCCGCCGCCGCGGAGCCGCAGCCGCGCGGCGCCGCGCCCGCCGGCACCGCCCCGAGCTTCCCCCCCACCCAGACGGAACTTCAGCCGGGCAGCCCCGAGGGCGTACAAGCCCTCCTGGACTACGACATCGCCGCCGACCCCAACGCGCCCTACATGCGCAGCCAGGTGCGGCGGGCCCGCAGGATCGACCTGCCGGCGGCGACACAGGCCAACCCGCGGCTGAGCCCGCGACCGCAGATCTTCAGCCTCAACACCTTCTACTGGCCGATCCAGGCCGACGCGCCGTCCTTCCGCCACACCCGCTACGGCTTCGACCAGTACCCGTACATCACCAGGTTCGCCCAGTACCAGGACTACGTGGGCGACTGGATGGGCCTCTCGGGCCGTAATGACTGCACACCGAACGCGGCGTGCGTCGACGCCACCCACCGCAACGGCGCGCTGGCTCTCGGGACCGTCTTCCAGCCCTATTTCTCAGCGACACCGGGCGCGGTCACGGACTTCATCGCCAAGGACTCCAAGGGCAACTACCTGGTCGGCGACAAGCTTGTCGACCTCGCCGCCTACTTCGGGTACGACGGATACTTCCTCAACATCGAGGGAAAGACGTTCACCCGCGGTCAGGCCGATGACCTTGCCGCGATGCTGGAGTCCATGCACGCCCGCGCGCACGCGAAGGGCATGCCCGCCTTCTACCTGCAGATGTACGACGCGCTGTGGAGGGACGGCAAGGGCGAATACGAGAACCGATTCGACGAGCACAACGCGGGCTGGATCGTCCCCGGGCGCGAGGTCGACAGCATGTTCATCAACTACGCCTGGCCGCAGAACTTCCCGGAGAAGGGCTGGACCCACCCCGAGGAAGACTACGTCGCGCCGTCGGTGGCACTCGCCGAACAGCGCGGCCTGGACCCCTTCCAGACGCTGTTCTTCGCCCTGGACATCGGGGAGGAGAACGACGGGGTGCATGCCAACGCCGTCGACTACTACGCCGACCAGGTCATCCCGCTCAACGGAGAACGGCCGCCGACGGCAAGTCTGGCGCTGTACAGCCAGTCCGACCGGCTGGTCAGGCGTACCCAGGCCGAGCTCGGCTCGAAGGCGTCCGACCTGGCGGCACTGCAGGAGGCGGTCCACATCGCGGACCGCAAATTCTGGTCGGGCAAAGCGGAGAACCCGGCTGTCCCCGCTACCCCGGTCCATCCCACCGTCGAGCAGGTGCTGAGCCCGACGTGGGATCCGCAGTACGGCATCGCCAACTTCATCACGGAGCGGTCGGTCGTCGGGACACTGCCGTTCACTACCCGCTTCAACACCGGGCAGGGCGACCGGTTCTTCCTGCGCGGGGCCCAGGCCGCACAGCGCGTCTGGTACAGCCTGAGCATCCAGGACGTGCTGCCGACCTGGCAGTGGTGGACCCGCGACCTGGACGGGAGGACCAGCGCGGCGGGATTGCTCCACATCGACTACGACCATGCTGTGGCCTACGACGGCGGCAGTTCTCTTCGCCTCAGCGGTCCGCTGAGGCAAGGCGCCGGTACCGAGGCCCGGTTGTTCAAGACGGCCATCGACGCCGACCGGCCGGTGGTGGTGTCCCTGCTCGTGCGCGACGGGTCACCGGGCTCTACCGGCCTGGTGCGCGTCGGAGTCAGCTACGGCGGTGCTCCGGACCGCACAGTGTGGCTGACGGCGAAGAGCCGGCGAGCAGACGCAGGCGGGTGGCGGCGGCTCGAGTTCGAGGCCGCTCCGCGCCGTGGCGCACTGATCACTGCGGTCTCCGTGGGTGTGGCGGCGTCTTCCGGTGCGCCCCGGGGCAACTACAGCGTGTACGTCGGCGAGCTCCGGATCACGCGGCGCGGCGCGGCGCACCATCCGTCGGCGCCCGCCGGACTCCGCGTCGACGCGAGCGCCCCCAGCGACAGCGGCAGCGGGCTGACCGTGGGGCTGCGCTGGCGGTCGGCCCGCGACGGGGTCTGGTACTACGACCTGCGGACCGCCGGTGCGTCGCCGAAGTGGCTGGGCCGGATCTCCGGCGACGCGTACGTCCTCGATGCCGTAGCCCCAGGCACCCGCGTCGCCCTCGTGGCGGTGGCCCCCGACGGGACCGAGAGCGAACCGGCCGTGGTGACAGTCCGGTAGCCGCCTGCACCCCCCTAGAGCCAATACCGGTGATATAGGTAGTTTTCCGGCGGGTCGGCCTGGCCTTCTTCGGTCCGACCCGCGTCGCGCGGGATGCGTCCGGCCGGGGCGGATTGCGGTGCTCGGTACGCTTGAGTTTCCAGTTGGACAGGTGGTGACCCCAACGACCCCAGGATTCTCTGGGTGCAGCCGCCGTCGCTTGTTCGGGCAGCCCTACGCACATGTGTTGCGCCGCCGCCGACCCCGGCCCGGCGACAAGTGGCATCTGGACGAGGTCTTCATCAAGATCAACGGAGAGCAGAAGTACCTGTGGCGGGCCGTCGACCAGGACGGCAACGTCCTGGACATCCTCGTACAAAATCGCCGGGACAAGACCGCGTCCAGGCGTTTCTTCCGTAGGCTGCTGAAGATCTCGGCGGTCACGTAATTCGGCCCTGTCGCTGATCTTGTGATCGAGCGTTCTCCGGGCCGCACGGCTGTGATCATGAGCCGCGTGTACTTCGCAGAGCTTCGAGGCGCTTCTTCCTCATCTGGCCGGTGTCGTGGTCGAGTTGGTCGAGCGGACGGTCGGCAGGATCACCCTGCATGCCCGGGTGCGTGCGGCCGATGGGCTGTGCCAGCGCTGCGGCAGTTCCTCGGGACGGGTGCACGACCGGTATCTGAGACGGCTGTCGGACGCGGCGGTCAGCGGCGCCGGGGTGGTGATCGAACTGCTGGTGCGCCGGTTCCGGTGCCTCAACGCAGCCTGCGCGGCCGTGACGTTCGTCGAACAGGTCGCCGGTCTGACCAGCCCGCATGCCCGCTTCACCCCGCTGATGCGTGGGATGCTGACCAGCATCGCGGTATCCCTGGCCGGGCGGCCGGGAAGCCGGCTCGCGGCGGCTCGCCGGGTTCCGGTGGCGAAGGACACGCTGTTACGTCTCCTGCGCGCCCTCCCCGAGGAGCCAGTCGAGCCGGTCAGGGCCGGACGACAGGACATCCACGACCGACACGCCAACTTCGGGAACACCGCTGCCGGGACACGCCTCTGTTGAGTCAGACCGTGGCCGGACACCGGGCCGGCGGCACACCCCGAGCGGGCCAGCCCCGAAGGGCGGCAGGAACCTCACGAGCCATCCAGCCCAGCGTCCTACGGAACGCTACGAGCGGCCAACCCGACCGCGCTCCGCTACGGCCAATACAAGTCGGGAACCTCAAGTGCGCCTTGGCGCCGGGTGAGGCGGTGATGGCGGAGAACGCCCAGAGGTAGCCGACGTGGTTGAGCCGGTCGTTCTTGACCCACCGGCGGGTGATGCTCGACTTCTTTCCGGAGGCCCGGGTGATGGGCGAGGAGCCCGCATACGCTTTCAGGCCGCGAGCGTGGTTGAACCGTGTGCGGTCGTCCCCGATCCCGGCGAGGACCCGGGCGCCGAGCTGGGTGCCGAGCCCGGGGAAGCTCAGGATCACGTCAGCGTCCGGGTGCTGAGGGAACGCCTCCTCCACCGCCTTGGCGAGGTCGTCGGTGGCGACGCAGGCGGCCTCCAGCTGGCCCAGAAGGGCGAGCATCTGCTGGCCGAGCGCATCCTCGAGCAGGGGCGGCTGGTGGGCGAAGTCGCCGCGGAAGACTGCACGGATCCGCTCGGCCTTGGCCTCGATGCCGCGTTTGCGGCCGGCTCGCTTGAGTGCGCCGGCGATCTGCGGACGGGTCAGTTTCGCGGCCATGCCCGGGGTCGGCGCGGCCTTGAGGAGCTCGCGGGCTTCGGGCCGGCAGAGGCCGTTCTGCCAGGTCGCGAAGGCGTCCAGAGCGGCAGGGTAGTACTCGCGCAGCAGGGAGCGGAGCTGGTTGGCCATCTGCTGGCGGTTCCAGGTGGCGTCCTGCTGGGCACGAGCAAGGACGGTGATGGCGCGGGCCAGATCGCTGTCGTCTGGCAGGGGCCGGTGGGCGTGCATATCGGTGCGCAGGATGTTCGCTAGGACCAGGGCGTCGCCGGGGTCGGACTTCTTGCGCGGTCAGGTGCCGCGGGCTACGTGGCAGGTGACCAGGATTGCGTCGATACCCAGGACCAGACCTGGCAGGCCATGCCCGCCAGCCCGCGTGGTGGGTATCCGGTGCCTGGTCTCGGTGGCCTGCAGCCAGGCAACCTCCCGGGCGGCAGCTCGAGCCGTGCGCAGTGTTGCAAGGGTGGCGGGGGCGATGCCGGCCAGAAGGCGCCACGCGGTCGGAGTGGAGGCCACCGGGCCGAAGACCTCGGTCTGGTCGTGCGGGCAGTCAGGCCAGGTTCCGGTCAGCTCGGTCGGGGGTGGAGCAGGGTGGCCCGTAGCTCGTCCTCGGTGATCTGCTCCGCGGGGCGGTGGAGCCTCCAGCGGTGAGCCTCTCCGTCCATGGACAGCACCTCGACGACGGTCTCCATCGGTGGGTAGCCGACTTCGCTACGGGTGAGCTGGCGGATTATGACGGCGGTGTCGTCGTCCAGGCCGAGCAGGGCGCGTACGGCATCGTTCAGTTCGCGGAGGGGCGGGCTCGGCCAGGCGCTTCCTGGGCGCGGTTCCAGGTACATGAGGGCACTCCTTGGTTCCGGAATGAGGGGCTGGCGGCGCACATAACGCCGTTGAGGTCGACGGTGTGTTCGGCGACAAAGCCGATGTCGCAAGCGCTGCGGCTGGCCCGCCTCTCGACGACGTCGGTGTCCGCTGGCGGGGTGTGCTGTAGCCGCGGCACGGCTGAGGGCCGCTCGGCGGGACGCAGACGGGTACGGCCCGCCGGCCTGTCTGTTCGCGTCAGCATCCACACAGCTGTACGCCTGCGGCTCGTGCAGCGTGGTAAAGAGTGCTCGGCGGCCAGGCCGAGCGAGGGGGCTGCGGCAAGCAGTACGGCGTTCTGCGCCTGGGCCGAGACGAAATCCTGGCAACCGGTGAGCACCCGTATGATCGCCTGCGCTGCCGTTCCGTTCTGCCAGTCCCGCCGCACCGCGAGCCAGGACGCGGGCCCCCGGGTGGCTTCGTGGTGGTGGTTCAGTTGGGTGGTGTGCGGGCGGTTGCCCGGCTCCCGGTGGGTGTCCTGACGGGCGGTCCGGCAGCACGGGGCTGTCTGGTCACGGTCACGTGCCAGATGGTGAGAAGTAGCAGCGTGCCGGTTTCGGCGATGAGGCTGAGGACCGCTTGGGGCTCGGGCTGCAGACCGTGCTCGGTGAAACCCTCCGTTCCTCACTGATCAGGCGGAGACGGGGACTGCGCCGGATCGGCGCATGTATCCGCAGGAATATGTGGTGGATGACGTGTTCATGGGCGCGTGCCTCTCACGGACCCGGCGAACGAGCATGGGTGCCGCCCCGGGCGGGTGGCTTGCCTCGACGTGTCCCGCGCTGCACCTCCGCCCTTGCGCGCAGCGAAGGTGTGGGCGGCATCCGGCAGTCCTCCCTGTGGGGAGCCGCGAGTGACGCGAGGCAGGTCGGCGGTGCTCATAAGAGTGGTGCGCACGCTTGGCCGGGCGGAGTTCTGCCCCGGTGGTTGCGCGGCCCTCGATCGCTGGGCGCGTAGAGCCATCGCTGCGGTGTGCGCTGGGTGCGGGCGGAGACTGCGCGGTGGTGCCTGCTCGGAAGCACGGGGCGGGGTGAGCTTGGCCGGTGCCAGGAGCGCGTCCGGCGCGTGGTGCATCTCGGTCACGGTCATGTCCCCTGTAGTGGTGTAACCGCGTCGGGGGGATCTTCGGTCGTGGGGTAGATCGAGTCCATGCCGCCTTTGGGGAGGTAGCTGCGGGG
>NZ_JBSFXG010000054.1:0-49149 GCF_053595235.1 Streptomyces sp. NPDC002520 | reverse complement strand
CTGGCGTTGATTTTTGGCACGCTGTTGAGTTCTCAAGGAACGGTCGCTTCCTTTGTACTCACCCTCTCGGGCTTTCCTCCGGGCTTCCCTTCGGTGTTTCCGACTCTATCAGATCCTTTCGGCGTCTGATTCCCGGTCGGCGGGATTGTTTCCGGGCTTTTGGCTCTCGCCGCTGGCCTTTCGACATTCACTACGCTAGCCGATTCCCTCCGATACTCATAATCGAGTCTCGCGAGTTCGAATTCAGGCATGCGGGCACGCCGAAATCGACCCTGTTGAGGGTTGTAGCTGGGTAGTGGGGTGGCCGCTCCGGCTGTTGGCGATTGCTGTACCCGGTTCAGCGGCTTGGAAGACTTTACGCATCCGCCAAGGTCGCGTCAACTTGAGGGACGCCGCGGAACGTGGGGCCGATAGGGGCTCACGGTCGGGTCGCCGGCCACCCAGAAGCGCCAGGGATGGACATCGCCGTTTCCGCCCTCGCCGGAGACTCCCGTGCGGGGACCGTTCCGTACCTGGTCGGGGGCGGTGGGTGTGCCGGTCAGCATGCGCAGGGGGGTGGCTCCGGGGGCGCAGGCGTCGGTGCCGTCGAGGGTGCGGTCGACCTCCAGGGCGGTGGCAAGGCGGGCCGGACCCTTGGCCAGTTCTTTGTCATTGCGGGCTGAAAATCGACGTTTGCGAGCCAGCTCGACGCCCTCGACGACCTCGCCGGCGCGGAGCAGGATGCCGCTCGCCGTGCCCTCGGGTCCGCAGACCAGGTTCATGCAGTGCCACATGCCATAGGTGAAGTAGACGTATACGTGTCCAGGCGGTCCGAACATCACGCCGTTGCGGGCTGTGCGTCCGCGATAGGCGTGTGAGCCGGGGTCGTTGGGGCCGTCGTACGCCTCGACCTCCGTCAGGCGGAGGGCGATCGGGCCGTCCGGTGTCGTTCGGACCAGGATGCGGCCGAGGAGGTCGGGGGCCACCTCGAGAACGGGCCGGTCGAAGAACTCGCGGGACAGTGGCGTACGGTCCGGTGGCGTGATCATGCCCTCCGAGCGTAGTCCAGCGGTGACGGTGCCAGGGCGGAACCGGTCGCGGCCGGATCGCGTTTGTACGGGTCAAGGATCCATTCGTAAAGGGAGAGTCATGGCGTTCAAAAAGCTGCTCGCGAGCTTCGGTGCCGGTGGGGCCTCGGTCGAGACCGTGCTGGCCGAGGTCAACGTCGTGCCCGGTGGGGTCGTGCAGGGCGAGGTGCGGATCCAGGGCGGTTCCGTGAACCAGGACATCGAGGGGCTGTCCGTCGGTCTGCAGGCCAGGGTCGAGGTGGAGAGCGGCGACGAGGAGTACAAGCAGAACATCGAGTTCACAAAGGTGCGGCTCGGTGGTGCCTTCGAGCTCCAGGCAGGGGCCGTGCACGCGGTGCCGTTCGGGCTGGAGATCCCCTGGGAGACGCCGGTCACGATGATCGACGGGCAGACGCTGCGCGGCATGCACATCGGTGTGACCACCGAGCTGGCGATCGCCCGTGCCGTGGACTCCTCCGACCTCGATCCGATCAACGTGCACCCGCTGCCGGCGCAGCAGGCCATCCTGGACGCGTTCATCCGGCTGGGCTTCCGTTTCAAGAACGCGGACATGGAGCGCGGCCACATCCGGGGCACCCGGCAGCGGCTGCCGTTCTACCAGGAGATCGAGTTCTACCCGCCGTCGCAGTACCGGGGTCTGAACCAGATCGAGCTGAGCTTCGTGGCCGACGAGCACGCCATGGACGTCGTCCTGGAGATGGACAAGAAGCCGGGTCTGTTCAGCGAGGGTTCGGACACCTACCGGTCCTTCCAGGTGGGTCTGCACGACTACCAGGGGACCGACTGGGCGGCTTACCTGAACCAGTGGCTTTCCGAGGTCGGCAGCAAGCGCAACTGGTTCTAGGCTCGGACCCTCTGAACGGAATCGATCAGGAGGTACCGAGGTGACCGAGCTCAAGCGACGGCCGCTCCCCCATGACTTCCATCCGCCCGTGGCGTCGTTCACGGTGACGAGCGAGGACATCGAGGAGGGCGCGACGCTGAAGAGCGCCCAGGTCCACGCGGAGGGGAACATCTCGCCGCAGCTGCGCTGGGAGGGCTTCCCGGCGGAGACCAAGAGCTTCGCCGTGACCTGCTACGACCCCGACGCGCCGACCGGCAGCGGGTTCTGGCACTGGGTGCTGTTCGACATCCCGGCCTCCGTGACGGAGCTGCCGGAGGGTGCGGGCAGTGGCGCGTTCAAGGGTCTTCCCGACGGTGCGGTGCACGCGCGCAACGACTACGGGACGAAGGACTTCGGCGGTGCCGCCCCGCCGCCCGGGGACGGTCCGCACCGGTACGTCTTCACGGTGTACGCGGTGGACCAGGAAAAGCTCGGTCCGGATTCGGACGCTTCTCCTGCCGTCGTCGGTTTCAATCTCCGTTTCCACACGCTCGCGCGTGCGCAGCTCATCGGGGAGTACGAGAACCCCGCACAGGGCTGATGCGGTGCGCTGACGCAGCGCGCTGATTCAGCCGAGCGTTCATTGAACGTTTGCCCGCCTCCGGTCTTGGAAGTGATCGGGGGCGGGCATTTTTTATTGCGTTGTCCATCTCGGCGCGCCCGTCCAGAGTTGATCCAAGCCCGCCGTGGAGTGGGCAGGTGCGCACGGGAGGTGGGTTGGATGCGTGACACGTTGGTCCTGAACGCGAGCTTCGAGCCGCTGTCGACGGTGACTCTGAACCGAGCCGTCGTCCTGGTCCTGCAGGACAAGGCGGTCGTCGAGCAGGCCCACCCCGAGCTGCGCATGCGCGGTGCCGAGGTGGACATACCCGCGCCCCGGGTGATCAGGCTGTGCAGGTATGTACGGGTGCCCTTCCGAAGACAAGCTCCGTGGTCGCGAAGGGGTGTGCTGGTCAGGGACCGGCACCGGTGCGCGTACTGCGGGCGCAGGGCGACGACCGTGGACCATGTGCTGCCGCGGTCGCAGGGTGGGCAGGACACGTGGCTGAACACGGTCGCCGCGTGTGCGCAGGACAATCACCGCAAGGCGAACCGGACTCCGGACGAGGCGGGGATGGCGCTGCTGCGGGAGCCGTTCGAGCCGACGCCGGCGGATGCGATGCTGTTGGCTTTGGGCCAGGAGGACTTGGCCGCGCTTCCTGAGTGGCTCGCTCGGGACGCGGCCTGACCGGTCGCCGCAGGGCTGTGTGTGTCGGTCGTCGGCCGCGGGGCGTACGTGCTTCCTCACGCCCACGCGGCGGAGCCGCATATCGACACGGCGCCGCGCCCCTGGGGGGCGCGGCGGAACTCGGTGTCGTAGAGCCGGCGTCAGTCGATCTGCGGCTTTTCGCGGCGCTCGGTGCCGCCGTTGCCCTGGCCCGATGAGCCGTTGTTGCCGCCCAGGGGACCGAAGTTGCCCATCGCGCCGGAGAGGCCCTTGAGGGCGTCGCCGATCTCGCTGGGGACGATCCAGAGCTTGTTGGCGTCGCCTTCGGCGATCTTCGGGAGCATCTGGAGGTACTGGTAGCTCAGGAGCTTCTGGTCGGGGTCGCCGGCGTGGATGGCCTCGAAGACCGTACGGACGGCCTGGGCCTCACCCTCGGCACGCAGGGCGGCGGCCTTGGCCTCACCCTCGGCGCGCAGGATCTGGGACTGCTTCTCACCTTCGGCGGTGAGGATGGCGGCCTGGCGCGTACCTTCGGCGGTGAGGATCGCGGCGCGCTTGTCACGGTCGGCGCGCATCTGCTTCTCCATCGAGTCCTGGATGGAGGTCGGGGGCTCGATGGCCTTGAGCTCGACGCGGTTGACGCGGATGCCCCACTTGCCCGTCGCCTCGTCGAGGACGCCGCGCAGGGCCGCGTTGATCTCCTCGCGGGAGGTGAGGGTGCGTTCGAGGTCCATGCCGCCGATGATGTTGCGGAGCGTGGTGACCGTCAGCTGCTCGATGGCCTGGATGTAGCTGGCGACCTCGTAGGTCGCGGCCCGGGCGTCGGTCACCTGGTAGTAGATGACGGTGTCGATGTTGACGACCAGGTTGTCCTGGGTGATCACCGGCTGGGGCGGGAACGGCACGACCTGTTCGCGCAGGTCGATGCGGTTACGAATGGTGTCGATGAACGGGACCACGATGTTCAGGCCCGCGTTCAGGGTGCGTGTGTAGCGGCCGAAGCGCTCGACGATGGCGGCGCTGGCCTGTGGAATGACCTGGATGGTCTTGATCAGGGCGATGAAGACCAACACCACCAGAATGATCAGGACGATGATGACCGGTTCCATCGTGTTCCCCGTACCCCTCTCGGCTTCGGCACCTTCGGCAGATCTTATGGTTGTTGAAGATCTTGCTGGTCGAGTCTGACAGAACGTCGAGCAACTCGTGGGCCGGATGCCTCAGATGACGATCGCGGTGGCCCCTTCGATGTCCACGACGTCCACTTCTTGGCCGACCTCGTAGGCGCGGCCGGTGTCGAGGGAGCGGGCCGACCAGATCTCTCCGGCGAGTTTGATGCGTCCGCCGGACGCGTCGACGCGTTCCAGGACGACTGCCTGTTTGCCCTTCAACGCCTCGATGCCGGTGGCGAGTCGGGGGCGCTGTCGACCGTGTCGGGCCGCGATGGGGCGGACGACGGCGATGAGGGCGACCGAGACGATGACGAAGGTCAGGACCTGGACCACGGCGTCGAAGCCGAGGCCCGCCCCGACCGCGGCCGCCACTGCGCCCACCGCGAGCATGCCGAACTCCGGCATCGCGGTGACCACGAGCGGGATTCCGAGCGCCGCCGCGCCGACGAGCCACCACACCCATGCGCCGATGTCGTCCACATGGTCATGGTAGGACCGTGGGTCGGGCAACGGACAGGGCGCGAACGGGAGTGGGGCGGTGTCAGGACAGGGGCAGGCCGTGCGCGGTCCAGCGGTCGCCGACCTCTTCGACGACGAGCGGGAGGCCGAAGCAGCGGGAGAGGTTGCGGGACGTGAGCTCCAGCTCGATCGGGCCCGCGGTGAGGACCTTGCCCTGGCGGATCATGAGGACGTGGGTGAAGCCGGGGGCGATCTCCTCGACATGGTGGGTGACCATGATCATCGAGGGGGCGATGGGGTCGCTGGCGAGCCGGCCGAGGCGGCGGACCAGGTCCTCGCGGCCGCCGAGGTCGAGGCCGGCGGCGGGCTCGTCGAGCAGGAGCAGCTCGGGGTCGGTCATCAGAGCGCGCGCGATGAGGGTGCGCTTGCGCTCGCCCTCGGAGAGGGTGCCGAACTTCCGGTCCAGGTAGTCGGTCATGCCGAGTCGGTCGAGGAAGGCGCGGGCGCGCTGCTCGTCGACCTCGTCGTACTCCTCGTGCCAGCCGGCGGTCATGCCGTAGGCGGCGGTGAGGACGGTCTGCAGGACGGTCTGGCTCTTGGGGAGCTTCTCGGCCATGGCGATGCCGGCCACGCCGATGCGCGGGCGCAGGTCGAAGACGTCGACCTTGCCGAGGGTGTCGCCGAGGACGGTGGCGGTGCCCTTGCTGGGGAAGAGGTAGCTGGAGGCGACGTTGAGGAGGGTGGTCTTGCCGGCGCCGTTGGGACCGAGGATGACCCAGCGCTCGCCCTCCTTCACCGACCAGGAGACCCCGTCCACCAGGGCCCGGCCCTCACGGACCACGGATACGTCCTGAAGTTCCAGAACATCGCTCATGAGCGCGTTGTCTCCCCTTGCAGTGTGCCGGTCTCGGCTGTCGCTTACGCCTGTGGCTCGGTCCGCCGCGCCGGTGGGCGCAGCCCGTCATGAAATCTACGCCACGAGCACACCGCCTCATTCCATCGGTCCGGTCCTTAGGGTGGGGGCATGCTCTCGGAACCGCGTTCAGGACGCCTCGCCGCTTGGGGAAATGCCCTTTTGGCCGGACTTGCTTCTCCGGACGACGCCGCGCTCGCCATCGTGGGCGAGGACACGGTGCACCGGGTGGAGGGGCTGCCCGGCGAGTCCGCGCCGGTCGGGCTCACGCTCGCGCTGGGGCGGCTGCGGACGCTGGGGGTGACCGGTCTGCGGGTGGCGCTGCCGGCGCCGGGGCATCCGCTGGGGCTGAGCGGTCCTCCGGAGTTCAATGCGCGGGCGCTGGAGGCCGAGGAGGCGGTGGTCTGCTTCGGTGCAGCGTTCGGCATGGTGCCGGAGGCGTACGAGGCCGGGCCGGCCGGTGATGTGCATGCCGAGGTGGTCTGGCATGTGCTGCCGGTGCGGGAGGCGCCGCCCGCCGACGTTCCCTCGCTGGGCGAGGCAGAGCGGGAGCTGGCGGAGGCCATGCGGGAGGCGACGGTGGTGCTGTCGAAGCTGGACGTCGCCGCGTCGGGTCCGGTGGCGGAGGCGGCGATCGACGCGTACCGGGCGCGGGCCGAGCGCGGGCGGGAGTTCCTGGCGCCGGGGTATCCGCCGCGTGCGGTGCGGGTGCTGGAGATGGCGCAGCGGGTGGGGCTGCTGGTGTCTCTGGCGTACGGCAACGGGCACGGCGGTGCGGTCAGCTCCGCGGAGATCGCGGCGCGGTCCGAGGCACTGCGGCCGGTCGAGCGGACGGCTCGGCGGGCGCAGGTGGCGGCGTACAACTCCATGGTGGAGGAGCGGGAGCGGGGAACGCGCTGACCGAAGGCGTTCCGGCGGCCGGTGCTGGTGCCGGTGCCGGTGCCGAAGCGGGAGCTCGGGGCCAGCCCCGGGCTCACGCTTCGGCAGGATGCCTCAGTGGTTGGCCGTGGCGTTGCCGAACGCCGGGTTCAGAGCACCGATGACGTTCACGCTGTCGCCGGTGACGTTGACCGGGACGTGGACGGGGACCTGGACGACGTTGCCGGAGCCGACGCCCGGGGAGTTCGAGGCGCCGCCGACGGCACCGGAGTCGGCGGCGGCGGTACCGGCGCAGGCGCCCGCCGCGATACCCGCGACGGCCACGGCGAGAGTGACCTTCTTGACGATCTTCATGGGACGGATTCCTCCTGCGGGTGAGTGTGCGACCCGGCCGTGGGTCATGCGCTGATCAACGCCGGAGTACTCCGAGGGGTGCGGGCCGCCAGGGGGCGAGACCCCGTTCGGTCCAGTCGCATGACAACCGGACAGACGTCCCGGTGGCCGTCACCACGACCGGCCTCGGGGGGAGAGACAGCGCGACAGGCCTCCCGGTGGACCCGGGAGGCCTGTGACGTGGTCGGCGTCGGCTCAGTGGTTGAGACCGAGGTTGCCGAACGCCGGGTTCAGCACACCGATGACGCTCACGCTGTTGCCGACGGCGTTCACCGGGACGTGGACCGGGGCCTGGACGACGTTGCCGGAGCCGACACCCGGAGAGTGGCTCGCCTCGCCGCCGGCCCAGGAGCCGGTGGCGGCGGAGGCCATGCCCGCGCCGGCGGCCACCAGACCACCGGCCACCATCGTCACGGCCGCCGCCTTCTTCAGGTTCTTCACTTTCCAACCCCTCCTAGGCGTTCACCGCGGCGGTTCGCCGCGGCACGCACTGGAGAACGGCGGAGATCGCCGGAGGATGCGCCATCCGGGTGACATTCCCACGACGGTATGAATCTCAGCCCGGAGCGGAAGGTTCCGAATTGCCGTGGGTGCGGTGTCGGTGCGGGCGCTTCAGCCGGTCACGCCGTGGCGTACGGCCCACAGCGCGGCCTGGGTGCGGTCGGCGAGGTCGAGCTTCATCAGGATGTTGGAGACGTGCGTCTTGACGGTCTTCTCGGACAGCACGAGCGCACGGGCGATCTCGCGGTTGGAGCGGCCGTCGGCTATCAGGCCGAGCACCTCGCGCTCCCGGTCGGTGAGCGAACTGCCCCTCCCCTGGCCCGAGGTGGCCTCCTCCTGGGAGAGCAGGGCGCCGGCCACCTCGGGCTGCAGCAGGACGTGCCCGGCGTGCACGGAGCGGATGGCACCGGCGAGCGCGTCCGGGTCCACGTCCTTGTAGACGTATCCGGCGGCGCCCGCGCGCAGGGCCGGGACGACCGTGCGCTGCTCGGTGAAGCTGGTGACGATCAGCACGCGCGCGGGGTTGCCGAGTTCGCGGAGCCGGCGCAGGGCGTCGATGCCGTCCATGCCCGGCATCTTGACGTCCATGAGGACGACGTCGGGCCGCAGTTCCTCGGCGCGGTCGACTCCCTCGGCGCCGTCCGCGGCCTCGCCGACGACCTCGATGTCGTCCTGCACCTCCAGGAACGTGCGCAGGCCCCGGCGGACGACCTGGTGGTCGTCGACGAGCAGCACCTTGATTGCGTCAGCCACCGGGGACCTCCATCTCGATCGTGGTGCCCTTGCCGGGCGCCGATTCCACGGTCAGCGTGCCGCCGACCCCGCTCGCCCGGTCGCGCATCGAGACCAGGCCGAGGTGGCGTCCGGCGCGGCGGACCGCGCCCGGGTCGAAGCCGCCGCCGTCGTCGACGACGCGCAGGACGGCTCCGCCGCCGCGCCGGTCGACGCTCACGTCGACGTGCTCGGCGCCGGAGTGGCGCAGGGCGTTGTGCAGGGCTTCCTGGGCGACTCGCAGCAGGGCCTCCTCCTGGGCCGCGGGCAGGGCCCGGAAGCCGGAGCTGGCGAACGTCACGCGCGCGGTGTGGGCGCGGTCGAGGACCTGGGTCTGGGTGCGCAGGGTGGCGAGCAGACCGTCCTCGTCGAGGGCGGCGGGGCGCAACTCCACGACGGCCGCGCGTAGTTCGTCGACGGCCTCGGCGGCGAGCGCGGCCACCTGGTGCAGTTCGCCCTTGGCGCGGGCGGGGTCGCGGTCGACGAGCGCCGCCGCGGCCTGGGCGGTCAGGCGCAGGGAGAAGAGCTTCTGGCTGACCGCGTCGTGCAGTTCGTGGGCGAGGCGGGAGCGCTCCTCGGCGATGGTCAGCTCGCGGCTGCGTTCGTAGAGGCGGGCGTTGGTGAGGGCGATGGCGGCGTGCTGGGCGAGGATGGACAGCAGTTCCTCGTCCTCCGCGGTGAAGCCGCAACTGCCGTCCGGCTTGGAGCAGTTCTTGTTGGCCAGGAAGAGCGCGCCGATGACCTCGTCGCCGTCGCGGACAGGCAGGCCAAGGAAGTCGGACATCTCCGGGTGTGCGGCGGGCCAGCCCTCGAAGCGCGGGTCCTTGCGCACGTCGGCGAGGCGCTCGGGGCGGGCCTCGTGCAGCATCGCGGCGAGGATGCCGTGCTGGCGGGGCAGCGGGCCGATGGCCTTCCACTGGGCGCCGCTGACGCCGTCGACGACGAACTGGGCGAAGCCGCCGTGGTCGTCCGGCACGCCCAGGGCGGCGTACTGCGCGTCGAGCAGCTCGCGGGCCGAGGCGACGATCGTCTTGAGGACGTCGCGCACCTCGAGGTGCCTGCTCATGGCCAGGAGCGCGGAACTCACCGCGGCGAGGCCGGACCGGGGGCCGTGACTCATGTCCTCACGGTACCGGCGGGGTGTGACAGCGCGGATCGGACCTGTGACGGCCGGACGCGGGCCGGTGGGCCTAGGCCGGACGGAGTAGGTCCCCGCGCCTTCGGCGGCAGGGCTGGGTCCCCGGACGCCCGGCGGGCGAGGTAGGTCCGCGGACGGCGGCGTACGCCGAAGGGCTCGGGCGCTTTGCGGCTCGACTGGGAGCGAGTCGGGCGGCCGGGTGATCGCGGCCGGGTGATCGCGGTCGGGACGACGGCCGTGCGGGCCGTGGAGTCGGCCGCCGGTCAGGACGGGGTGGTGCGGGCGGCCGAGGGGTGGACGGATCTGGTGGTGACGCGCGAGCGCGGGGTGCGCGTGGTCGACGGACTGCTGACCGGGCCGGAGGCCTCGCATCTGCTGATGCTCGACGCGGTGGCGGGGCGGGCCGCGGTCGACCGCGGCTACGAGGAGGCACTGCGCGGGCTCTACCTGTGGCACGAGTTCGGGGACGTCCGCCTCGTCCTCCCGGCAAAAACCCCTTACGCAGAGCGTTGCGACGGCAACTCCTGGTAAGAACGTCCCGCTTTGACTGTGAGCCCGCGCATAGGGCGCACATCACGTACGAACGGACATAGGAGATAAAACACCCGAGGTGTCCCCGAGATGAACGGGGCAGATGGTCAAGTCTGTCCCGTTTTGCCTTTCCCTGATCCACTATCGGGGATAGTACGTCACACCTTTGCCACGACATTTTGCGGCCGCTAAGAATTGCTCCCGTCGCTCAGCGCCCAGGGGTTCTCCCCTCGGCGTTCGTGTGGGAGGAGCCGATTCCCCCGGCGGACGCAGGAGCGACCTCCGCGCTATCGAAGAGGTCCATCAGCCATGCCCAAGAACATCCTCAAGCGTCGCCATAGTCGTGTGCTGACCAAGCAGCACAAGATCGCGATTGCCGGTGCCGGCGTGCTCGGCGCCGCCACTCTCGCCTTCTCGGCCGCGCCCAGCAACGCCGCGACCTTCACGACCGGTGCCCCGGCCGCCGCGGCCCCCGCGCAGTACGACAGCGCCGCCGTCAAGGACGTCAAGGGCACGGTCACCGACCAGTTCGCGGCCGACGCGGTCAAGCTCGACTCCATCGCGGCGAAGAACAAGGCCCAGGTCGACGCCGCGCGGCAGGCCGAGGTCAAGAAGCAGGCCGTCGTCCAGGCCGTCGTCAAGAAGGCCGCCCAGGACCGCGCCGCCAAGGAGACCGCGAGCCGCTCCGTGCAGCGTCTGCAGATGCAGCCGGTCGCCGCGAAGACCTACGCCAACAACCTCGACGGCTGGATCCGCCAGTCCCTGGACATCATGCGGGCCAAGGGCATCCCGGGCAGCTACCACGGCCTGTACAAGAACATCATGCGTGAGTCCTCCGGCAACCCGATGGCCATCAACAACTGGGACATCAACGCCATCAACGGCATCCCGTCGAAGGGCCTGCTCCAGGTCATCCCGCCGACCTTCAAGACGTACCACGTCGCCGGCACCTCCTGGGACATCTACAACCCGGTCGCCAACATCACCGCCGCCGCCAACTACGCGGCCCACCGGTACGGCACCATCGACAACGTGAACAGCGCGTACTGAGGCCTGCGCGGACCTCTGACCTGACGCGGAAGGGCGGCACCCCACGAGGGGTGCCGCCCTTCACGTCGTACGGGCGCGGTTACTTCCGCATGACCTCCGGCTCGTGCCGGCGCAGGAAGCGGGCCACGAAGAAGCCGCAGACCACACCGAGGGCGATCAGGGCGGCCATGTCCATGCCCCAGGCCGAGGCCGCGTGGTCCCACAGCGGGTCCGTGCTGCCCGGGTCGTCGGTGTTCGGCGCGATGTTGTTGAAGTCCAGCGTGGTGCCCGCGGCGGCCACCGCCCAGCGCGACGGCATCAGGTACGAGAACTCGTTCACACCGAGGGTGCCGTGCAGGGTGAAGAGGCAGCCGGTGAAGACGACCTGGATGATCGCGAACATCACCAGCAGCGGCATGGTCTTCTCGGCGGTCTTCACCAGCGAGGAGATCACCAGACCGAACATCATCGAGGTGAAGCCGAGCGCCATGATCGGCAGGCACAGCTCGAACAGCGTCGAGCCGCCGAGGACGAGCCCCTTGTCGGGGATCTCCCGGCTGGAGAAGCCGATCAGGCCGACCATCAGGCCCTGGAGCACGGTGACCGCGCCCAGGACGACCACCTTCGACATCAGGTAAGCCGACCGGGACAGGCCGGTGGCGCGTTCCCGCTCGTAGATGACCCGTTCCTTGATCAGCTCACGGACCGAGTTCGCGGCGCCCGCGAAGCACGCGCCGACGGCGAGGATCAGCAGCACCGTGGTCGCCGTGCCGTTCGGGACGTGCGCGCCGGTACGCGGGTTGATCGCCTCGTTGACGAGCAGGCCCCGCTTGTGGTCGATCAGCAGGCTGACCGCGCCGAGCACGGCCGGCAGGATCACCGTCAGCGCCAGGAAGCCCTTGTCGGAGACGATCACCGACACATAGCGCCGGATCAGGGTCATCAGCTGCGAGCCCCAGGGCTGCGGCTTGGGCGGTCTGATGGCCTGCATCGGAGGCATCTGCACGGGTACGGACTGCGGGGCGACCGCGTCGACGTCAGCGGCGTACATCTGGTAGTGCTGCGACCCCTTCCAGCGGCCCGCCCAGTCGTAGTCGCGGTAGTTCTCGAAGGCGGAGAAGACGTCGGCCCAGCTGTCGTAGCCGAAGAAGTTCAGCGCCTCCTCCGGCGGGCCGAAGTAGGCCACCGAGCCGCCGGGCGCCATCACCAGGAGCTTGTCGCAGATCGCCAGCTCGGCCACCGAGTGGGTGACGACGAGGACCGTGCGGCCGTCGTCGGCGAGGCCGCGCAGCAGCTGCATGACATCGCGGTCCATGCCCGGGTCGAGGCCGGAGGTCGGCTCGTCCAGGAAGATCAGCGACGGCTTGGTGAGCAGTTCCAGGGCCACCGAGACACGCTTGCGCTGGCCGCCGGAGAGGGAGGTGACCTTCTTGTCCTTGTGGACGTCGAGCTTCAGCTCGCGCAGCACCTCCTCGATACGGGCGTCGCGCTCCTGGGCGGTGGTGTCGGCCGGGAAGCGCAGTTTGGCCGCGTACTTCAGGGCCTTCTTGACGGTCAGCTCCTTGTGCAGGATGTCGTCCTGCGGGACCAGACCGATGCGCTGACGCAGCTCGGCGAACTGCTTGTACAGGTTCCGGTTGTCGTACAGGACCTCGCCCTGGTTGGCGGGCCGGTAGCCGGTGAGCGCCTTGAGCAGGGTCGACTTGCCGGAACCCGACGGGCCGATGACGGCGATCAGGGACTTCTCCGGGACGCCGAAGGAGACGTCCTTCAGGATCTGCTTGCCGCCGTCGACCGTGACGGTCAGGTGGCGCGCGGAGAAGGAGACCTCACCGGTGTCGACGAACTCCTCGAGGCGGTCGCCGACGATCCGGAAGGTGGAGTGACCGACACCGACGATGTCCGCCGGGCCGAGCAGCACCGAGCCGCCCTTGGCGATCGGCATACCGTTGACGTAGGTGCCGTTGTGCGAGCCGAGGTCGCGTATCTCGAAGCGGCCGTCCGGCGTCGAGTGGAACTCGGCGTGGTGCCGGGAGACCTGCAGGTCGGAGACGACCAGCTCGTTCTCCAGGGCACGACCGATACGCATCACACGACCGGCGGCGAACTGGTGGAACGTGGTCGGGCTGCGGTCGCCGTAGACCGGCGGTGCCCCCGCGGCACCACCGGGCGTCTTCTGCGCGAACTGCTCGCCCGGACCGCCCTGCTGCTGCGGGAACGCCGGCGGCTGGTGCGCCTGTTGCTGCTGCGGCTGCTGCCAGTCGGCCTGCGGGGCCTGTGGGGCGACGGCCTGGTGCGGAGCCTGCTGCGGTGCCTGCTGTGCGACGGGCTGGTGCGGGGCCTGGGCCTGCTGCGGGGGCTGCTGGGACCAGCCGACGCCCGCGGCCTGGGCGGCGTACGGTGCCGCCTGCTGTGGGGACTGAGCGGGCACGGCGGCGCCGGACAGGTTCACGCGCGGTCCGTCGGTCGCGTTGCCGAGGTTCACCGCCGCCCCGGGTCCGAGCTGCACCTGCTGGATCCGCTGGCCCTGCACATAGGTGCCGTTGGTGCTGCCGTGGTCCTCGATGACCCAACTGTGGCCGTTGAAGCCGACCGTGGCGTGCCGCCAGGACACCCTGGCGTCGTCGAAGACGATGTCACCCTGCGGATCGCGGCCGAGGGTGTAGGTCCTGGACGGGTCGAGCGTCCAGGTCCGTCCGTTTGATTCCAGTACGAGTTCCGGCACTCCATGCCCCATGATTTGTCCCCCGAGCTACCCCCATCACAGGGAGTCTAGGGATGTCGAACATCGTGGGGAACTATTTCAGGCTCGGCCCCGTGACCGAAAGTCGGGCCTTGTGACAGGCGCCCGCACGCGCTTCCGCCCGCCCCGTTGACGGGGGTTGAGACCGGGCCGGAGAGTGGTGATCCCCCACGAGGAGGACAAGCGCGACCGCTGCGCGCTGCGGCTCGGCGTCGCGACGGCGCTCGCGCTGCCCTTCCTCGTCTGGCTGACGGACGTCTCGGTGGACGCCTCGCTCTCCGTGCTCGGCTTCGACGCCTTCGGTGCGGGCATCGGGCTGCACGGCCGCCTCGGCGCGGCGCTGCTGTTGGGCGCCGTGTGGGGAGCGGGGGCGGCGGGCGCGTTGGTCGCCCGGGCGACCGGAGCCGCGAGGTCCCGGGTGGTGGGGCCGGGGCGGGGTGCGGTGGTGGGTGCGGCGACGCGGAAGGTGAGGGAGGGGCGTCGGGGTACGACGAGAGGGGTGGGCTCGGCGAGCACGGCGGCCGGGGCGGGCCGTACACGCGGAGCCGGCCGTACCGGCCGGCGAATCCCGACACGAACCCCTACCTCCAGGTGCGAAACCTCAGGGCGCCGGACGTCCAGGTGCCGGAGGATCTGCGCGAGGTGCGGGAGCCGGAGGACGCGCGTCGCCGTCGGCCGGGGACGACGTGGGGGACGACGTGTCCGGCGCCCCGACCATCGCCCGCCCGCTGTACGGCCCCGGGCCCTCGCCCCGAGGCCGTCCCGGCGCACGCCCCCGTGGCCGCTCACCGAACGCGTCGTAGGAGTGGCCACCACCGCCGCCACCACCACCGCCCCCACAACCGCATCCGCCGGGAAAGCGGCCCGGACGGTGAACCCCGGACGGTGAACCCCGGACGGTGAGCCCCGGACGGGTAGCCCCTGGCGGTGAGCTCCGGGCTCCGGCCGCTGCGCTCGTGCGGAGCTGCACGTCGGGGCGCCCCCGTGGCACAGTCGGGGTAGGGCCGAGGTCGTACGGCAGATCTCGGCACATCTCGGCCGATCCGGGCGTCGCTTCGAGGCAAGATCCCCGACACCGGCCGGACACGCATTGTTCCGTGTCCGTCAGGCGGACCTCCCGGGCGCCGGGCACTGAGTGCCGGATACGGTGGTGACACCATGAGCGCTTCGCAGACCTCCGAGGTCCCCACTTTCCTCGTCAAGATTTTCGGCAAGGACAGGCCGGGCATCACGGCCGGCCTCTTCGACACCCTTGCCGCCTACCTCGTCGACGTGGTCGACATCGAGCAGGTGGTCACGCGAGGCCGCCTGGTGCTGTGCGCGCTGATCACACAGCCGCCGGCCGACGTCGAGGGCGACCTGCGGGCGACGGTGCACAGCTGGGCCGAGTCGATGAAGATGCAGGCCGAGATCATCTCGGGTCATGGCGACAACCGCCCGCGTGGCATCGGGCGCTCCCTGGTGACCGTTCTCGGCCACCCGCTGACCGCCGAGTCGACGGCCGCCGTCGCCGCCCGGATCGCGAAGGCCGGCGGCAACATCGACCGTATCTTCCGCCTCGCCAAGTACCCGGTGACCGCGGTGGAGTTCGCCGTCTCCGGCGTGGAGACCGAGCCGCTGCGCACGGCCCTGGCGTCCGACGCGGCGGCACTGGGTGTCGACATCGCGGTGGTCTCCGCCGGTCTGCACCGGCGTGCCCAGCGGCTGGTGGTCATGGACGTGGACTCCACCCTCATCCAGGACGAGGTCATCGAGCTGTTCGCCGCGCATGCCGGGTGCGAGGACGAGGTCGCCGAGGTGACGGCGGCGGCGATGCGCGGGGAGCTGGACTTCGAGCAGTCGCTGCACGCGCGCGTGGCGCTGCTGAAGGGGCTGGACGCCTCGGTGGTGGAGAAGGTGCGCAGCGAGGTCCGGCTGACGCCGGGCGCGCGCACGCTGATCCGCACCCTGAAGCGGCTCGGCTACCAAGTCGGCGTCGTCTCCGGCGGGTTCACCCAGGTCACGGACGATCTGAGGGAACGGCTGGGACTGGACTTCGCGCAGGCCAACACGCTGGAGATCGTCGACGGGAAGCTGACCGGCCGGGTCGTCGGGGAGATCGTGGACCGGGCGGGCAAGGCGCGGCTGCTGCGCCGCTTCGCCGCGGAGGCCGGGGTACCGCTCTCGCAGACGGTGGCGATCGGCGACGGCGCCAATGACCTGGACATGCTGAACGCGGCCGGTCTCGGTGTCGCGTTCAATGCCAAGCCGGTGGTCCGCGAGGCCGCGCACACGGCGGTGAACTTCCCCTTCCTCGACACGGTCCTGTACCTGCTGGGTGTCACCCGTGAAGAGGTCGAGGCGGCGGAGACGCACGACGAGGGCTGAGCCGGCCCGGACGGTCGTACGCCGTCAGCCGTCAGCGGTCAGCGGTCAGCGGTCAGCCGCAGATGACGGGAGGGCCCGGCACCGCTGCGGTGCCGGGCCCTCCTGCCATGTGCGCGCTCAGTCGGAAGGTGCCCAGTAGTCCGCCAGCGTGGCCGTGCCCGGCTCCAGGGACTTCCAGCCGCCGTCGAAGGACAGCAGTGCGAAACACGCGGTGGGGAAGCCGCGGCGGTGCATCCGCTCGCCGGCGTCGCCCTCGGAGTCGCCGGACAGGATGTCGGCCAGGCCGTGCACGCCGGGGTTGTGGCCGATGAGGATCACGTTCCGCACGTCGTCGGGGGTCTCGTTGAGCACGGCGATCAGCTCGCCGGGCGAGGCCTCGTAGACCCGCTCCTCGTAGACGGTCCTCGGCCGGTGCTCGAGTTCGTGGACGGCGAGCTTCCAGGTCTCGCGGGTGCGGACGGCGGTGGAGCACAGGGCCAGGTCGAAGGTGATACCGGTGTCGGCCAGCTTGCGGCCGGCGACGGCGGCGTCCTTGCGGCCCCGCTCCGCGAGAGGGCGCTCATGGTCGGACACCTGGGGCCAGTCGGCTTTCGCATGCCGGAAGAGGACGATCTTGCGGGGTTCTGCGACGCTCATGGGTCCCAGCTTCGCATGAAACAGGCCACCCGGCGCAGGGAGTTGACATGCGGATTCACCGTCAGAGGCGGCATCCGGGTCAGTGCGCGAGGAACTGCTGCAGGCGCTCGAAGAGATGTGTGACCGCCGGATCGCCGCTCGCCGCGTGGGCGTCCGACGGGTTCAGTATCAGTATGAGCAGGGCGGCGAAGGCCAGCGCGGGCAGGGCGAGAGCCCACCAGGGAAGCCGGATGTCGACGCCGCCCGTGGTCACCGGGTGGGTCCGGGTGTGCGTGCGGGCCGGCATGGTCGCCTCCGTGGGGCTTCGAGTGGTGTCCGTGGCCGTCGCCGCGGTCACACTTCGAAGGTACGGATTCCCGTGCCGTCACCCCATCCGGAGATCCACCCACTTGACCCTGACCCTGACCCCCTAGGGGACGGGGGGACAACCCCACCGGCAGGGGCGGGACAACCCCACCACGGATGCCGGACGGCCCGGACCGGACCGGCCGGGCCGCAGGTGCCGGACCGGCCCGGTCAGGGCGAGACGATCGTCGCGACGATGGCGATGATCACGAAGATGGCGAAGAACGAACCGAAGACGACGAGCATCTTCTTCTGGCCGTTCTGCGGGTTCGGGTCGAGGACAGGCTCCATGCGCCCAGTCTCGCACCCTTCGTCCCGCGTGGATCGCGCGGGTCGCGCGCGTCCGGCGCGTCGGCCGCGCCGGTCGGGTCAGGCGGGTCGTTCGGGCCGGCGCGGCGCGGCTAGGACCTGTCCTGCTGTGCCGCCTCGTCCTCCACCGTGCGGTCCCGGCCCGCCAGGAAGCCGACGGCCATCTGGGGCAGCATCAGGCCGGCCATGAGGGCGATCGGCACTCCCCAGCCGCCGCTCTGCTGGTAGAGCACGCCGACCAGCAGCGGACCGGGAATGGAGATCAGATAGCCGGTGCTCTGCGCGAACGCGGACAGCTGGACGACGCCCGGACCGGTCCGGGCGCGCATGCCGACCATCGTCAGGGCGAGCGGGAAGGCGCAGTTGGAGACGCCGAGCAGCAGGGCCCAGGCCCAGGCGCCGGCGGCCGGCGCGAAGTACAGACCGGCGTATCCGGCGAGGCCGCAGACGCCCAGGGCGAGCGCGATCGGCCCCTGGTGGGGCAGCCGGGTGGCGAGCCGCGGGATGACGAAGGCCAGTGGCACGCCCATCACCATGGTGACCGCGAGCAGCAGGCCCGCGGTGCTCGCCGGGACGCCGGAGTCGCGGAAGATCTGCGCCATCCAGCCCATCGTGATGTAGGCGGCGGTGGCCTGAAGTCCGAAGAAGACGGCGAGGGCCCAGGCGGTGCGGCTCCGGGTGATCCGCAGCGGGGCCTGCGGCTCCTGCGCGGCGGGCGTGGCCTGCCGGGCGGGGGTGGTGCCCCGGTCGCGCACGAGCGGCAGCCAGGGCACGACGGCGGCGGCCGAGAGCCCGGCCCAGACGGCGAGCCCGGACTGCCAACTGCCGCCCAGGGCATCCGTCATGGGCACGGTGACGGCCGCGGCGAGGGAGGTGCCGAGGGCGAGGGCCATCGAGTACAGGCCGGTCATGGAGCCGACGCGGTCCGGGAACCAGCGCTTGACGATGACCGGCATCAGCACGTTGCTGACGGCGATGCCCATGAGGGCGAGGGCGCTGGCGGCCAGGAACCCGGCCGTGTTCCCGACGAAGGGCCGGATCAGCAGACCTGCGGTGATGGCCGCCATGCCGGCGCACACCACGGCGGCGGGGCCGAAGCGGCGGGCCAGGCGGGGCGCGGTGACACCGAAGATCGCGAAGCAGAGCGGGGGTACCGAGGTGAGCAGCCCGGCCACGCTGCCGCTCATGCCGAGGCCGTCGCGGACCTCCTCCAGGAGGGCGCCGAGGCTGGTGATGGCCGGGCGGAGGTTCACCGCGGCCAGCACGATGCCGGCGACGACCAGCCGTGTCGTCCACGCGCGCGCGGGCGTGTTCCGGGCGCCCCCCGAGGTGGTCGTGCCACGCTCGGGAGGCACCGAAGACGATGTCGTAGGTGACTCCATATGTGTTTCCGCGGTCCTGGTTTCCTCGCTAGCCATAGGACCATCATAGAATCATGGGATGATTGGTTGTCCATTCCTGGAGGTCCACCCCCCGGACCTCCCGTGCGAAGGTGTGCCATGCCTCTGACCCACCCGCGTCGTTCGGTGCTGTCCGAGCAGGTCATCGCCGAGTTGCGCAATCAGATCACCTCCGGCGAGTGGCCGGTCGGCTCACGCATCCCGACCGAGCCCGAGCTCGTCGAGCAGCTCGGCGTCGCCCGCAACACCGTCCGCGAGGCGGTCCGGGCGCTCGCGCACAACGGCCTGCTGGACATCCGCCAGGGCTCCGGCACCTATGTGGTGGCGACGAGCGAGCTGGCCGGCGTGATGCACCGCAGGTTCGCCGGCGCCGACCCCCGGCACATCGCCGAACTGCGCTCCACGCTGGAGTCGGCGGCGGCGAAGATGGCCGCCGAGCGGCGCACCGAGAAGGACCTCAAGCAGCTGGACGCCCTGCTGGCGCGGCGCGACGAGGCCTGGCAGGCCGGGGAGGCGGAGGCCTTCGTGTCGGCCGACTCCACCTTCCACCTGGCCGTGGTGGCCGCGTCCCACAACGACGTCATCACGGCGATGTACGCCGACCTCGGCGAGGTGCTGCGGGACGGGGTGCGCGCGGGCGTCGGCGCCGAGCTGTCGCCCGAGACGCCCATGGATCACACCCGGCTGCTGGACGCGATCCGCGCGGGCGACGCCCAGGCGGCGGCCGCGGAGGCCGCGAGCTATCCGTTCCTGTGCCGTCCGGGCCGGCTCAGTGACCCTTCTGGTGGCTGATCCAGACCGAGCGGACCTCCTTCCAGCAGCGTCCGGTCAGCCGTACGGTCATGGCGGGCCCCGTGTCCGCGGGGGCGCTGTCGGTGTCGATGTCCCACCACCGGGCGCACTCGATGTGCAGGCGTACCCGGTCGGTGTCGACGTACGGGTTGTGGCAGTAGGCGACCACATGGGATCCGTTCACAGCCGTACGGCAGGCGGCGCCGAACAGGTTCGGCGCGGGTGGCTTGCCGTCGTTCACGCGCGCGTGCGGCATCGCGTCGCACGGCAGGGACAGAACGAGGGCCAGTGCGACGGTCACCGGGGCCAGGCTGCGAGACAGACGCACAAGGGGACCTCCTGGGCCGGGCTGCGGAGGGATGCGCGAGGTGGACGCTGCCTCCAGGGTGCGCCGTGGGGACGGTCACGGCCCGGCCGGTGGGCCGAACGGGTGAGCCCAGGAACGGGCCGAGGCCCGCACCCTCGACAGGGTGCGGGCCTCGGCCTTCGCTGCGGCGGGAGCGGCAGGGATCAGGCGCCGATGGCGTGCAGACCGCCGTCCACGTGGACGATCTCGCCCGTGGTCTTCGGGAACCAGTCGCTCAGCAGGGCGACGACGCCCTTGCCGGCCGGCTCCGGGTCCTTGAGGTCCCACTCCAGCGGGGCGCGGTCGTCCCACACGGAGGCCAGCTCGCTGAAGCCCGGGATGGACTTGGCGGCCATGGAGCCGAGCGGGCCCGCCGAGATGAGGTTGCAGCGGATGTTCTGCTTGCCCAGGTCGCGGGCGATGTAGCGGCTGGTCGCCTCCAGGGCGGCCTTGGCCGGGCCCATCCAGTCGTACTGCGGCCAGGCGTACTGCGCGTCGAAGGTCAGGCCGACGACCGAGCCGCCGTTCTGCATCAGCGGCAGGCAGGCCATGGTCAGCGACTTCAGGGAGTACGCCGAGACGTGCATGGCGGTGGCGACCGACTCGAACGGCGTGTTGAGGAAGTTGCCGCCGAGCGCGTCCTGCGGGGCGAAGCCGATGGAGTGGACGACGCCGTCGAGGCCGCCCAGCTCCTCGCCGACGATGTCGGCCAGGCGGGCCAGGTGCTCGTCGTTGGTGACGTCCAGCTCGATGACCTTGGCGGGCTTCGGCAGCTTCTTGGCGATGCGCTCGGTCAGGGTGGGCCGCGGGAACGCGGTCAGGATGATCTCCGCGCCCTGCTCCTGGGCCAGCTTGGCCGCGTGGAAGGCGATGGAGGACTCCGTCAGCACACCCGTGATCAGGATGCGCTTGCCTTCGAGGATTCCGCTCATGGTGATCAGTGACCCATTCCCAGTCCGCCGTCAACGGGAATGACGGCTCCAGTGATGTACGCGGCGTCGTCCGAGGCGAGGAACCGCACCGTCGCGGCGATCTCCTCCGGCTGTGCGTAACGGCCGAGCGGCACCTGCGACAGGATGCCGGTGCGCTGCTCGTCGTTGAGTGCACGCGTCATGTCGGTGTCGACGAAGCCGGGCGCGACGACGTTGAAGGTGATGTTGCGCGAGCCCAGCTCACGGGCGAGGGAACGCGCGAAGCCGACCAGGGCGGCCTTGGATGCGGCGTAGTTCGCCTGCCCCGCCGAGCCGAGCAGGCCGACCACGGAGGAGATCAGGACGACGCGGCCCTTCTTGGCGCGCAGCATGCCGCGGTTGGCACGCTTGACGACGCGGAAGGTGCCGGTGAGGTTGGTGTCGATGACCGAGGTGAAGTCCTCCTCGGACATGCGCATCAGGAGCTGGTCCTTGGTCACGCCGGCGTTGGCGACAAGAACCTCGACCGGGCCGTGCTGGGTCTCGATCTCCTTGTAGGCCTGCTCCACCTGCTCCGGATCGGTTATGTCGCACTTGACGGCGAGGAAGCCGGCCGGCGGCTCGCCCGAGCGGTATGTGATCGCGACCTTGTCGCCGGCATCGGCGAAAGCGCGGGCGATGGCGAGGCCGATGCCCCGGTTTCCTCCGGTGACGAGAACCGAGCGGCTCAACGGATCACCCTTTCGATAGCGGTCTGATGCGTTCCGACAACCCGCCCGAACACCTCGATGACAGGCGGCTTCACCGAAAACCTATCGGTAGCGTCGCGTCCCAGGGCAAGCGGGCACCGACAGTGGCTCGAGAGTGTCGCTGTCGGATCCCTACAGAAAGGGCCCGCGCCGAGGCTCAAACCTGTGGTCCACGGGCCCACTCCCACGACATGATCGGACCCGACAGGCGACGACAGCAGGGAGACCTCCGTGCCTCATACGATCGACGAAGCCTTCACGGCGCTTCCGCTAAGGGCCCTGGCCGACGCCGCGCTCGCACGCGCGCGTGCGCTGGGGGCCGAGCATGCGGACTTCCGGTTCGAGCGGGTGCGCAGCGCGTCCTGGCGGCTGCGGGACGCCAAGCCCGCCGGGTCGTCCGACACCACCGACCTGGGGTACGCGGTGCGGGTCGTGCACGGCGGCACGTGGGGCTTCGCGTCCGGTGTGGACCTGACCCTGGACGCCGCCGCGAAGGTCGCCTCGCAGGCGGTGGCGATGGCGAAGCTCTCGGCGCAGGTGATCAGGGCGGCCGGTTCCGAGGAGCGGGTGGAGCTGGCCGGTGAGCCGGTGCACGAGGAGAAGACGTGGGTCTCGTCGTACGAGATCGACCCGTTCTCGGTGCCCGACGAGGAGAAGGCCGCGCTGCTCGCGGACTGGAGCTCCCGGCTGCTGGCGGCGCCGGGCGTGAACCACGTGGACGCCTCGCTGCTCACCGTGCACGAGAACAAGTTCTACGCCGACACCGCGGGCACCGTGACCACCCAGCAGCGGGTACGGCTGCACCCGCAGCTGACGGCCGTGTCGGTGGACGAGTCCAGCGGCGAGTTCGACTCGATGCGGACCCTGGCGCCGCCGGTCGGGCGCGGCTGGGAGTACCTGACGGGGACCGGCTGGGACTGGGAGACCGAGCTGGAGCGGATCCCGGACCTGCTGGCCGAGAAGATGCGGGCGCCGAGCGTGGAGGCGGGCCTGTACGACCTGGTGGTCGACCCGTCCAACCTGTGGCTGACCATCCACGAGTCCATCGGCCACGCCACCGAGCTGGACCGCGCCCTCGGCTACGAGGCCGCCTACGCCGGCACCTCCTTCGCCACCTTCGACCAGCTGGGCAAGCTCAGGTACGGCTCCGAGCTGATGAACGTCACCGGTGACCGCACCGCCGAGCACGGTCTCGCGACCATCGGCTACGACGACGAGGGCGTCGCGGCGCAGTCCTGGGACCTGGTGAAGGACGGCACGCTCGTCGGCTACCAGCTGGACCGCAGGATCGCGAAGCTGACCGGGTTCGACCGGTCCAACGGATGCGCGTACGCCGACTCCCCCGGGCATGTGCCGGTGCAGCGCATGGCCAACGTGTCGTTGCAGGCGGACCCCGGCGGGCTGTCCACCGAGGACCTGATCGGGGGCGTCGACCGGGGCATCTACGTCGTCGGCGACCGGTCCTGGTCGATCGACATGCAGCGGTACAACTTCCAGTTCACCGGTCAGCGCTTCTTCAAGATCGAGAACGGGCGGATCACCGGGCAGCTGAAGGACGTCGCCTACCAGGCCACGACCACCGACTTCTGGGGCTCGATGGCGGCCGTGGGCGGACCTCAGACCTATGTGCTGGGCGGCGCCTTCAACTGCGGCAAGGCTCAGCCGGGCCAGGTCGCCGCCGTGTCCCACGGCTGCCCCTCCGCCCTCTTCAAGGGCGTCAACATTCTGAACACCACGCAGGAGGCCGGTCGATGAGCGCGCGCACCAACAAGCCGCACGAGGTGGTCGAGCAGGCCCTCGCGCTGTCCCGGGCCGACGGCTGTGTCGTCATCGCCGACGAGCACTCGACCGCCAACCTGCGCTGGGCGGGCAACGCGCTCACCACCAACGGCGTGACCCGCGGCCGTACCCTCACGGTGATCGCGACCGTGGACGGCCAGGAGGGCACGGCCTCCGGAGTCGTGTCGCGGTCGGCGGTGACCGCGCAGGACCTGGAGCCGCTGGTACGGGCCGCCGAGGCCGCGGCGCGCGGCGTCGGGCCGGCCGAGGACGCACAGCCGCTGGTCACCGAGGTGCCGGAGGCGCCCGACTTCGCGGACGCGCCGGCCGAGACCTCCTCCGCGGTGTTCGCGGACTTCGCCCCCGCGCTCGGCGAGGCTTTCGCACGCGCGCGTGCGGGCGGCCGGGAGTTGTACGGCTTCGCCAACCACGAGATGGTCTCCACCTACGTGGGCACGTCGACCGGGCTGCGCCTGAGGCACGACCAGCCCACCGGCACGCTGGAGCTCAACGCCAAGTCCCCGGACCGCACCCGCTCCGCCTGGGCCGGCCGCTCCACCCGGGACTTCAAGGACGTCGACCCCGGCGCCCTGGACGCGGAGCTGGCCGTCCGGCTCGGCTGGGCCGAGCGGCGCGTGGAGCTTCCGGCCGGCCGCTACGAGACGCTGCTGCCGCCGACCGCGGTCGCGGACCTGCTGATCTACCAGCTGTGGTCGGGCTCGGGCCGGGACGCGGCCGAGGGCCGGACGGTGTTCTCCAAGCCGGGCGGCGGCACCCGCGTCGGCGACAAGCTGAGCGAGCTGCCGCTGACCCTGCGCAGCGACCCGAACGAGCCGGGGCTGGAGTCCGCGCCCTTCGTCGTGGCCCACTCCTCCGGTGGCGATCAGTCGGTCTTCGACAACGGGCTGCCGGCGCACGCCACCGACTGGGTGAGCGAGGGCGTCCTCACGCACCTGACAACCACCCGGCACAGCGCGGGCCTGACCGGGCTGCCGGTCGCCCCGGCGCCCGGGAACCTGATCCTGGACGGCGGGCAGGACCGCTCCCTGGAGGAGATGGTCGCGGACACCGAGTACGGGCTGCTGCTGACCTGCCTGTGGTACATCCGCGAGGTCGACCCGGCGACGCTGCTCCTCACGGGCCTCACCCGGGACGGCGTCTACCTCGTGGAGAACGGGGAGGTGACCGGACAGGTGAACAACTTCCGGTTCAACGAGTCGCCGGTGGACCTGCTGGGGCGGGCCTCGGAGGCGGGCCGCACGGAGAAGACGCTGCCGCGGGAGTGGAGCGACTGGTTCACCCGGGCCGCGATGCCGGCGCTGCGGATCCCGGATTTCAATATGAGCTCTGTCAGTCAGGGCGTATAACCTCGTAGTCGGCTGTCACCCGACTGCCGACTGATCATCAAGGAGACACGAGAACCGTGACGGACATCGTCGACGAGCTGAAGTGGCGTGGGCTGTTCGCCCTGTCCACCGACGAGGACGCTTTGCGCAAGGCGCTCGCGGACGGTCCCGTCACGTTCTATTGCGGTTACGACCCGACCGCGCCGTCCCTGCACGTCGGACACCTGGTGCAGGTGCTCACGATGCGCCGGCTCCAGCGTGCCGGGCACCGGCCGCTGGCGCTGGTCGGCGGCGCCACGGGCCTGATCGGTGACCCGCGCCCGACCGCCGAGCGCACGCTGAACGACCCGGAGACGGTGGCCGGCTGGGTGGGCACCCTGCGCGCCCAGATCGAGCCGTTCCTGTCCTTCGAGGGCGAGAACGCGGCGGTCATGGTCAACAACCTCGACTGGACCGCGGGCCTGTCCGCGATCGAGTTCCTGCGGGACATCGGCAAGCACTTCCGCGTCAACAAGATGCTGACAAAGGACTCCGTGGCCCGCCGCCTCGAGTCCGACCAGGGCATCAGCTACACCGAGTTCAGCTACCAGCTCCTGCAGGGCATGGACTTCCTGCAGCTGTACCGGCGGTACGGCTGCACGCTGCAGCAGGGCGGCAGCGACCAGTGGGGCAACCTCACGGCGGGCCTGGACCTGATCCACCGTCTGGAGCCGGAGGCCGAGGCGCATGCCCTGGCGACCCCGCTGATGACCAAGGCGGACGGCACCAAGTTCGGCAAGACCGAGGGCGGCGCCGTCTGGCTCGACCCGGAGATGACGTCGCCGTACGCGTTCTACCAGTTCTGGCTGAACGTGGACGACCGGGACATCTCCACGTACATGCGGATCCTCTCCTTCAGGTCCCGTGAGGAGCTGGAGGAGCTGGAGGAGCAGACGGAGGCACGCCCGCAGGCGCGGGCCGCGCAGCGCGCGCTCGCCGAGGAGCTGACGACGCTGGTGCACGGGGCGGATCAGACGGCCGCCGTGATCGCCGCGTCCAAGGCGCTGTTCGGCCAGGGCGAACTGGCGGAGCTGGACGCGAACACGCTCGCCGCGGCCCTGTCCGAGGTGCCGCACATCCAGGTCGCCGAGCCGGCTCCGGTGATCGACCTGTTCGCCGAGGTCGGGCTGGTCGCCAGCAAGTCCGCCGCGCGGCGGACCGTGAAGGAGGGCGGCGCCTACGTGAACAACGTGAAGGTCGCCGCGGAGGACGCCGTGCCGGCCAAGGAGGACCTGCTGCACGGGCGGTGGCTGGTGCTGCGACGAGGGAAGAAGAACCTCGCCGCCGTGGAGGTCGTGTCCGCGTAGCGCCGCAGGGCGTGAACGCGCGGGGTGTGTGCGGCTGCGGTTGCGGGTTCGCCGTGGCCGCGCGTGCCCGCGCGACGGGGTGGCATGCCGGCCGCGCCGGTGTGGCACGGCGGCGTGGCACGGCGATCGCGGCGGAGCCACGTACCGGTCTCGGCCTAGCCGCCTGCCGGGGTGACCCCACGCCCCTCGGGCCACGCCCCTCGGGCCACGCCCCTCGGGGAGCGCTTCGAACCGGGGCGAACCGAGGCTCAGACCCGCTGCTGCTGCTTCCTCTTGCCGAGCGTGGCCATGTAGAGCGTGTCGACGGCGAAGACGATGATGATCGCGGCGACGAGCTGGAAGGCGTGCCGGCTCCAGTCGATGCCCCGGGTCTCCGCGACGCCGAGCCCGCGGGCGATCGCGTTGCCCGCGATGGCGCCGAGCATGCCGCAGATGGTGGTCAGCCACAGGGGACTGTGCTGCCTGCCCGGGATGACCGCCTTCGCGATGATCCCCAGCACGAATCCCACGATGATCGCCCACAACCAGCCCATGGCTGCCTCCTCGAACGGCTCGACGTGAGCATTACGGCCAGTCTGGGTCGATCCGCCGTTCGGCGCATTCCGGGCACCCCGTGTGCGCCCCCGCAGGCCACGTTCACGCAGGCAGGAGGCGACCCCACTCTCGTGGGCGAGGACGGCGCGGCGTACCGTGGAAGGTGTTCGGGACCGGTTCCCCGCCAGGCCCGGACGAGGTGCGGGCCGGGGAGAGTCCGATGCGGGCGGATGGTGGAATGTGATGCGCAAGCAGCACGGCGGAAGCGCCCAGGTGTTCCGGATCACCGGCGCCCGGACCGGGCTCGCCGAGGACGTACGGGGCCGGCAGCGGAGGTACGTCATCTCGATGACGATCCGCACCGCCTCGGTGATCCTCGCCGTCTCGCTGTGGAACGTGGAGCGGTACGTCGCCATCGTGGCGCTGGTGCTCGGTGCGGTGCTTCCCTACGTCGCGGTGGTGTTCGCGAACGCCGGCCGGGAGCGGCCGCCCTCTCTTCCGTCGACCTTCGTGGCGGGCCCGACGCGGCCGATGATCGCGCCGCCGCGCACGGAGGAGAGCGAGGAGAGGACCGCTCCACAAGACGTCCCTCCGAGTCCGGCGGGCGGTGCGCACGGTGAACGGTCCGGGTCGGCCTGACCACGGTGACAGCGGAAAGAGCGGAAGCCGGCATCCCGCCAACCTCAAGAAAACCTCAGATCAATCGTGCAGTTCCGGTGCCGGGCGGCGGGTCACCCGTGACATACTGCGTACGCGCTCCGCATCCCCCGTCGGAGCGACGGACCGACGCCGGGCAGCTCCCCCCGTGGCTGCTCGGCGTCGCCTTGTTTGCACGCGTTTTTGTGAGACGAGCCTGTGAGTCCTATCTGTTCTGCGAAGGGTTGCCGTGCCGACGCCGTGTGGGTGCTGGCGTGGAACAACCCGAAGATTCATACGCCGGAGCGGCGCAAGACATGGCTCGCCTGTGAGGAGCACCGCGAACATCTCGCCCAGTTCCTCGGCGTCCGGGGGTTCCTGAAGGACGTGGTCGCGTTCGAGGACTGGGAAGCGACTCAGGGCTGAGGACGGCCTGTTCGGGGTCGGTTGCTCAGCCGCCGATCGCGGACATCGGACGGTCCGGTTGCACGAACGACGGGTCGTCCAGTCCCGCTCCCGCCTTCTTGCCCCACATCGCCACACGCCAGATCCGGGCGATCTCCTCGTCGGGGGCACCGGAACGCAGGGCGGCGCGCAGGTCGGTCTCCTCGGTGGCGAACAGACAGGTGCGTATCTGGCCGTCGGCGGTGAGGCGGGTGCGGTCGCAGGCCGCGCAGAAGGGGCGGGTGACCGAGGCGATCACGCCGACCCGCTGGGGGCCGCCGTTCACCAGCCAGCGTTCCGCGGGGGCCGAGCCGCGTTCGCCGGCGCCCTCGGGGGTGAGGTCGAAGCGGGTGCGCAGGGAGGCCAGGATGTCCCCGGCGGTGACCATGCCCTCGCGCTTCCAGCCGTGCTGGGCGTCCAGGGGCATCTGCTCGATGAAGCGCAGTTCGTACGCGTGCTCCAGGGCCCAGGCCAGCAGGTCCGGGGCCTCGTCGGCGTTCAGGTCCGGCATCAGGACCGTGTTGACCTTGACCGGGGTGAGGCCCGCGTCGCGGGCGGCCTGGAGGCCTTCGATGACGTCCTTGTGGCGGTCTCGGCGGGTGAGGGTCTTGAAGACGTCGGGGCGGAGGGTGTCCAGGGAGACGTTGACCCGGTCCAGGCCCGCGGCCTTGAGGGCCGCCGCGGTCCGCTTGAGGCCGATGCCGTTGGTGGTGAGGGACATCCGGGGGCGCGGGGCGAGAGCGGCGACGCGCTCGACGATGCCGACCAGGCCGGGCCGCAGCAGCGGTTCGCCGCCGGTGAAACGGACCTCCTCGATACCGAGCAGGCGGACCGCGATGTCGATCAGGCGGACGATCTCGTCGTCCGTGAGCAGGTCGGGCTTGGCGAGCCACTGCAGCCCTTCCTCGGGCATGCAGTACGTGCAGCGCAGATTGCACCGGTCGGTGAGCGAGACCCTCAGGTCGGTGGCCACTCGGCCGTAGGTGTCGATGAGCACGCGGGCCCCCTCCCTCGATCCTCCGTGCGGAAAACTCTTCTTCCGTCACCTGTGAGCCTACGCGAGAGCACCGACAACGACAGCCGCTTGATCTTACGAGTACGACGCGGCCGCGTCGTAGGACCGTACGATCCCTGACGACGCGGCCGTCCGTACGAAACCTCAGTGCGCTCCGGTGCCGGTCAGGGACCGCACTTCCAGCTCCGCGTACTTGCCGGCGTCCGGGGCCTCCTTCGACAGCAGGGTGCCCACGACGCCCAGCAGGAAGCCGACCGGGATCGAGATGATGCCGGGGTTCTCCAGCGGGAACCAGTGGAAGTCGACGTCGGGGAACATCGAGGTGGGCTTGCCGGACACGACCGGCGAGAACAGCACCAGGCCGACCGCGGTGACCAGGCCGCCGTAGATCGACCACAGGGCGCCGGTGGTCGTGAACCGCTTCCAGAACAGGCTGAAGAGGAGGGTCGGCAGGTTGGCGGAGGCGGCGACCGCGAAGGCGAGGGCGACCAGGCCGGCCACGTTCAGGTCGCGGGAGAGGGCGCCGAGGACGATCGAGACGGCGCCGATGCCGACGGTGGCGTAGCGGGCCGCGTTGATCTCCTGCTTCTCGGTGGCCTGCCCCTTCTTGATGACGTTCGCGTAGATGTCGTGCGCGAACGACGACGAAGAGGCCAGGGTCAGGCCCGCGACGACCGCGAGGATGGTCGCGAAGGCGACCGCGGAGATGGTGGCGAGCAGGATCGCGCCCCAGTTGGAGTCCACACCGCCGAGGTGCAGGGCGAGCAGGGGCGCCGCCGTGTTGCCCGCCTTGTTGGAGGCGATGATCTCGTCCGGTTTGATCAGCGCCGCGGCGCCGAAGCCGAGGGCGAGGGTCATCAGGTAGAAGGCGCCGATCAGGCCGATCGCCCAGATCACGGACTTGCGGGCGGCCTTGGCCGTCGGGACCGTGTAGAAGCGGATGAGGATGTGCGGCAGGCCCGCGGTGCCGAGGACCAGGGCGATGCCGAGGGAGATGAAGTCCAGCTTGGTGGTGCCGGTGGCGCCGTACTTCAGGCCGGGCTCCAGGAACGCCGAGCCCTTGGCGCTGTTGTCGGCGGCCTTGCCGAGCAGGTCCGAGATGTCGAAGTGGAACTTCAGCAGCACCATGAAGGTCAGCAGCAGGGCGCCGAGGATGAGCAGGACGGCCTTGACCATCTGGACCCAGGTGGTGCCCTTCATGCCGCCGATGGTGACGTACACGATCATCAGGAGGCCGACCAGGGCGACGATGCCGATCTTGCCGCCGTCGCTGGTGATGCCGAGCAGCAGGGAGACCAGGACGCCCGCGCCGGCCATCTGGGCGAGCAGGTAGAAGATCGACACGACGATCGTGGAGGTGCCGGCGGCCGTGCGGACCGGGCGCTGCCGCATGCGGTACGCCAGCACGTCGCCCATGGTGTAGCGGCCGGAGTTGCGCAGCGGCTCGGCGACCAGGAGCAGGGCGACCAGCCAGGCGACCAGGAAGCCGATGGAGTACAGGAAGCCGTCGTAGCCGAACAGGGCGATGGCGCCGGCGATGCCGAGGAAGGACGCGGCGGACATGTAGTCGCCGGAGACGGCGAGGCCGTTCTGGAAGGCGGTGAACTGGCGGCCGCCGGCGTAGAAATCGGCCGCGTCCTTGGTCTGGCGGCCGGCCCAGACGGTGATGACCAGGGTCGCGGCGACGAACACCGCGAACAGGGTGATGATCAGCGGCCGGTGCTGACTCGCCTCGCCGGCGGCCAGCAGGGTGTGCGGTGCGGGGCTCATGCGCCGCCCTCCATCCGGGACTTGATGGCCTCGGCCTTGGGGTCGAGCTTGGCGGCGGCGTGCCGCGCGTACCACCAGGCGATGAGGAACGTGGTGAGGAACTGGGCGAGGCCGAGGACGAGAGCCACGTTGACGTTGCCGACGACCTTGGTGCCCATGAAGTCGCCCGCGTAGTTGGAGAGCAGGACGTACAGCAGGTACCAGGCGATGAAGGCGATCGTCAGCGGGAAGGCGAAGGAGCGGTGGGCGCGACGCAGTTCACCGAACTCCGCGCTCTCTTGTACCTGGACGAACTCCTCGGTGGACGGAAGATGGGCCTGGGGTTTCGCGGGGGGTGGTGTCTCGGTTGCCACGGAGTCTCCTCGCATCACGGGCATGCGCTTTTGACCTCACAGGACAGGAACCACGTGACCTGGTGTCATGACTCGACTCCAGTCCGTGATTCCAGTGGGGGGCACGATCCTTGTGGCCCCTCCTTCCACGGTCACGGCGCCACGCGCGGAGCGGTTCAAGTCCGCCGGACTCTTCCAAAGATCACCCTGCGGGGATTAGCGTCACCACCAACCGTCATGCACCTGCCCGAGCACCACCTGTGTGTCTCGGGCGGTTTCGTATCCGGATGATGTGGAGATCCCATGGCTCATCTGAGCTCCAGACGTCGGCTCGCGCTCGCCGTACCGGTCGTGCTGTCGCTGACCGCCTCCCTCGGCTTCCTGCCCACGGCGGCCTCGGCGGCGACAAGCCCGGCGGTCGCGGCGGCGCGGGCGGCGGACGGCCCCGGCCTCGCGTACGTGGTCAACACCAAGGCGGACGGCCGCACGATCGAGACGGTACGGCAGGCCATCACCCGCAACGGCGGCACCGTGGTGGCGAGTTACGACAGGATCGGCGTGATCGTCGTCCACTCCGCGAACCCCGACTTCGGCAAGCGGATGCGGGCCGTGCGGGGCGTGGACTCGGCCGGTGCGACGCGGACCGCTCCGCTGACCGCGGCGGGGACCACGGACGAGGGCGCGGTTCAGGTCCTGTCGAAGGCGGAGGCGGCGAAGGCCGCCCGCGCCGCGACGGCGGGCGAGGAGCCCCTCGAGGCCGACCAGTGGGATCTGCGGGCGATCGGCGCCGACAAGGCCGCCACGGTCAACCCGGGCAGCAGGAACGTGACCGTCGGCGTGATCGACACCGGCGTCGACGACACCCACCCGGACATCGCCCCGAACTTCTCCGCCTCGCAGAGCGCCAACTGTGTCAGCGGCAAGGCGGACACGACCTACGGCGCCTGGCGGCCGGTGGACGCCGACCACTACCACGGCACGCACGTGGCGGGCGAGATAGCCGCGGCCCGCAACGGCATAGGCGTGGCGGGTGTGGCGCCGGGGGTGAAGGTCGCGAGCATCACCGTGGCCCAGCCGGACGCCACCTCGCTGTTCTACCCCGAAAGCGTGGTCTGCGCCTTCGTGTTCGCCGCCGACCACGGCATTGAGATCACCAACAACAGCTACTACGTGGACCCGTGGCTGTACAACTGCATGGACGACCCCGATCAACGTGCCATCGTCGACGCGGTCAACAGGGCCCAGCTGTACGCACAGCACAAGGGCACGCTCAATGTGGCCTCGGCGGGCAACTCCAACGACGACCTGGACGCGGACGCGCTCACGGACGACTCCAGCCCCGACGACTCCACCGCCGTGCCCCGCACGGTCGACCCGCACAAGTGCTTCGACGTGCCGACCCAGCTGCCCGGTGTGGTCACCGTGAGCGCGGTGGGCGTCAAGGGCGCCAAGTCGTACTACTCCAGCTACGGCCAGGGTGTCGTCGACGTGGCGGCGCCCGGCGGCGACAAATACCAGATCCCGGACACGCCGTCGAAGAACGGCCGCATCCTGTCCACGCTGCCGAACGACCAGTACGGCTTCCTCCAGGGCACGTCGATGGCGTCCCCGCACGTGGCCGCCGTGGCCGCGCTGCTGAAGTCGGCCCACCCGCACGCCACGCCCGACCAGCTGCAGGCCCTCCTCAAGGCCCAGGCGGACAACCCGGGCTGCCCGAGCGCGCCCTACGACGGGAACGGCGACGGGGTCGTGGACGCGACCTGCGTCGGCGGCAAGCGCGTCAACGGCTTCTACGGCTTCGGTGTCGTCGACGCGCTGGCCGCGGTGACCAAGTAGGTCCGGTGAGGGCCGAACAGGACTGATGCGGGCCGAGCAGGATCCGCGGGTGGGCGAGCCGGTGAGCGGCCGGATCGCCCACCCATAGGTTGATTGAATCAATAATGCATAGTGCAGTCATGACAGACATCGAGTTCGCATGGACTGCACTGGGCGGCGATCCCGCCCTGGTTTCACGTGTGGCTGCTGTCGAGCGCCCGGGAGCCCTGGAAGCGCGCCTGCCCGTGCGGCAGTTGGCGCGTGCGTGCGTCGGCGCGTGTGCGCTGGCCGCGGCCGAGTTGGGGGCGCTGCGGGCCGGGCTCGCCGAGGTGCCGCAGGCGCAGGTGGACGACGGCGCGGTCGCCGCCGCCTTCCACAGCGAGCGGCTGCTGCACGTCGACGGGCGGCAGCCGGTCGCCTTCGCGCCGCTGTCCCGGTTCTGGCGGACGGCCGACGGCTGGGTGCGCACGCACGCCAACTACCCGCACCACCGGGCCCGGTTGCTCGGGGCGCTGGGCCTGCCCGCGAGCGCCTCGGCGCAGGACGTGGCCGACCGGCTCGCCGAACGCTCCGCTCTGGATGCCGAGGAGGCGGTGTACGGCGCCGGTGGCCTCGCCGTGGCCCTGCGCACGCCCGCGGAGTGGGCGGCTCACCCGCAGGCCGCCGAGGTGGCCGCACGGCCGCTGGTGGAGCGCGCGCGGCCGGACTCGGCACACGCGCGCGTGCTCCCGCCGCTCGACCCGGCCGCCGCTGCCCTGCTGCCCGCCGCCGGGCTCCGTGTCCTCGACCTGACGCGCGTGCTGGCCGGGCCCGTCGCCACCCGCACCCTCGCGCTGCTCGGCGCGGACGTCCTGCGCGTGGACGCCCCGCAGCTGCCCGAACTCCCGGACCAGCACGCGGACACGGGCTTCGGCAAGCGGTCGGCGACCCTCGGCCTGGCCGCCGGCCGGGACACCTTCGAGGAGCTGCTGGCCTCGGCGGACGTCGTGGTCACGGGCTACCGGCCGGGCGCCCTGGACCGGTTCGGGCTGTCCCCGGAGGCGCTGGCCGAGCGGCGCCCGGGACTGGTCGTGGCACAGGTCTCGGCGTGGGGCGCGTACGGGCCCTGGGGCGGGCGGCGCGGCTTCGACAGCCTGGTGCAGGTCGCGACCGGCATCGCGGTGACCGAGGGCTCGGCCGGAGAGCCCGGTGCGCTGCCCGCCCAGGCCCTGGACCACGGCACCGGCTATCTGCTGGCGGCGGCCGTGCTGCGGGCGCTGACCGAGCGGTCGTACGACGGACACGGCCGGAGCGTGCGGCTGGCGCTCGCCCGGACCGCGCGCTGGCTGACGGACGGGATCCGGCCGGTCCCGGACACCGGTTCCCCGTACGAGGGCCCGGACGCCTGGCTGGCCGAGACGGACAGCCGCCTCGGCCGGCTGCGGCACGCCCGGCCACCGGTGTCCTTCACGGGCGGCCCGGCCGGCTGGGCGCGCCCGCCGGTGCCCTGGGGCTCGGACGCGCCCACCTGGACGTGACCAACCGACTGATCGACTCTCCCGGACCCGAACAACCATTGGGTTGATTCGGTCGAGTTGATTCGGTCGAGTTGATTCAGTCGTTGGTGACCATCACCTTGAGCGCGGTGCGTTCGTCCATCGCCTTGTAGCCGTCCGGTACGCCCTCGATGCCGACGGTCATGTCGAACACAGGGCTGGGGTCGATCGTGCCGTCGAGGACGTCGGGCAGCAGGTCGGGGATGTAGGCGCGGACCGGGGCGACGCCGCCGCGCAGGGCGATGTTCCGGTCGAACATGACGCCGAGGTCGAGGCCGGTGCCGCTGCCGTGGGGGACGCCCACGAAGCCGATCGCGCCGCCGCTGCGAGTGATGTTCACGGCCGTCCGCATGGACTGCTCGGTGCCGACCGCCTCGATCACGGCGTGCGCGCCCTGGCCGCGGGTGAGAGCGTGGACGGCCTCGACGGCCGCGTCCCCGCGCTCGGCGACGACGTCGGTGGCGCCGAAGCGGCGCGCGATGTCGGTGCGGACCTCGTGGCGGCCCAGTGCGATGATCCGCTCGGCGCCGAGCCGCTTGGCGGCCAGCACCGCGCACAGGCCGACCGCGCCGTCACCGACCACGGCGACCGTGGCGCCCGGGCGGGCGCCCGCGCCGAGGGCGGCATGGTGGCCGGTGCCCATGACGTCGGAGAGGGTCAGCAGGGCGGACAGCAGACGGTCGTCCGAGGCCGCCTCCTTGGGCAACTGGACCAGGGTGCCGTCGGCGAACGGAACGCGCACGGCCTCGCCCTGGCCACCGTCGTAGCCGACCGAGCCCCAGAAGCCGCCGTGCTCGCAGGAGGTCGTCAGGCCCTCGCGGCAGTACTCGCAGACGCCGTCGGACCACATGAAGGGCGCGACCACGAGGTCACCGCGCCGCACGGTGCCCACCTCGGAGCCGGTCTCCTCGACGACGCCGAGAAACTCGTGCCCGATGCGCTGACCGGGCTGCCGGGCCGCCTCACCGCGGTAGGCAGGCCCACAGATCGCTGCCGCAGATGCAGGCGCGCAGCACACGCACGACGGCGTCGGTGGGCAACTGCACCACAGGCTCGGGAACGTCCTCCACGCGCATGTCGTACGGGGCGTGAATGGTGGTGGCGCGCATGGCGAGCATCCTTCTCGTGCGGAGCTGTCGGGGCGCTCAGGGGGTGGTCGAGCGCACTTCACCGTACGTCGCCGCACCACCGGGCCGCTCGCCGAGGGTGCCCCGGGCCGACGGCTGCCGGCCCGGCCCCCGCAGGACCCGCCCCGCGCCGCGCCTACACTCCCGCCGCTCCCAGCAGGCTGCCCGCCGCGTACGTCACCCCCATCGCGAGCGCGCCGCCCACCACGTTCCGCAGCACCGCCCGCTTCGTGTCCGCGGCTCCCAGCCGGGCGCTGCACCACCCGGTGAGCACCAGGGCGGCCAGGACGGAGACCACGGTCACGGGGAGCCGCCAGTCGGCCGGCGGGAGCACGATGGCCAGCAGGGGCAGCAGCGCGCCCACGGTGAAGGACAGGAAGCTCGCCCAGGCCGCGTGCCAGGGATTGGTCAGCTCGTCCGGGTCGATTCCCAGCTCCACGCGCGCGTGGGCCCTCAGCGCGTCCCGCGCGGTGAGTTGCTCGGCGGCCTCCAGGGCCACCTCCCGGGACAGGCCGCGCGACTCCAACAGCTCGGTCAGCTCGACCAGTTCGGCTTCCGGCTGCTCCGTCAGCTCGCGCTTCTCCATGGCCAGCGCGGCCAACTCGGAGTCGCGCTGGGTGGAGACGGAGACGTACTCACCGGCCGCCATGGACATCGAGCCGGCGAGCAGCCCGGCGAGGCCCGCGGTGAGCAGGGTGGCCCGGTCCCCCGTCGCGCCGGCGACTCCGACGACGATGCCCGCGGTGGAGACGATGCCGTCGTTCGCACCCAGCACGGCAGCGCGCAGCCAGTTCAGTCGCGAGCCGAGCCCGCCTTGGTGGGCCTCGTCATGGGTTGGTTCCGTCACATGACGGAGGATCGCACCCTGAAGGCCACCACACCCGTACCGACCCCCCGGGAGGCAACCACACCCGCACCGCACCCGCACCGCACCCGTCCCGCCCCCCCCGGCGGCACCACAGAGGCGCCCCGTCCCGTCCGGCCACCCGGCCCGCACCGCCGCCCCCAGCCACCAGGGGACTCGCCGCCCGCGGCACGCCCCCTCCTCCCCCTCCTCCCCCTCCCCGGCCGACCCCGCGCGAACTGGTCCCGCCACCGGCCGAGTTCGCGGCCGTACCGCACGCACGCGCGTGCGGCGGCCGAGCAGGAGGGCGGACGCGGGACGGCACTGTCGGTCGTGGCCCGTATCCTCAATGACCATGCTCGAAGACCGTGCGACCGCAGTGTCCTCCCCCACCCAGTGGCCGGCCGCGTATCCGAAGGGATACGCGGTCGTTGACGTGGAGACCACCGGCCTGGCCCGGGACGACCGGATCATCTCGGCGGCCGTCTACCGGCTGGACGCGCGCGGCGAGGTCGAGGACCACTGGTACACGCTGGTCAACCCGGAGCGTGATCCGGGACCCGTCTGGATACACGGTCTGACGAGCGACGTGCTCGAGGGCGCGCCGCTCTTCGCGGACGTCGCGGAGGAGTTCGCGGCCCGCCTGGAGGGCCGGGTGCTGGTCGCGCACAACGCGGTCTTCGACTGGCAGATGATCGCCCGGGAGTACGCGCGCGCCGAGCGCGAGGCGCCGGTGCGTCAGCGGCTGTGCACCATCGCCCTCTCCAAGGAGCTGGCGCTGCCGCTGCCCAACTTCAAGCTGGAGTCGCTCGCGGCGCACTTCGGGGTCGTACAGCAGCGGGCGCACCACGCGCTGGACGACGCGCGCGTGCTCGCCGAGGCGTTCCGGCCCAGTCTGCGGGCCGCGGCGGCGGGCGGTGTACGGCTGCCGCTGCTGGAGTGCCGGCCGCTGACGGAGTGGTCGGACACGCCCCGGATCGGCCGGCAGGCGAGCGGGGGCTACGGCGGCTACCGGACGAGCAGTTGGCGCCCGTCCCGGAAGCGGCCCGCGTGCCCTCACCCCAACCCGGGCCGCTACGAAGACGGCAAACGTCTCAAACAGGGCATGCGGGTGGCGTTCTCCGGGGACACCTCCACCGAGCGGGAGCTGCTGGAGGACCGGGCGACCGAGGCCGGGCTGCACGTGGCGACGAGCCTGTCCCGGCTGACCAGCCTGCTGGTCACCAACGACCCCGACTCGGGCACCTCGAAGGTGGTCAAGGCCCGCCAGTTCGGCACGCCGGTCCTCGACGAGGCAGCGTTCGGGCAGTTGCTGAGGGATGTCGAGCCGGCCGACGACTGACGGGCCTCACGCCCACCGGGCCCCGCCGGCGAACGAGGCGAACGACCGGACGCCCCCACGGAGCCCGTCGGCGAGCCACCGGACGCCCGCCCCCGCGGCCCCGCCCGCAGCCGACCGTACGGACGGGTGATTCCCCGCGACTCGCCCGGCGCCCGCTCGCCCGGACGTCGGCGACGGCTCACGCTGTGCCGCATGGCGACGTGTGAAGTTTGCGGCAATGACTACGGAATGACCTTCGAGGTCCACGCGCAGGGCGCGGTGCACGTGTTCGACTGCTTCTCCTGCGCGATCCACCGTATGGCCCCTATCTGTGAGCACTGCCGGGTGCAGATCATCGGCCAGGGCGTGGAGGTGGAGGGCCACTGGTACTGCGGCGCCCACTGCGCCCGCGCCGAGGGCCGGACGGGGGTGGTGGACCGCGTGTGACCGGTACCCGCCCGAATGCACCCCACGGACCGGAGGTACCTTCGTGGGGTGCACCGCTACCGCTTCCTGCTGACCCGCCAGTGGGTGATCCTCACCCTCTTCGCGATCGCGCTGATCCCCACGATGATCAGGCTCGGCTTCTGGCAGCAGCACCGGTACGAAGAGCGCACCGCCCGTAACAACCTGGTCTCCGCCGCGCTGCACGCCGAGCCCGTGCCCGTGGAGCGGCTCACCTCCCCCGGGCACGCCGTGACCCGCACCGAGAAGTACCGGACCGTCACGGCGACCGGCACCTTCGACACCTCCCGCGAGGTCGTGGTCCGGCGCCGGACCAACGCCGACGACGAGGTCGGCTTCCACGTCCTGACCCCGTTGGTCCTGACGGACGGCAAGGTGCTGCTGGTCAACCGGGGCTGGATCCCCGCGAACGGGGTGCAGACCGCCTTCCCGAAGATCCCCGCGCCACCGGCGGGCCGCACCACCATCACCGGGCGACTGAAGGCCGACGAGACCACCGCGGCGAGCGGCATCAAGAACGTCGAGGGCCTGCCCGACCGGCAGATCATGCTGATCAACAGCGCGGAGGAGGCGCGCCGGCTGGGCGCGAAGGTGCTCGGCGGCTACGTCGAGCAGACCGCGCCGGAGTCGAAGGACGGCTCGCCGGAGCAGATCTCCAGCCCCGGCAGCGAGGACGCCCCGCTGAACTACGCGTACATGATCCAGTGGTGGCTGTTCGCCGCGGGCGTCCCGGTGGGCTGGTGGTTCCTGGTCCGGCGGGAGATCCGGGACCGCGAGGAGGCCCCGGCCGAGGAGCAGCCCGAGGAGACGGAACCGGCGGCCGTCTGACGGCGGTCGCCCCGGGGAGGTCGGCACCGGTCGCCCCGAAGTGTGACGGCAGCGGTCCCGGCGAGGGACGTCACTCCCCCGGCGCACCACCTGGTTCGCCCTGTGGCCCGGCGGGAACCCGCATCCCGTGAACGCGCGCATCGAGGACTACGCCCTCATCGGGGACGAGCAGACCGCGGCTCTGGTCGGCAAGGACGGCTCGATCGACTGGCTGTGCCTGCCCCGCTTCGACTCGGGCGCCTGCTTCGCCAAGCTCCTGGGCGGTGAGGACAACGGCCACTGGCGGATCGCTCCCGCGGGAGCGGACACCTGCACGCGCCGCGCCTACCGGCCCGACACCCTCGTCCTCGACACCGAGTGGGAGACCCCCGAGGGCACGGTCCGGGTGACCGACCTGATGCCGCAGCGCGACCGCGCCCCCGACGTCGTACGCATCGTGGAGGGGGTCAGCGGGCGCGTCACCGTGCGGAGCACGCTCCGGCTGCGCTTCGACTACGGCTCGATCGTGCCGTGGATGCGCCGCTCCGACGGTCACCGGGTGGCCGTCGCGGGCCCGGACTCGGTGTGGCTGCGCAGCGAGCCGGCCGTGCGCGTCTGGGGCGAGGACTTCAGCACCCGGGCGGAGTTCACCGTCGCCGCGGGCGAACGGGTCGCGTTCGTGCTCACCTGGCATCCCTCGCACGAGCAGCGTCCGCCGCTCGTCGACCCGTACCAGGCGCTGGCGGCCAGTACCCGCGACTGGCAGCAGTGGGCGGCGCGCTGCAGCTACAAAGGGCCGCACCGGGACGCCGTCGTACGCTCCCTGATCACGCTCAAGGCCCTCACCTACGCGCCCACGGGCGGGATCGTCGCCGCGGCGACGACCTCGCTGCCCGAGGAGCTTGGCGGGGTGCGCAACTGGGACTACCGGTACTGCTGGCTGCGCGACGCCACCCTCACCCTCGGCGCCCTGCTGTCGGCGGGCTACCAGAAGGAGGCCGCGGCCTGGCGCAACTGGCTGCTGCGCGCGGTCGCGGGCGACCCGGCGGACCTGCAGATCATGTACGGCCTGGCGGGCGAGCGCCGACTGCCGGAGTGGGAGCTGCCCTGGCTGACCGGCTTCGCCGACTCCATGCCGGTACGGGTCGGCAACGGCGCGGTGGACCAGCTCCAGCTGGACGTGTACGGCGAGGTCATGGACGCACTGTCGCTGGCCCGCACTTCGGGCCTGAGCACCAAGCCGCACATGTGGGCGCTGCAGTGCGCGCTCATGAACTTCCTGCGGACGGCATGGCGACAGCCCGACGAGGGGCTGTGGGAGGTGCGCGGCGGCCGGCGCCAGTTCGTGCACTCGAAGGTGATGGTGTGGGTGGCCGCCGACCGCGCCGTACGGACGCTGGAACAGCATCCGCACATGAAGGGGGACCGGGAGGGCTGGCGGGCGATGCGCGACGAGGTGCACCGGGAGGTGTGCGAGAAGGGGTACGACCCCCTGCGCAAGACCTTCACGCAGTACTACGGATCACGCGAGCTGGACGCCTCCCTGCTGCTGATCCCCCGCGTCGGCTTCCTGCCGCCGGACGACCCGCGGGTCGTCGGCACGGTCGACGCGATCCGCGCGGACCTCGGCCACGGGGGTTTCGTCCGCCGTTACGACACCGACGCCGTCGGCGTGGACGGCATGCCGGGCGGCGAGGGCGCCTTCCTCGCCTGCTCGTTCTGGCTCGCGGACGCCCTTCACATGACGGGCCGTACCCAGGAGGCCCGGGAGCTGTTCGCGCGGCTGCTGGACGTCACCAACGACGTGGGGCTGTTGGCCGAGGAGTACGACCCGGACCTGGGCCGGCAGCTGGGCAACTACCCGCAGGCGTTCAGCCACATCGCGCTGGTGAACACCGCCCTCACCCTGTTCGGCGACGAGGCGCTCACGCTCGGGGCAGGATAGGGGCCATGGATCTTGGACTGAAGGACCAGGTGTACATCGTCACCGGCGCTACGCGCGGCCTGGGCAACGCCGCCGCGCGGGAGCTGGTCGCCGACGGGGCGAAGGTGGTCATCACCGGCCGCGACGAGAAGCGGGTGGCCGACGCGGCCGCCGAACTGGGCGGGAACGCGGTGGGCGTGGCCGTCGACAACGCGGACGCGGGCGCTCCCGAGCGGCTGATCGCTGCCGCCCGGGAGCACTTCGGCGGCTTCGACGGCATCCTCGTCAGCGTCGGCGGGCCGCCGACCGGGTTCGTCGCCGACAACACGGACGAGCAGTGGCAGGGCGCGTTCGAGTCCGTCTTCCTGGGCGCGGTGCGCCTCGCGCGGGCAGCGGCGGCCGAGTTGGGGGCGGGCGGTGTCATCGGGTTCGTGCTGTCCGGCTCGGTGCACGAGCCGATTCCGGGGCTGACGATCTCCAACGGACTGCGCCCCGGGCTCGCCGGCTTCGCCAAGTCCCTCGCGGACGAGCTGGGGCCGCGCGGGATCCGGGTGGTGGGACTGCTGCCGGCGCGCATCGACACGGATCGCGTGCGCGAGCTGGACGGCATGTCCGCGGATCCCGAGGCCGCCCGGGCGGCGAACGAGTCCCGGATCCCGTTGCGCCGGTACGGGGCGCCGGAGGAGTTCGGGCGGGTCGCCGCCTTCCTGCTGTCTCCGGCGGCCTCCTACCTGACGGGGATCATGGTGCCGGTGGACGGGGGCATGAGGCACGGGTTCTGAGGGCCCGTCTGCGGGGGCGGGTCGTGGGGGCGGACGGTGGGGGCGGGGCGTGGGGGCGGACGGTGGGGGCGGGGCGCGTGGCTCCCCGCGCCCGCCAATCGGGCGGCCTCGTGGGGGCTCTCACGTCACCCTCTCCGCACGATGTCCGACCTCTCGCAGGCGTACCTCGGCCGGAAGTGACGGCAGAGCCGCCGACTCCCTCGCGTGCGTCAGTGCCCGGGCCGTGAATTCGGACAGGGCCGTCGCCGGGTCGACGTGGGGCTCCAGTTGGAGCCAGGCACGCACCACGGGGGCCGTACCGCGGCCCGTCAGCAGGAGTTCGGTGTGGGCCACGCCCTGTTGCCGGGCCGTGTCGACGGCCAGGACGGACTCCAGGGCCCGGCCCCGCAGCAGGGCGCTGCCGCCGTCGCCGGTGTCGATCCGGATCTCGGCCAGGCGGCGGGAGCGCAGCGCGGATGTCAGCCACCACAGGGCGAGCAGGAGCAGCACGGCCAGCGCCGCGACGACCGCGGGCCACCACCAGCCGGCCTCCCGCCAGCGGGTGCGCTCGGCGCTGCTGAGCAGGACGTCGTGCGGGCCGGAGTGGAGCCACCAGTGGGGCGGCGGCGCGCCGAGGCCCACGGCGAGTACCGCGCCGCCGAGGGCGAGCAGCACCAGGCCCACGAGTGCGAGCAGGACGCGGTTGACGGCACCCCTGCGCACGGCGCTCACCTCTTCCGTCCGGGCCGGCGCACGTGTACCGAGAGCGCGGGCGGGTGGTCGAGACCGAACCCGCGGACCGCGTCGGCGAGCACGGTGTCCAGGTCCGCGTGTACGTCGTCCAGGTCGCGGAAGTGCGAGACCACATCGACGGCGGCCCGCTTACGGCGCATCCGCACCCGTACCGCGCGTACGCCGGAGATCTCCATGGCCCGGTCGCGCAGCACCAGGGCGGCGGCCTCGCGGCGCAGACCGGCGCGGACGTCGGGGTGCGGGCGCCGCATGGGCAGCAACCGGCGCAGCCCCGGGGTGACGGCGAGGAGGATCAGCCAGAGGCCGAGGGCGGCGGCGACGCCCGCGCCGGCCAGCACCCAGGTGTCGTCCAGGGGCCGCTCGGCGAGCTGCCGGGCCAGCGCACGGCGCCAGTGCATCGCCGGGCGGTGGGCGCGTACGGCGGCGATGTCGTACATGAGGAGACCCGCGCCGGCCAGCAGGACCAGGGCGACGAGGGCCGCGGGGACCCGGCGCGGCGACCAGAAGCGGCCGCTGCCGGCGGCCGGCGGGGCCGGTGGATCGTCGGAGGGCTTCTCGGTGTCGAGGACGGGCAGTCGATGGGTGGTGCCGGATGGCCGGGGCTCGCTCATGGCGTCCTCCCGTGGGGCGCGCCGGGTGCCGGTGTCAGGTGCAGGCGCTCGACCTGCACGGTGACCTCCGGCACTTCCATGCTCACCAACGCGCCTACCCGCTCCACCACTTGGCGACGCACGGCGGCGCAACGGGCACCGATGTCGGCGGGGTAACCGAGTTCGAGGACGACGCGGACGCGGACGGTGGCGACGGCGCTCCCCCCGCTCGGGCGCTGCCGGGAGTGGGGGAGGACGACGACCGTGGCGTGCGGGGGTGCGGCGCCCTCGGGCAGCGGGGCGAGGGCCTCGCGTGCGGCCTGTGCGGCGATCTTCGCGACGACGCGGTCGGCGATCCGCAGGGCGCCGCGCTCGCCCGGCGGAACGAGGGCCGGGGGCTGTCGTCGCGCGCCGGTGTCCGCGCTCACGGCGTTCACCGCCGCCGGTCGCGCCGGTCGTCGCGGGTGCGGAAGAAGTCTCCCAGTTCCAGGTCGCCCTCCAGGAACCGGCCGGCGACGAACCCGATGGCCCCCAGCGCCGCCACCAGCAGAAAGGCTCCGAACCCGCCGAAGTACCCGGCGAATGCCAGCGCCATTCCGGCGATCATGCCGACCACGGCCATGCTCATGCGGCGCTCCTCTTCTCGTCAGGCGTGCTGTGCCGGTTGTGCTCGTCGCTCGTCACTCGTCGGGCGTGCCGTGCCGGTCGCCGTCGCCCCGCCCGTCTCACTGGATGCGGGGCGGCTCGGGCTCCTCTTCCTCCTCGTCGGGGAGCTTGACGTCGCTCACCGCGATGTTGACCTCGACGACCTCGAGTCCGGTCATGCGTTCCACGGCGGCGATGACGTTCTCCCGCACGGCGCGGGCGACATCGCCGATGGAGACGCCGTAGTCCACGACGATCTCCAGGTCGAGCGCGGTCTGCACCTCACCGACCTCGGCCTTCACACCCCGGGTCACCGACTTCGCGCCGCCGGGCACACGGTCGCGCACGGCCCCGAAGGTGCGGGCCAGACCGCTGCCCATGGCGTGGACACCGAGCACGTCCCGGGCCGCCATGCCGGCGATCTTCTCCACGACACCGTCGGCGATGGTCGTCCGGCCGCGGGTCGCCGGGTCACCGCCGCCGCGCCGGGTGGCCTTGCGGGTCGACACCGGTGATTCGTTCGCTTCGTTGTCGCCGTCTGGGGTCGTCGTCATCTCGGTCATCGCCGTACGTCCCTTTCGGTGGTCGTCCTGCGCCCACCGTATGCAAGCTTGCCGGGTTGCGCGCAGGTATGCGGCAGGCTGGAGGAATGACGTCGACGTCGGACCGGTGGGCGCGGGAAGTCGGACAGCAACTGGGGCTGGGCAGGCTGCTGCCGCTGGGCGGCCCGCGGGACGGGGCGTGGATCGCGGAGGGAGCGGCCCGGGCGGTCCTGGAGGACGCGGTGACCCGGGAGGTGCCGGACGTCCGGCTGGGGACACTGCGGATCACCCTCGCCGATCCGGAGGAGCCGGAGGAGGTCCACGAGGCAGTCGTACCGCCGCCGCCGAGCGCGCTGGCGCCGGGTGCGCTGCGGGTGACGGCGGACTTCGCGGCCACCGCGGCCGAGCCGCTGCCGGCGACGGCGTCGCGGCTGCGCGCGGCCCTGGCGGCGTCCGCGCGGCGTCTGGGTCTGCGGGTCACGGAGGTGGATCTGCGGGTGACGGCTCTGCTGGAGGCGGCGGACGTGCCGCCCGCGGAGGTACGAGCACCGCGGCCGCCGCGCGCCCGGGAGGCCGCTGACCCAGACGAGTCCCTCGCGGCCACCGCAGCGCTCTCCGTACCCGGGGTGACCGGGCTGACCGGCTCACTGGGCGGCCTGGGCCGGGCGGTGCGCATCGAGTGGCGCACGGAGGACGCGGAGGGGGCCGAGGCAGCCTCCCTGCCGCGCCGGCACGTGCGCGTGGAGGTGGCGACGAGCACGGACCACCGGGCCGTCGAGGTGGCCCGGCGGGTACGTGCGGCCGTCGGGGACGCGCTGGACGATCACCCGACGGTGGCGGTACTGGTCACGGCTGTGGGGTGACCGGGACCCGGCCGTGGGTGACGGATGTCCGGCCCGTCGAGTGACCGGGACCGGCCGTGGGTGACCCATGCCCGGCCCGTCGGGCGACCGGGACCGTCCGTGGGTGACCCATGCCCGGCCCGTCGGGCGACCGGACCGGCCGTGGGTGACCCATGCCCGGCCCGTCGGGCGACCGGACCGGCCGTGGGTGACCGATGCCCGGCCCGTCGGGTGACCGGCTTCGGTGACACGGGTCAAGCGGCCGGCGCGTTCCGGCGCGTTCACGGACGCGGGCCGCTCAGCCTCCGCACGCGGCTCATTCGCCCAGGCCTGCCAGGTCCCGCAGGCGTCGGGCCTGGGCGCCGCGCTCGGCAGCGCGCTGCTCGTCGTAGGTCCGGTCGCCGGCGCCCTGCAGCAGCGCCTTGGTCTCCACCACGGCGTCGCGCGGCGCGGCCAGCATCGCGATGGCCAAGTCCCGTACGGCGCCGTCGAGTTCGTCGGCGGGCACGGCGAGGTTGGCCAGCCCGGTGGCGACCGCCTCCTCCGCCTGGACGAAGCGCCCGGTGACGCACATCTCGAGCGCGCGGGCGTACCCGACGAGGCCGACCAGCGGATGTGTGCCGGTCAGGTCGGGGACGAGACCCAGGCTGGTCTCGAGCATGGCGAACTGCACGTCGTCCGCGACGACGCGCAGGTCACAGGCGAGCGCCAACTGGAAGCCGGCACCGATGGCATGCCCCTGGACGGCGGCGATGGACACGATGTCGCTGCGTCGCCACCAGGTGAACGCCTCCTGGAACTCGGCGATGGCCCCGTCGATCCCGGCGTCGTCAAGGCGCGCGAGATCCACGAAGGTCGACTCGCCCGGGATTCCCTCCGGGGTGAACATCTGGCGGTTCAGCCCGGCGGAGAAGGACTGGCCCTCGCCGCGCAGCACTACGACGCGTACGGAGCCCGGCAGCAGCCGGCCCGCTTCGGCCAACGCCCGCCACATCGCGGGGCTCTGCGCATTGCGCTTGGCCGGGTTGGTCAGCGTCACCGTGGCGAGTGCGTCGTCGACGGTGAGCCGTACGCCGTCCTTGTCGAGTGCAGGAGTGAGGTCCTGGTCGAGCGAAGCCATGGAGCGCCTCCGAGGGGTGCGGTCGTCACGCATTGCCTTTAAGACATGCTAAGCGACTGCACAGTAACCACCCGGTCGATCACATCACCGACCGGGTGGCCACCATCGAAGCCGATGGGCCGCCCGGGGTCAGGACGATGCGGCCTTCTTGCCCCGGGTCGCTCCGCCACGCCCACGAAGCGTGACGCCCGACTCGCTGAGCATCCGGTGCACGAAGCCATACGAGCGGCCGGTCTCCTCGGCCAGCGCCCGGATGCTCGCACCGGAGTCGTACTTCTTCTTCAGGTCTGCCGCGAGCTTGTCGCGCGCGGCGCCGGTCACCCGGCTGCCCTTCTTCAGAGTCTCGGCCACCCGTGCCTCCTCATGGGAAGTGCGCTCTGGTCTCCTCATGATCACCCCTCCCGGGCGTGATGGCCACCCATTCGGCAAGGTCCGTGAGACATCGTTGTGACGACAGGAGCGCATCCCCACATGCGGAATTGATGGTTCCAGCGTGTGGCGCCCGCGGGGCCGAACGGGTGGATTCGCGAAGTGCCAGGTCAGGGACGCAAAACGGCCGATCCCTTGGGAGTCAAGGGATCGGCCGCGAAATCGATGTACGACACACCTCGGTACGAGGAGATCTCACACAGATGATGGATCACGGATCGGCCGAATGATCCATACGCAGTGGATCATTCTTTCGATCAAGCCAGGGCGACGAGATCCGCGTAGTCGGATCCCCACAGGTCCTCGACGCCGTCCGGCAGCAGGATGATCCGCTCCGGCTGGAGCGCCTCGACGGCGCCCTCGTCGTGGGTGACCAGGACGACCGCGCCCTTGTAGGTGCGCAGGGCTCCGAGGATCTCCTCGCGGCTGGCGGGGTCGAGGTTGTTGGTCGGCTCGTCCAGGAGCAGGACGTTGGCGGAGGAGACGACCAGCGTGGCGAGGGCCAGGCGGGTCTTCTCGCCGCCGGAGAGGACACCGGCCGGCTTGTCGACGTCGTCGCCGGAGAACAGGAACGAGCCGAGCACCTTGCGGACCTCGACCAGGTCCATGTCGGGGGCGGCCGAGCGCATGTTCTCCAGGACCGTGCGCTCGGGGTCGAGGGTCTCGTGCTCCTGGGCGTAGTAGCCGAGCTTGAGTCCGTGACCGGGGACGACCTTGCCGGTGTCGGGCTTCTCGACCCCGCCGAGCAGGCGCAGCAGGGTGGTCTTGCCGGCGCCGTTGAGGCCGAGGATGACGACCCGGGAGCCCTTGTCGATGGCCAGGTCGACGTCGGTGAAGATCTCCAGGGAGCCGTACGACTTCGACAGGCCCTCGGCCATCAGCGGGGTCTTGCCGCTGGGCGCGGGATCCGGGAAACGGAGCTTGGCGACCTTGTCGGACTGCCGGACGGCCTCCAGGCCGGAGAGCAGCTTGTCGGCGCGGCGGGCCATGTTCTGCGCGGCGACCGTCTTGGTGGCCTTGGCGCGCATCTTGTCGGCCTGCGCGTTGAGCACGGCGGCCTTCTTCTCGGCGTTGGCACGCTCACGCTTGCGGCGCTTCTCGTCGGCCTCGCGCTGCTGCTGGTAGAGCTTCCAGCCCATGTTGTAGACGTCGATCTGGGCGCGGTTGGCGTCCAGGTAGAAGACCTTGTTGACGACCGTCTCGACCAGGTCGACGTCGTGGGAGATCACGATGAAGCCGCCGCGGTACGTCTTCAGGTAGTCGCGCAGCCAGATGATCGAGTCCGCGTCGAGGTGGTTCGTCGGCTCGTCGAGCAGCAGGGTGTCGGCGTCCGAGAACAGGATGCGGGCCAGCTCGATACGGCGGCGCTGACCGCCGGAGAGCGTGTGCAGCGGCTGGCCGAGGACGCGGTCGGGCAGGTTGAGCGCGGCGGCGATGGTGGCGGCCTCGGCCTCGGCGGCGTACCCACCCTTGGTGAGGAACTCCGTCTCCTGGCGCTCGTACTGCTTGAGGGCCTTCTCGCGGGTGGCGCCCAGGCCGTTGGCGATGCGCTGCTCGTTGTCGCGCATCTTGCGGATCAGTACGTCGAGGCCGCGCGCGGAGAGGATGCGGTCGCGGGCGAGGATGTCCAGGTCACCGGTGCGCGGGTCCTGCGGGAGGTAGCCGACCTCACCGGTGCGGGCGATCTGGCCGGCGGCCGGGATGCCCTCGCCGGCCAGGCACTTGGTGAGGGTGGTCTTGCCCGCGCCGTTGCGGCCGACGAGGCCGATGCGGTCGCCCTTGGCGACGCGGAAGGTTGCGTTCTCGATGAGGACGCGCGCACCGGCGCGCAGCTCGATACCGGAGGCGGAGATCACGGACAGGCTCCAGGGCGTACAGAGGGGCGGTGGGCGGCTGAGGACGTTCCCGCCGTCTAATGCGCGAGGAGAATGGCCATGGGGCCAAGTCTAACGGGGCCGGGCAAGCGGTTTTTCTACGCGCGCCTGTTCGGACCGGCCGGCCGGGCGCTCGTTGCCCAGCGGTGTGCGGTCCGGGGCGATCCGGCCCAGGTCGTCCAGGGCCACGACCTGCTCCGTCCAGGCGCCTTCGGCGCAGGGCTGGGCGAGCAGCAGGGCCGCGGTGTGGCGTACCGCACGTTCGGGTGCGAAGACGCAGTCCGGGTGGGCCGGCAGCACCCAGCGCAGGTCGCCGTCGCCGGTGCGGTACGCGGTGACGCGGTGCGGGGTGACGACGGCGAGGATGCCCTTGCCGAGGGGGCGCAGGACGCCGGCGCCGCCCTGTCGGGCGAGCCAGCCGGCCGCGTCGGGGAGCGCGCGGTGCCAGCGCACGGCGCTGCCGTCGGTACCGGTGACGAGACCGTCGTCCCAGAGCGTGACCGTCCGCCCGCCCGCGGGCACCACCGCGAGCGGGCGCTGTCCCGCGCGCGCGTAGCGCCAGCGCAGTGCCCCGGTGCGGGGGTCGTGGGCCTCGACGGCGTCTCCCCGGACCCGCGGCGAACCGTCGTCGGGGTGCGGCGGCGCGGGCGCCGGCCGGCTGGTCGTGAGGCGGTCGCCGTAGGGGGCTGGGCGCATGAGGTGGGCCCCGCCGAGAAGACAGAACGCGAGGAGCGCCGCCGCGGCGGCTGCGGGACGGATCCGCGAGGGACGCGGGCGACGCGGGGCGCGTGCGGTGCGTGAGGTGCGTGAGGGGCGTGAGGGGCTCAGGCGGACGCGGCGGGAACGGGATGTCGCGCCGGCATGGGGCGAGGCGGTGGGGGGCGCGGCGACGCGGGTCGCATCGACACCGGGCAAGGCGGCGGGGGGCGCGGCGGCAGCGGGCGCGGCGACGCGGGTCGCATCGACACCGGGCAAGGCGGCGGGGGGCGCGGCGGCAGCGGGCGCGGCGTGG
>NZ_JBSFXG010000053.1:0-49287 GCF_053595235.1 Streptomyces sp. NPDC002520 | reverse complement strand
AGCCGAACCAGTGAGCGCTGGGGCGAGTTGACCGACTGTCAGGCTGCTTTCGGGGGTGGCCATAAGGCAACAGTAACAGAATTCGGCCACGTTCGAGGGACTTTCCTGGTTCTGAGTGCTTCACTTTGAAGCAAGAGATAGACTCTGGACTCAGATAGCAGCACCACTAAGGGAGCTGGACCGGTTTTCGATCACGCTTCCCGCTACTGGTCCGAGGCTGTGACCCGGTTCCGGTGAGGTTCACCGTAGCCGATCGCAAGCCTTCTACGTGCAGGTTTCCCGTTTCCTGCCCAGGTAAGAACCCAGGAGAAGGCAGACGGATATGTCGACCACAAGCCGAACCGATCAGCGTGAGGCGGCCCAACAGGAAGCCGTTGACGCGGTTGTCCGTGCCCTCGAATTGCCTGCAAGATCGCTTGCGCCTGAGAGGGGACTCCGGACTCAGGTGATCATGGCGACCGGGTCCGGGAAGACCCGGGTCGCGGCCCGCAGTGCGGAGAAGCTCCACGCGGGCCGTGTGCTGGTGCTCGTCCCCTCGCTGGACCTGCTCACCCAGACCGAGGCCGCGTGGCGCGAGGCCGGCCGTACGGGCCCGATGATCGGGGTCTCATCCCTGCGGGGCGAGGACGTGACCTTCCCCAACACCACGGACGTGGAGGAACTGGTCGACTGGGTACGGCCGTTCGACAAGGTCACCGTGTTCGCCACGTACGCCTCCCTCGGGCTCGGCACGCTGGAGCGCGCGCACAAGGCCGGCCTTCCGGGCTGGGACCTGATCGTGGTCGATGAGGCGCACCGGACCTCCGGTCGGCTGGGCAAGCCGTGGGCGGTCGTCCACGACAACACCCGCATCCCGTCCCTGCGCCGCCTCTACATGACCGCCACGCCCCGCCTGTGGCAGCTGGACGAGGACGCCGACCAGGGCGCGCCGGGCGAGCTGGTCGCGAGCATGGAAGACGACCCCGACGGGCCCTTCGGCAGCAGGGCGTTCACCCTGACGCTCTCGGAGGCGATCGACCGGGGAATCTGTGCGCCGTACCAGGTGGTGTGCGTGGACATCACCGACACGCAGCTCCAGGCCGCGCAGCTCCTGGGTGCTGAGGGGCGTTCGGACGAGGTGCGCGGGGCCCGGCTCGCCGCGCTCCAGACCGCGCTGCTCAAGGCGTCCTCGGAGGAAGGTTTCCGGCGCACGCTCGTCTTCCACCACGTCGTGAAGGAGGCCGAGGCGTACGCGGCCGGCCTCCCCGACGTCGCCACGCAGCTGCACGCCAGCGACCCCGAGCTGTACCCCAAGACGATCTGGGCTGACTGGCTGTGCGGCGAGCACAAGCCCAACCACCGGCGCCGGGTGCTGGGCGAGTTCGCGGCCGGGATCGCCACGGACGGCACGGTGGTAGAGAAGGGCTTCCTGGGCTCGGTGAAGGTGCTCGGGGAGGGCGTAGATACCCGGGAATGTGACTCCGTCTACTGGGCAGACGTCCGCGGTTCCATGCCCGACCTCGTCCAGGCCGTCGGCCGCGCGCTGCGGATGCATCCGGGCGAGGGCAAGGTCGCCTCGCTCGTGGTGCCGGTGCTGCTCGGGCCCGGCGAGACGGCGGACAACATGCTGACCTCCAGGGCGTTCGGTGGGTTGGCGAAGCTGCTGGAGGCGCTCAGGGCGCACGACGCCCGGGTGGTGGAGCAGTTGGCGCAGCAGCAGGCCCCCAGCGCCTACAAGCCCGTCCAGAAGGCCGCGCAGGGCAAGGAGAGCCGGGGCGAGGGGAACGGGTCCGGCGGCCCGTCGGCCCCGGCGCGGAAGCTGTTGAAGTTCAGCACGCCGCGCGACCCGGCGCAGCTGGCGGCGTTCATCAACCTGCGGGTTCTCAACCCGGAGCACGAGCACTGGCGGCGTGGGGTTGAGGCCGCCGTCATCTTCGCGCGCGAGCACGGCGACCTGAAGGTGCCCTTCACGTACCGCGTGCCCGAGGGTGAAGAGGCGGAGGGGGTCGGGTGGCCAGCCTCGCTCGCCAACTTCCCCCTTGGGCAGTGGATCGCCGACAACCGGCGCTTCTACGCCCGCGGGGACATGGACGAGGACCGCATCGCGCAGCTGGAGAAGTTGGGCATGGTGTGGTCGCACTTCGACGTCGCGTGGGAGGAGGGCCTGTCCGCCGCGCGCGGGTGGGCCGAGACGAACGGGCACCTCCTGGCCCCGCTGGACGCCACGCACCAGGGGTACCGGGTGGGGATCTGGCTGAAGAACGCGCGGGCCGCCGCCCGGAAGGCTGCCGAGATCGAGCAGCGGCGTGCCGAGGGTCTGCCGGTGGAGTCGTCGGCCGGGGCGCTGTCGGATGAGCGGCGTGAGCAGCTGGAGGACATCGACCCGTCGTGGTGCCCGGCCTGGCCGGTGGAGTGGCAGCGCGCGTTCCACCTCGTCCGGCTCCACCTGGAGGAGGTCGGCGGGGAGCTGCCGATGGAGCCGGGTGACGTCGTGCACCAGGGCGAGGACCTCGGGCGGTGGGTGCGGTCGGTCCGGCTCGGCTGGGACAACCTGACGACCGTGCAGCAGTGGATGTGTGAGCAGGTCCTCGGGATCGAGCCCGCGGCCGAGGACGAGAAGCCGCAGCCGCGCCGTACGCAGGCCGACAAGTGGGCGCTGAACTACGAGGCCGCCCAGCAGTTCTTCGAGCGTGAGGGGCACCTGCGGGTGCCGAGGAAGCACATCGAACGGATCGTCGGCGAGGACCAGGAGGAGCGGGAGCTCCGGCTCGGGGCGTGGGTCGGGAACCAGCGGAGCCGGGCCGCGACGCTGTCCCCGGAGCGGGTGGAGCTGCTGTCCGCGATCGGGATGCGGTGGGCGTGATGGGCGTCGTCGTCACCGCAGCCGTCGTCGCGCTCGCGGCCGGCTACATGCTCGGGCGGCTTCGCCCCTGGCGGCGCCTGGGCGACTGGGCGGCCGATCAGGTCCGCTTCACCGGGGCGTGGGTCCGGGGCGGCGCCGGGCGGCAGGCCGTCGTCCTCCTGGCCCACGCCGTCACCGCGCCGCGCACCAGCTGGCGCATCATGCGCGCCCCGGCCACCGAGACCCGGGCGCCGGCGCCCGTACGCGATCCGAACTGGATCGCCCACCGCACCGACCAGGAAGGAACCGAGTGAACACCGACGGCACCGACCAGAGGACCGACGTGACGACAGCCAGCAGCGACGCTGAGATCCGTGTAGAAGTCCGCCGGGAGGTTACCGGCCTGACGCGGGAGCAGTTGGGCGACCTGATCGCCACCGGCGAGGACGGGACGGATCCTGCGGGCCCTGCAGAAAGGCACAGGGCGGCGGTGCGGATGACGGAGCTGAAGCGGATCCGGAATCTGGTGTCACACCAGGTCTTCGACGGATACACGCCTGCCGGCGATCCGGAGGAGCGCGGGCACGGGCACCCCGCGTCGGGCGGAGTACGGCCGCCCGAGCAACGAGGGCTGTACCAGGTCCTCGCCAGGTGCACCGAGCCGGAGCACCCCGGTGCCTCGGAGGTGACCAACCTCGCCACCGCCGACTCGGTCGAGGAGGCCGCGGTGATGGTGCGTCGCGCGAAGGAGGGCAACCTCTACGGCCCCCCGGGCCTGTACCGAATCGTGGAGGTCTTCGAGGACACCCCCTCGAACTCCGCACGGCACATGCTGGACGCGCTCTCTCTGACCAGCTCCGAGATCGGACGTGCCGCGGCCGCCGTGGTCGGCGCGTACGAACCCGGCCCCGAGGCGAGCGACCTGTTCGAGGTGCTCGCCGACTTCTTCCACCGCACCGTCGTATACCCCTGGCACCTCGCCTACCCCGGCGATCGGGGCGACGGCAGCACCCCCCAGCAACCGCACGGCAGCGACCACGGCCGTACCCTGGCCCGCCTCCTCCTTGCCCACCTGGAAGCCCTGGACACGCCGCTGGCAACCACCGCCGTCTCCAGCGCCCTGCCGCTCGCCCGCCTTCAACACCCGGGCTCCCCCGCCCCGGCAGAGACCCCGGTGGAGGAACCGGCCCCAGCACCGCCGCTGTACGCGAAGCGCGTCCTGGCGGTGGCGGAAGGCTTCGCGTGGGCCGTCGCCGCGCCGGGAACGCGTCACTGGCCGGACGGGGAGTTCCTGGACGTCGCCCTGAGCGCGGTGCGCACCGAGGAACGCGAGGGGTACATCGAGCGCCTGGAGGCGTTCGTGGAGCAGCACCGCGCCCGCCTGGAGGAGCTGCTGCGCGCGTACGGGCCGGGCAGCAGGCCCGCCTCGCACGGCCGGTACGCGCTGATCGGGCAGCCCGAGACCCTGGTCATCCTGGAGCGGATGGAGACCCACCCGTTCGGTCTGCGCGCCCAGTGGGAGAAGGAGCTGGAGACCGTCCTGCTGGACGACCTCGAGTTCGCGTGGGGGCCACGCATCCGCCTCAGCCGGTGAGCAGCCGGGAACCAGCAGCGGGGCCGGGCAGGTGATCCTGTCCGGCCCCGCTGTCGTCGGGTCGGGAGGCTTGCCCAGGGTGACCTTGGGCTTGCCCGCGCCCGCCGGCGGCTTGCCCGGCTCAGCGGCGCAGGCGCGAGAGCCAGCCGGTGGCCTTCTGCTCGGGCACGGCCTGGCCCTGGCCCTGGTCCTGGCCCTGGCGCGTGACGCCCGGCCAGGTTTCCTCCCAGTCGGTCTCGTGCCGCTGGTCGCAGTCCCCGCACAGCGTCGGTCGGGGCTCTTGGGTCGTGCCCCAGCCGACGCGCTCGGTTGCCCGCCACCGTTCGTCGGTGAAGTCGGCACCGCACTGGGTGCAGACGGGGCGCCGGGTGTTCCGCCGGAAGTCGTGCTGCCCCACCTCCGCGCGGTTCGGCTCCTGGTGCTCCCGTGTGCCGGCCGCCGGGCCGACGGCGGCCGCGGTGGCCCTCTGCTTGCAGCCGTCGCACATGTGCGGGTGGGAGTCCTTCGTGGCTCCCCAGTCCTTCGGCTGTGTCGCCTCCCAGCGGGCGTCGGTGAACTTCGCCCCGCAGCCGGTGCAGACGGGACGGCGGGCCTCGCGCTCGGCTGCCTGCTTCGCCGCCTGCTCCTGCGCTGCCCGCCGTACCTGTTCCTGGTATTCCGCCTGGCGGGCCTTGGACTCTTCTTGCTCGCGGGCGTCGGCGGCCTCGCGGCGCGGGTTGCCGATCGCCTCCAGGAGCGGCTGCAGCTGGTCGCGGCCGAAGCGGAGGAACACGGCGCCGGCCGGTCCGTGCTCGCGGAGATTGCGCAGCCCGACCGCGATGATCGGGATCTTCCGGTCGTAGAGGTGGTGGCCGCCGCGCTGCCGCTCCCCCTGCCACAGGTGGCGGGTCAGCTCTTGCAGGCGCGGGATGGTGCGGTTGGGGTTGCGCTCGCCGATGCGGTTGAACACCAGCAGCACGGGCGGATGCGGCGTATCGCCGTACCGGCCCTCGGGGATCGTCCAGCGCGTACGCCACATCGGGCGCTCCTTGCCGTCGGTGTCCTTCGCGTTTCGCCGGAAGAAGCGGGCGTACTTCTCCAGCTTGGCGGCGAGCTCCTCAGCGGTCTCGTGGCAGTTGTCGACCTCGATGAACAGCAGCGGCACCTGGTCCTGTGGTGCGGTGAGCACGAGGTCGGCCTGGGCGCCGCCCTTGCCGGGCGCGTTCCAGGTGCCGGTGGCGGGCAGCGGGACCTCGGTCCAGTACGAGGCGATGGTGCCGATGCCGTCCGTTGCGTCGACGGCGGCCTGGGCGGCGGCCTGGACATGCGGCGGGTCATCGGCGAGCTTGGCCATGTTCGGCTTCGGGCGCAGCAGTGCGATCACGGTCTCGTTGACGGCCATCGGGTGGGAGGCGCCGCTGGAGCCCGCGCCGCGTGCGGTGGAGCCCATCTCCGTCACCGGGCGTCGCAGCTCGTAGGAGGCGGCCTCCAGGCCCTTGGTGGTCAGGTTCCGTAGGGAGTCGCCCGTCTCGGTGGAGCCGCCGTTCTCGGACAGGCCGTGCTTGCGCATGTCGGAGAGCGCGGCGGTGTGCGAGGCGGTGCGGGCCTGCTTCTGCTTCGACGGGGTCTCCTTGTCGGCGTGCCGGAAGGTCAGGTGCGGAGCGCCGATCCGCTGGATCTGATCAGCCGTGGCCACCTTCAACGCTCCGAGCACGCGCAGCACGTCGCCGCGGTAGCTGTTCGTCGACCCCGCCGGGTTGTTCTTCCGCTTCCCCGCCATCAGCTCTGCTCCCTCGTTGCTCGCGACCGGCCGCCGGCCGACCGACACTGCTGGCCGCGCCCGGCCTGGGAGGGCGTCCGGGCCCCCCGGAACCCGATGATCTCCTCCACTACGGACAACAAGAGAAGAGAAGAGGGTAGTGACGGCGCAGTTTTCGCGCCGATTGCCGCTCTGACAAGGGGTTTTCCTCCGGCCTCGGGTGCCGGGCACCAAAGGGGGTTCCCAAGGGGCCTTCGAAGTGGGCCCCCAGGGAGCCCCCTTGGGCTTGCCCGCCACGGGCCGGCCTTCCGGTGTGATCGGCCCGAGCGGTGCCGCTGCCCGGCCCTCGGGTGGGTGCTCGTCATCGTCTCGTCTCCTTCGCTGCCCCGACCGGGGCGGTCGTTGCGAAGGAGCAGCGTGTACGGGCCCCCCTTGTCCGCGGTCTGACCGTGGCCGGTAGCGGACGTGGTCAAGGAGAAACGCGGCGGTGGGCGGGGCGGTAGCAGACCTGGACTAGGGGGCATGGTCGGGCTCGTGGTCGGGCCGACCACGCTGGACAAGGGGGCCGGGTTTGCCCCTTGCAGCCCCGATTCATCCCACCCGGGCGGAGGGGGAGAGTTCTCTGTCCTCTGTCCACAGGCTGGCGGGCCGACCCTGCTGGGACGTCGCCGTGATCGGCACGGCGACCGTACGTCAGGAGCTGCCTGTGTCCCCCATCGTTCCCTCGCTGCCCCCGCACCTGGTCCAGCTCGGCTTCGACTACGTCTTGGCGGTGGAGGCCGGAGACGACGTCCAGGCCGCGCGGCTCGCGCCCGAGGTGGAGCCGTTGCCGGGACTGCTGCCGGGCATCGCGGAGCTGATCGTCTTCCCCGTGACCGCGCTGTCCGACGACACCGATCCCTGCGCCGACTCCTTCGTTCTGGACGAGGTCGGCGTCATCTACCTGATGGCGATCAGGGAGTGGGCCACGCACGCCCCCGCGGCTGCCGCGCCGGGGATCGCCCGCACCATCGCGCACTTCGTCGGCCAGGTCCTCGCCGACGCACCGACGGACGTCGTCCGGGCTCTGCAGGCGCTGCGCGATGAGCAGGTGGCGCGGGCCCGTGCGGTGGTAGCGACCGTGGTGGCTCTGCACCGGTGACCGCGCCACCGTGCGGTCCGCACTGAGTCCATCCGGTGTGGCCAGCGCGCGGGAGTGGTGCGCATCGGGTGGGGTTGATGCGGTGGAGTGGAGCAGCTGAGGGCGGCGCATTTCTCCTTGACACGGGCCGAGGTCAAGGGGAAATGCGGCGGGTGCGTACCGAGTGGATGCACGGCATCGTCCCCGGCAATGTCGTCCACTCCCGCACGATGTCGTCCACTCCACCGAGTGGGCTCCACTCAGTGGAGTGGATGCCGAGCACGGTGTCGGCCACTCCCGGCCGGTGGACTCCACTCGGTGGAGTGGATGCGCGGCATCGCCGGTTCGATGCACGGCATCGGATGCGCGGCATCGGATGCACTCAGTGGCCGGCCTCTCGGCCGCGGTGCGGTCCGGGCTCCTGCGGGCGGTGCGCCTGCTGGTCGTCCTGGCGTACCGGGCGCACTGCGTCGGCGTCGCCTTGGTCGGTGTAGCGGTCCGCGCGGACGCGGGAGTCGTCGGCCGCCTTGGTGAACGCGTCCTGGAGGCGGCGCAGCCGGTCGGCCGTGAGATCGAGGGCTTCCACGTCCGTGCGGGACTCCCGCAAGGCCCGCAGCGCCGTCATGTCGATCGCCTCCCGATGTCCGGCTTCCGGCGCCTGGTCGTCGTGCTCGGGGTCGGCGGCCTGGGGCGCGAGCAGTTGCTCGGGCATCGCTGCCTGCTGGTGGGCGACGACGTCGTACGCCCGGCCTCGCACGGTGGCAGTCGTGGCGGTGCGCAGCTTCTCCCGCACCACCGCACCGGCGAGGACGGCACGGTCGTACTGGAGCGGGAGGCGGGGTATCTCCCACTCCCCCGCGTCCTGGCGCGGGGGCCGGGGCGCAGCCGGCTCGCCGGGATCGGCCGGGGGGTGCCGGTCCGGGTCGGGCGCGGAAGTGGGTGGGCGGGGCCGGGCGGGGAGGTCGGACAGGGCCCACCGGGCGGTGTAGAGGCGGTAGCCGGACTCCAGGCCACGCACGGTCTTCGGCTCGCTGATGTCCAGGCAGTGGGTGGAGATGGCGGCGGCCACGATCTGGTCGTCCAGGCCGGGGTCGCGGCGGCGGCCGCGCAGGACGAGGGCGAGGTGGCGGCGGGCTTCGGCGAGCAGGTGTCGGCGGTGGAAGCGGCCGCCGTCGTTCATCACGAACACGGTCGCGGTGACGTCGACGGCCGCCAGGGCGACGTCGACCACGGCGGCGACCCGGGCCCGGATCGCGGCAGCCGCGGCGCGGGCGTACTCGAGGAGGGAGGTGATGACGTCGGCGGCGACACCGGAGGTGAGGATCGCGCTCGTCTTCCACCACGCGCGCAGCTGCGCGAGCGGCCGGGTCTTCTGCTTGGGCGGGCGGGTCTTGCGGGCGGCGATCTGGTTCAGCTTGGCGCGGGCCCGCTCGGAGACCACGGGAAGAAACTTCAGCTCGCCGTCGTCGTCGACGGCGGTGACGTACTCGTGCTCCAGGTCCTCCAGGCAGGCGGCGATCTGGTCGCTGCGCCGGGAGGTCCAGCGGATCAGCTCGTGCGGCACCCCGGCAATCTCCATCACAGGCCGGCGCCCCGGGGTGACGGTGCGGGGCTCGGTCGCCAGCCCCAGCGCCTCGCAGACCTCAGCGGCCACGATCTCGTTGTAGAGCGCGGAGGCCGCGACGGTGTTCTCGTGCAGGGCCAGGGTGTGGATCGAGCCCCACTTCCCGTCCAGGCGCTGCCCCTTCACGGACAGAAGCAGATGGTCATGGAGCAAGGGCATCCCCGACCGTGCCTCGTAGTGGCGGAAGCGCGCGGCGACCAGACCGCCGGGCGGCCGTACCCGGTAGATGCCGTCCTTGCCGTACCGGATCACCGCTACCTCGTCCTCGATCCACTCCAGTACCCGCTCGATCGCGCGCTCGTGCGCGGCCTCGATCACCCGCCGGGTCTCCTCGTCCCCCAGCGCCCACAACAGGTAGATCGTCGGCTGCGGCCGGAAGACGAAGTCGACCCCGGTGACCGTCACGCGGCGTCCGAGGGCGCCAGCCTTGAACGCCTTCTTCGGGGAGTCGCCCTTGGCGAGCCGGTCGGCTTCGATCCGGTCCGCGTACGGGTGGCGGCCCCGCTCGCCGAACAGGTTCCGCAGCTGGCTTTCGGTTACCTCCTCACCCGGCGTCAGTCCGAGCACGGCCAGGCCGCGCCCCATCCATCGCCCGGCCGGGACACCGGCTTGCTCCTGGGCGGCGCGCAGCGGCGTGCGGGCCGGGCGGCGGCCGTCGCCGACGACGGTCTGGCGCAGGTAGTAGCGGTACATCTGACCGGCCCGGATGACCCTGATATCCACTGTCATGGAGACCACGCCACACGGCTGTGACCTGCAAGAAAAGGCCGATCAGCGGGGCGTCCCGCCAGGCGGGAGCGGCGGCCGAACTTTCTTCTCAGGTGCCCGTCGGGCGGGAAGCAGCCCCGGGCCGGACGTGAATGTCATCGCTCTCCGGCAGCACTCACACCACGGCCCGGACGACACCACCCAGCACCATCCAGCGCCAAGGAACGAACACCACCAACGAGCACCGCCTACAGCAGCCCCCGGCACCCGCCGGGGGCTTCGTCGTGCTGCCCGGAGGAGACCACCATGCCCACCTTCGAGACCCTCCCCCGCTTCACCACCGACCTCCAGCACCTCACCCCCGCCCAGCGCCGGCGCTTCCGCCGCGTCGTCCTGGACGCCTTCGTGCCCGACCTGCGCACCGGCCGCCACTTCCGCCCCGGCTTACGGATCAAGGGCGTGCGCCGGGCCCCCGGCGTCTACGAACTCACCTGGGCGCCGGACGGGCGCGCGACGTGGTCCTACGGCGGGGAGAAGGTCATCGGGGTCCCTCACATCGTGTGGCACCGGATCGGGACCCACAGCATCCTGGACCGGCCCCTGACCGAAGGCCGTCTTGTGGGCGTGGGTCGCCAGTTGGTTGGCTGATCATCCCGATCACCAGGAGGGGACACCGCGTGGCAGCGAACGAGACCGTGACCGAGTCGGAGCACCTGAAGTCGTTGATCATCAGCACCGCGTCCGCGCTGTGGGAGGACAAGGACGCGCTGGGCAAGTTCCTTGATGTCGTCCGGCGCAGCGAGACCTTCGCCCCGCTCGCCGACAGCATGGCGCAGTCCGAGGTCCGGCCCGCGAAGCCCACGTTCTACGGCGTGAAGAGCAAGGAGTTCCAAGACTGATCCAGAGGCGCGCGGCTCCTCAACCAGCCGTACCCTCAACGCAACGGCCCCGCATCCTTCCTCGATGCGGGGCCGTTGCGACTGAACAATTGTTTAGTCGCTTGGGGACTGCTGAGGGAACGCGGCAGCGGCGGCGGCCATGTGTCCCCGGATCTCCGCGAGCAGCTTCTCGGCTGCCGGAGCGTCCTTCTTCACCGCGTCGGCGTACGCGTCAGCGAGCCCTTGCACCTGCTGGGCGAAGGTCTCGACGTGGCCGACGTACCCGGCAAGCCGCTGGACAGGATCGACCGGCGCCGGCGCCTTCCTGCTGCGAGGCACCACCCGCTCAGCGTCGTCGACGGCGACCTTGATGTTGAGCTCATCACGAGCGGCGGCCAGCGACTTCGCGGTGACCTTGCCCTTGGACTCAGCCGCGCGCCAGATCTTCTGGACCGTGGCGGCGTCGTGATCGCGGGCGACCGGCGCGAGCTCGCGACACTGCCCCTCATTGATCTTCACGGTGGCGACACCCTTGAGGGCCGCTATCACCGGCACGGCCCTGATGAGCTGGTAGGCCCGCTGCTCGGTGTACTTCCACTTCTTCTCGAAGTAGTCCTTGAAGCTGGTGTACCCGCCCGCCTGCCACAGATCGTCTTCCTTGATCTTGATGAGGGCGGGGCCGGCCTGCATGACGAACTCGTTGTGAGCGACGATCAGGCTGGTCTCGGCTGCCGACTGCGCTGCAGAGATGAGCGCTTCGAGCTTGGCCAGTCGCTCGGCCGGGGTGCCCTGGTCGTACTCGGGCGAGAGGAAGACCGGGTTCTGGTGGCTCTTGGGACGGCCGCCGGGGCGATGGGTGGCCACGGCCTTCTTCGCCGCAGCCTCGTCAGCCTTGTAGTCGGGTCGGCGTCGGCGGCTACCGCGCCGCGCGGAGGGCGCGGAGGGCGCGGCCGTGTCCTTCTCAGTCACTCGTTGTTCTCCCGCGCCTTCGTCAGGTACGACACCAGCTCGTCGTAGGTGGCGTCACGGGTCTGCCGGATGCCGAGTTCGACCAGGAGCTGGTCGTACTCGCCGCCTCCGGCTTCGATGGTCTTGCCCCAGGCGCCCTGGAACTCGGTGACCATGGGGATGGCGGTGTCGAAGACGTTCCACCCTCCGGAGACCAGGATGTTCCGGTAGAGCCTGTTGTGACGCTTGGCCTGGGGGATGCAGCGGTTGAGCAGGACGCGGGCGCAGATGCCGTTGAGGGTCAGCGGTCCGAGGTCGTTGATCTCGTCACGGATGTCGCCCATCCGCTCGGTCTCCATGGACGACGGAGCGACAGGGATGACGCTGAGGTCTGCGTACCGCATGGCAGAGCGCGCGATGCCGGGCTGGTTCTCCAGCGGCGGAGCGTCGATGACGATGCGGGTCTTGGGGTCGGCGAAGGTCTTCGGGATGTCCTGGTGCAGGGTCACCGACGGCATCTGGAAGACACGGAACGGGAAGCCGCCGATCGCGTTGTGCCAGCCCATGACGGACTTTCCGTTGACGTCGCCGTCGATGAGGACGACGTCTTGGCCGTCCTCGTGCAGGGCGAGCGCCGTGAGGACTGCAGAGGTGCTCTTCGCGGTGCCGGGCTTTTCGTTGACGAAGACGATGCTGCGCGGGCCGCCGTCGGGGTGGGTGTTGGGGATGGGCAGGTTGCCCACGGGCTCGGCAGGCACCGGGGCGTCCTCTTCGGACGGGAATGGTTCGGTCATGACGGGCACGATAGCGCTGCTCTACGGACGCCAAGCTCCTCGCGCACGGTGTCGATAGGGGCGGCGGCGGGGGGCGTGGCACGAGACAACCCGAACGAGGGAGGGCAGGGCTCAGAACTGCGGGATGCCCGTGCGGTGTTCGCCCCAGAGCCCGGTTCTTCGCCGTAGAACGCAAAAAGCGGCCCCCGCCGCCCGGACTTCAGTTCTAGGGGTCGTTGCAACACTGCCTGGCTTAGGTGGTGAGTAGATCACGTAGACGCTCGGCTGGTGTATCCCAGCCGAGCGTCTTGCGTGGACGGCCGTTGAGTTCCTGGGCGACGCGTTCGAGTTCCTCGGGACTGTGCAGGCTCAGGTCGGTGCCCTTGGGGAAGTACTGCCGCAACAGGCCGTTGGTGTTCTCGTTCGAGCCGCGCTGCCAGGGCGAGGCGGGATCACAGAAGTAGACCGGCATCCCGGTGGCCATGGTGAACTGCTTGTGACGCGCCATCTCGGTTCCCTGGTCCCAGGTGAGAGAGCCGCGCAGGTGCGGCGGAAGGGTCTGGACAGTGCGGACGAGTCCGTCGCGGACGGCTGTGGCGTCGTGGGAGCTGCCGGGCAGGTGGACCAGCATGGTGTAGCGGGTAGTCCGCTCGACCAGCGTCGCGATGGCGGACCGGCCGTGTGCGCCGACGATCAGGTCGCCTTCCCAGTGGCCCGGCACCGCCCTGTCCTCGACCTCGGCGGGACGGCTACTGATCATCACCATTGGGTCGTTGAAGCGAGGGGTGCGACGGTTCGGGTCGCGTCGCGGCTTGCGGCGCGTGCGACCGGTGCGGACGGCTGCCTGGACTTCCCGCTTCAGACCGCCTCTGGCCTGCAAATACAGTGCCTGATAGATCGTCTCCACGCTCACCCGCATGCTCTGGTCGTCGGGATGGCTCTTGGTCAGAGCGTGGCAGATCTGTTCCGGGGACCACCGTCTGCGGAGCCCGTCCTGGACGAAGCTGTGCAACGGGCTCTCGCGCAGCAGCTTGCGTTCCTTCGGCCGGGGCCTGCGCGCGGCGGCGGCCCTGTGCGCCGCGTAGGGGTGGTATCCGTTGGCCCCCGAGTTGCTCCGCAGCTCGCGCGAGATGGTGCTGGCCGGACGCCCCAGAGCCCGCCCGATGGCCCTCAGTGACTGGCCGGCGGCGCGGAGATCACGTATCCGCTCCCGCTCGGAGAGCGACAGGAATCGCGCGTGCAGCTTCTTCTCAAGGGCTTTGAGGCTCACCGGCCTCACCGGTGCCGTCATGATCACACCGGACATCGTGACGGTGCCCGTCGTGTAGTTCACACGCCGGCCGTCGGGGTAGGCCCGCCCGTTGCGGGACTTCCGGACGCCGTAGTCCCAGTCCTTGGCCGTGCGCACGTGCACCCCGGCCCGTTCGGCGGCTTCCCGACGGGAGACACCCCGGGCCCGCAGCTTCATGTACTCCTCGCGCCGCGGGTGCCCCAGGTGCCCGTAGTTCATGCCCGCCTTGCGGGCCAGGGTGAACGCCGTATTCAGGTTCAGCCCCAGCTCACGGGCCACGGGAGACACGCTCCCCACGGCATCCAGACGCTCAAGGAAACGCCTCTTCAACGCCGGATCGAGCCTCTTACCGCCCACGGTCCTCGCAACTCCCATGATCATGAGCGTTGCGAGGACCGCTAGAACCTAAGGGATGGAGGTCCGGGACGGCGGGGGCCGCTTCGCGTGCTCAGGTGCTCAGGTCGACGTCGGCCGGGCGGTCACGCGGCGGGGCGGTCGGCGATGACGAGGAAGCTGTCGGTGCGCAGGTCCATGACGACCCGGGCGGGCTGCCCGTTGGCCTGCTGCTGGGCGGCGTACTCGTCTGCGGGCCAGGAGCCGCGGGGGCCGCCGGCGGGGAAGCGCTCCAGGACGGTGCGCGCGGGCTGGTCGGACATCAAGAAGCCTCCTGGTCGGTGAAGGAGAGCTGGAGGTCGGGGCGTGCTGTGCGGGGCGCGGGCGGCCGGGGCGGGGTCGGCGGCTCGATGCGGTTCAGGTCGGCGTCGGCGAGGATGCCGAGCTGCCCGGCGGCCGCCGTACGGGCGGCGAGGGTGATCGAGCGGGTGACCCGGTGGTGGCCGTGGTCGATGCGTAGGTGGCACAGCTGGCAGGCGGCGAGCAGGTTCTCGTCTCGCACGTCTTCGGGGGTGTGGTTGAGGTGGGCGGTGGTGAGGCCGACTACGGAGCCGGTGTCGGGGTGGATCTGTTCGTGGACGGCGGGGCAGCGGCCGCCGGGGTGCGCGAGGCCGCACTGGCCCGTGCACTCGCAGCGGCCGCCTGCCCGCTCGAACCGGATCCGCGCGCTGATCTGGGGCCAGTCGCGCGGGTAGCGGTGGGCGTTCTCGGGCCGGATCGGCACAGAGCCCTCCGGCTACTCGCCGCCGGCGGCCTGGCGCTGCTCGAACGCTTCGAGCAGGTCTCCGAGGTCGCCGGGGGTGTCCGCGCAGCCGACCCATATCCCGGCCTCGGTCCACACCGGGACCTGGTCGGTGTCGTGGTCGATGTAGCAGACGTACGGGCCGTAGCGCTCCAGCATCGCGGTGAAGGCGTCCGCGAAGGTGGGGGTGGGCTGGAGCCGCGCCATCTCGGTGACGACCAGCCACATCGGCTCGTCCGGCGTGCGGGGCAGCCGGAAGTAGCCGGTGACGCGCAGCTGGTCGCCGGGGGTGAGTTCGTGCAGGACCTGGTGTGCCATCTCCGGGTCGGCGACGCTGCACGGCAGGATCATCTCGTCCGTGCGCTCGTCCGTCGGGGAGACGGTGAGCCGGAAGCGGGCGGTGCTGCCGTGCAGGTCGCCGGGCACGGTCTCTTCGTCCAGGAAGCCGTCCAGGACGATCGCGTCGGTGTCGCCCATGTCAGCTGGCCTTCGCGGCCGGGGCCTGGTGGGCGGCGTCGTACGCCTCGATCACGGCCTTGCGGATCATGCCCGCGTCGGCGACCTGGTGGCCGTTGGCGCGCGCCCAGGTACGGATCGCGGCCAGTTCCTCGCGGGTGCGCCCGCTGCCGATGCCGGGCCGGATGGGGGTCGGCGCGGCCGTCGCGGCGGCCGGGGTGGTGTGGGTGCCGGCCTTCACAGCGCGCAGGTCCTCCTTCGCCTTCTCCAGCTCGGCCGTGAGCTTGGCGACGCGCTCTTCGGCCTCGCGCTGCGCGTCGTCGGCGGCGCGGCGGGCGGTCAGCTCGGCCACGTCAGCGCGGACCCGGGCGGCCTTGTTGCGGATGCCGGCGGTGGGGTGGGCCTCGGCCCACGCGAGCAGCTGCTCCACCGAGTCGTCGACAGTCGGGGTCGCCGGGGCGGTGTCGTCGGCGGCGGCCGGAGCGGCGTCGTCGGTCTCGCCCGCGTCGGCCTTGCGCTGCTGAGCGGCCACGAGGGCAGTGACCTCATCCTCGGACAGGCCGGTCGCCTCGGTGATCTCCTCCATGGAGTGGTCGGCGTAGAACATGGACAGCGCCGTCGCCTCGAACGCGTTGGGGGCCGTGGTCGCCTGGGTCTGCTGCATGTCTGGGGCTCCTTCGGGGCTGTGCAGGAGGGGGAGCAGGGCGGTGAGGGTGTCGTCGTCGCCGGGCAGGCCGCACACGTCCAGGAGGAGGACCAGGTCCTCCTTGCTGCTCGCGCGGCGGGCGACGGTGCGGGCCGCAGCGGCCTGCTGCTCCACGGGGTTGGGGTTCAGGGGCAGGCCCTCGGCTGCGAGGGCCTGCTGCCAGTCGTTGAACATCGCTATGCCGCCGCCTTGGTCGACAGCGCGGCCTTGAGGACCGCCCAGTTCTGCGCCTGCCGGGCCGGGGTCATCGGCTCCTTCCACGGCTCGTACGGGGCGGGCCGGGTGGGGATGAGCTCCAGCTCCAGGCGGGCCATCACCGTCGCGCGGACGGTCGGCGGGGCGAGGCGGGCCGCGAGCTGCTTCTCCTGCCGACGGCGGTCCTGTTCGGCGACGACGCCGACCCAGTCCTTCCCGAGGCGGCGCACCAGGTCCTTGCGGAGCTTGGTGCGCTCCCGGGCGGTGGTCGCCGCCCACACGCCGGTCGGGGTGAGCTGCCGGTTGGCCAGGGCCCACTTGAGGCAGCCGGTGACGATCGGGCAGCCGGAGCAGGCGAGCTTGGCCTTGGCGAGGGCCTTCTCCCGCTCGGTGCGCTCGGTGACGTCCTCGATGGCGAACAGCTTCGGGTCGTCCTGGCAACGGGTCGGGGCGTCGGTGTGGGGGAAGGGGATGCGGTCGTCGGCGACCACGGCCGGGACGATCGGGATGCCGGTGCGCGGGCCGCTCATGACGGGACCTCCGTGAGCTGCTGGGCGAGGTCGGGGAGTTGGACGAGGACCTGCTCGAACACGGCGAGCGGGACGCGCCACGGGCCGAGCTGCCCGTCGCACGGGACGGGCAGGGCCAGCGGGTGGACGTCGTCCAGGTCGACGTGGACGCGCTCGAACTGCGCCCAGGGGCTGCACGGCTCGCCGGTGTCGGTGTGGGAGCCGGTGATGCGGACGATGCCGAGGACCGCGCGGGTGGGCAGCTCGAGGCCGCGGATCGTGCGGGCCACGAGCGGGTCGCGCAGGGCGGCCCGGTCCATCTCGGCTCCGGCGTGCAGCAGGCGCCAGCCCGGCGCCCAGGACTTGGGCCGGTTCTCGACGCGCTTGTCGCCGTGCAGGATGCAGGCCGCCCAGGGCTGCTTGATGGTGATGCCGCGGATGTGGTCCGGGGCGTAGAGCATCGGAGGCTTCACGCGGCGGCTCCGAGGGTGCTGGTGCCGGGCCGCCCGGCGCGCCGGCCGTTGATGGACGGCACGGTGGCGTGGGAGCGGTCGGCGAGCACGGCGCGGCCGGTGTGCTTGCCCGCGTACATCGCGGCGTCGGCGGCCCGCTGAAGCACGGACAGGTCCGTCGTGCCGAGGACGTCGGGGGAGGCGGCGCCGATCGACGCGGCGATGTCGACCAGGTCGCCGCTGTCGACCTCCACGGGCTGCGCGAGCAGGGTGACCAGCTGGGCGAGACGGAGCTCGTGGCGGGCGGCTCCGATCCGTACGGCGACGGCGAACTCGTCTCCTCCGAGCCTGCCGACCGCGCCGCGGCTGCCCGCCCAGGCGGTGAGGCGCTGCGCGGTGACGGCCAGGACGCGGTCGCCGGCGGCGTGCCCGCCGGGGCCGTCGTTGATGGCCTTGAAGTGGTCCAGGTCCACGAGGACCACCAGGGCGTTGTCGCCGTACCGGTCGGTGATCTGCCGGGCCTTGGCGGTGTAGCCGTCGCGTCCGAGCAGTCCGGTGAGCGGGTCGCGGCGGGCCTTGTTGAGTTTGCGGTGGAGGCTGACGGCGTGGACGGTCCAGCCGGTCAGGGGCACAGCGAGGGTGGTGAGGTACAGGGCGCGTTGTCCGGACGGGGCGTGTACGCGCGCGATGGAGGCCATACTGGGGGCTCCCTCTCGTCTTGTACGGGATGGGTGGCCCGAGGCAGGCGTCGGTTACCAGGCCGTGTGCGTCTGCCTCGGGGCGTATCTACAGCTCGAAGCTGCTCTTGGTGGTCCAGCTGAACGGGTTGGACCAGACGCCGGCCTTCGCCGCCCTCCAGTCCATCTCCCAGCCGTCGCGGACCCCGCTCGCTCCCCAGCCGCCGTCCTGACGGCCGGGGTTGGCGAGGCCAGCCTTCCGCGCGGCGAGCGCCGCGTCGTAGACCTGATGGGCGCGGGTCAGGGCCTCGCCGGGCGAGGTGGCCTGGCCGGTGAAGACGTGCAGCCCGTGCAGCTGCTGGTCGGTGCGGTGTATGGGGACGTCTACCTCGTAGAACTCCGACTGCGGCATGACGCCCATCTCCTTCCTGCTCTGGTCGTGGCGGAACACCGCGACCGCCCCGGCCGGGATCACCGGGGCGGCACGGAGGAACGCCGCGTCCCTCGAGGAAGGTTCAGCCCGTCGCGCGCGCCAGGATGTCGGCGTGGTCGAACGCGAGGTCCGGGAGCGCGGTCAGCGGCCACCAGCGGGCGGCGGTGGCGTCATCCCCGGCCGTCGGCGGGACCGGCGCGGGCAGGGTGGCCGTGTAGGCGACGCTGACGTACCGGCCGCGCGGGTCACGGCCGGGGGCGTCGAACGCGCCGACCTGCCGCAGGTCGTCGGCCGGGACGCTGATGCCGGTCTCCTCCTCCAGCTCGCGTACGGAGGCGGCCAGGCTGGTCTCCCCCGTGTCCACATGACCGCCGGGCAGGGCCCACCGGCCCTTGAACGGGTCCCAGCCCCGCTCGATCAGCAGGACGTGGCCGGCGGCGAGCAGGACGACGTCGGCGGTGTAGCGGATCGTCTCGTCCGTGGTGTCGGTGCTCATCAGGTGCCTCCTGCTCAGGCCGGGACGGGGGCGGTGGTGTCGAGTCCGGCACCGAGCAGCAGGGCGCGGATCGACTGCTCGTACTCGCCGTTGCGGATGCGGTCGTGCATGAGCTGACCGGCGACCAGGCAGCGGGCCCGCAGCTGGATCAGGGCGACGGCGTTGGGTTCGGCCCCGGCGTCGGTGGCGGCCTGCCCGGCGGCGTCCCCGGCGAGCTGGTTGGCCGTGGCGAGGCCAGCCGAACGGCGGGAGTACCGCGCCCTCCAGTGCGCCCAGTCGGTCAGCGCGCGGGTGTCGTCCACCCTCTCCTGCCACGCCTTGTATGTGCGGCGCGTGCCCTCGGGGTCGGCGGCCCACGCCTCGGCCCACTGCCGGGCGAGTTCGGGCAGCTGGGCGATGGCGGCCAGGACCTGCTCGCCGCGGTGTCCGAACGCACGCCACGCCTCGGTCTCCTCCACGACGCGGACCTGGTGGGACATCAGCCAGTACGGGGCGAAGTCGTCGCCCCAGTTGCCCGTCTCACCGAGCGGCTCAACGACGAACAGCCGGATCGGCCAGCCGTCCTCGATGCGCTCCAGGATCTCGCCGGGCCGGGTGTACATGTGGAAGTAGCTGAACGGCTTGTCGGTGTACCACTTCTTCCCGGGGCTGGGGTGGTCGATGACCTGACCGATGTGGTCGGCAAGGTTGACGGTCGGGATCGTCTCGCCCTGGGCGCTGTAGTAGCGGGCGAGGTGCTCGCAGGTGGGCGGGACGGTGCCATCGGGCCTGGTCGCCATGTAGTGGACGACGGGCCGGTTGCTGCGTGCCATGACTTCCTCCGTGGTCGGGAACGTGCTGGTGACTGGTCGGGTCAGCGGCGGGGGTTCTTGTAGCCGCGCAGCTCGTCCACGCGGGTCGCGGTGTGCGCGAGGTTGCGGGCGAGGGTGGCGAGCCGCTGGGCATCGTCGCCGACGGGCTGGGACCAGATGAGGCCGGCGGCGAAGTAAGAGGCGTTCGCGGCCAGTTCCCTGGCTTGCTCGGCCAGGCGCTCGCGCTCGGTCTGCAGCGGGTCGGCGAGGGCGACGCGCTCGGGGAGGGGCTGTTCGATCAGCCGCTCCAGGATCACGGCCAGGGCGTCGGCGACGGCGGCCAGGTCGCCGTCGGCGAGCCAGCCGTGGATGCTGTCGTGGCCGGTCAGGTCGGGGGTGTACTTCGCGAACAGGCGGCGGCTGAAGTCGTTCGAGGCGGCCCCGGCCGGGGACAGCTGGAAGATGAGCCGGCTGTTCTTCCGGTCGGGGTAGCAGGTGAGGTCGCGGTCGATGGCCTCGCTGGTGAAGACGACGGGCCAGTCCAGCGCGGGCGGCGGCGTCCAGTCGGTGCCGAGGACGTCGGCAAGGACGGCGGTGAGGCGGTCGGGGGCCGCCGTGGTGATGGTGCGGGTCAAGGGTCCTCCTGCGGGGCGGGCTGACGGGGCACCGCGCCGTCCCGGCCGGGGAGGGCCGGGGCGGCACGGTGCCGGGTCAGGCAGTGCCCTGCGCGGCGGCGGTGCTGGCGGCTTCGCGTTCGGCGGCGGCCTCGGCCTGCCGGTTCTGCCGGATCACCTTGCCGACGATCTGGCCGGTGACCTTCTCGGCCTCCGCCTCCCAGCCCGCCTCGACCCGGTACAGCGCGCGGGCCTTGTGCTTGGGCAGGACGTTGACCCCCAGTTCGTGGCGGGTCAGAGCGATGCGGTGGTCCCAGGCGCCCTTGCGGCACAGCTGGTCGACCTCCACGAACGCCCATACGAGCGTCGCGCCGATCTCGCGCTGGCGGCGGCGCAGACGCTTGGCGTTGACCAGGACCCGGATCACGTTCTTGGGGGCGATGACCGCCACCGAGTACAGGTCGTGCGGGCGGGAGGTCAGGGTGAGCGTCTTGTTCTCCCACGCCTGCGGCTTCAGGCCAGCGGCCGCGCCCTGCGACATCGTGGCGAGGCGGGAGATCCGGTTGGTGGAGGTGACCACCACCTCCACGGCGATCAGCGGGCGCCGGCCGAAGTGCTCCTTCACCAGGCGCTGCGCGGTGGGCACGGTGTCGGTGATGTCGGCGGTCAGACGGCGGGAGGTGAACAGGCCGTCGCGGATGACGGTGATCTGGGCGGGCTTCATGCGGGAGGGCCTTCCGGCTCGGGGAAGTTGCTGATTGGCCACCGCACCGCCCCGGCCTCGAAGGGCCGGGGCGGCACGGGCAGCCCGTCAGGCGGTGGCGTGCAGTCCGGTGAGGTCGTCGTCCAGGACGTCGTCCTGGTCCTCGGTGTCGTCGGCGGCCGGGGCGGCGGGGAGGCCGGCGGCGCGGGCGGCGAGCTGGTGGCGGATCTCCTCCACGTTGGTGATCGGCACCGGCTGGTCGCCGTCACCGGTCAGCAGCGTGAACTGGGGCTTGCGGTGGCCGAACTCGTTCTTCTCGCTGCGGTAGTGCAGCCAGACGCCGGGGGCGAGGAAGAAGGACGCCTCGCCGTCCTCGTAGCCGCGCCACCGGTCCTCGTCCCGCAGGAAGCCCTCGCCCTGGTCGATCCGCCACGCGTCGGATGCGGCACGGGAGGCAGCGTCGTTGCCGGTGGCGGCGGCGACCTGCGCCAGGCCCTCGGCCAGCGTGGTCGGTGCGGCCGGAGCGGTGCGCCTCGTGGTGGTCGGCCGGGCAGTGCTGCGGGCCTTGGTGAGCAGGCGGCGCAGCGGGGTCAGGAACAGCTCGGCCAGGGAGTTGACGGCGACGGCGGCGACGACCGCGACGCCTCCGGCGAAGGCCAGCCGCCAGTCGCCGGACCAGGTGTCGGGCGAGTAGGTGTAGCCCGCCCAGGCGCCGATGGCGCCGCCGACCACGACGGTGACCATGTCCAAGCCCTCGGTGGCGGCGTCGGCGACGGTGATGGTGGCGCGGCGAACAGCTCGGTTCATGATGGTGGGACTCCTTCTTCTGTCGGATGCGCTCTGGTGAGGGAAGGGGATGGGGCTCCGGGACGGCCGGGCCGCACGCCAGCGGCCGTCCCGGGCGTCTCAGTTGCCGCTACTCGCGTGGGCGGCGGCGGTGGAGCGGACGGCGTCGGCGAGCAGCACGGTCATCTCGTGGCCGTGGTCGACGACGTCCTCCAGGCGCTCGATGACCTCGCTGGGCAGGCCGCGGTTGCGGGCGCCGATGAGGACGCCCTCGAGGTAGAGGACGTCGGCGAGGATCCGGCCGCGGGCGTCCAGGACGCCGGGCTGCACGGCCAGGGCGTCGGTGTTCTTCGCGGTGGCGAGCGCGGCGTGGTCGGCGGCGGCGGTGTACGCGGTCTCGGACTGCTCGGTGAGCAGCGCGTCGACCTTGGTGGTGTCGCCGTAGGCGCGGCGCCAGCCGAAGCGCGCGGCGGCGACGTCCATCAGAGAGCGGCGGGTGAGGGGCACGGTGACCTCCGGGGGAGGGCCCATCGCCTGGTCCGGGTGACCGGGCGGACACCGCGCGGCCCCGGCCGCCGGGGAGGCCGGGGGCGCACGGAGAGCGCCGGTCAGCTCTCGATCAAGCGGCGGGCGTAGTACCGGACGCGGTCGCTGTACTCGCAGCGGTCGGTGCGCAGGATCTCCGGCTGGTCGACCGCCAGCTGCTGGAGCGCGGCCTCGATCGAGTCATCGGTGCGCTGGAGGGTGAGCCGGATCAGGTCCAGCGACTCGATCCAGACCTGCTCGTCTGCCCCGCGGTTCCGGCAGCCGGTCACCCAGGTGCTCAGCCGCTCTCGCACGGCGTGGTCGTCCGGGCGGGCCGGAATGTCGCGGGGGAGCGCGCGGCAATCGGTGGCGTGGTCGTTGGCGGCCGTGGCCGCCTCCTTCAGTTCGAGCCACCCGTGGCTGGTGAACTTGTTGTTGGCCTTGACGAAGTGGCAGCCCAGGCAGGCGACGTTGTGGCGGTAGTCCTGCGCGGCGGTGTAGACGAGGACGACCGCGTGCGCCTGGTTGTAGTACCGCTGAACGATGTTGACGCCTTCGGGCTTCCAGGTCTCGCCGATCTCGGGCCACGGCTCGGGCTCGACGGCCGGAAGGTCGGCGGGGGCGGGGCGGCGGGTGAAGAGGGTGAGGGCCACGGGCCTACTCCTTGTCGGTGTCGGTGCGGTGGGCGTGCCGGACGGCGATGGTGGCCGCCACGGCGATGAGGACCAGGACGAGCGCGTACGGCCAGCTGCTCATCCGGCGACCGCGAGGACGGCGGCGACCAGGAGCAGGGCGAGGGAGGCGAGGATCGTGTCGACCGCGCGGGCCAGCCGCTCGTACTTGGCGACGGCGATGGTCGACAGGGTCTTGATGCGGGCGCTGCGGGTGTCGGTGTCCATGGAGGCCCGGATCGCGTCCGCGTCCAGCCGCGCCCAGGACGGGAACGACCCGGGCGCCGGGGTGCGGCCCCCGAGGTCGGGCCGCACGACCAGGAGCAGCAGCACGGCGGCGGCCACGAGCGCGAGGGCGGCGGCGGCGCCGACGAGCTGGGCGGTGCGGGGCAGGTCCTTGTCGGCGAGGCTGGCGAGTCCGGCGAGGACCGCACCGTCGAAGGCCAGTAACAGCGACGCCTTGCTGTCCGTGCGCCCGATCTCCGTGGTGACGGCGGCACAGGCCGCGTCCAGGTTCTTGTCCGTCACGGAGGACTCGGTGCTGAGGGTCATGGTCGGCTCCCCTTCTGGCCGGGCTGTCCGGCTCCCCGTCACCACCCGGCCCGCGTACGGCGGGACGGGTGGATCAGGCAGCCGCCAGACCGTCAGCGGGCGGGGTGGTTGTGGTTGTGGATGTGGAGTACCGGGCGCAGGGACAGGCCGCGCAGCGCGAACAGGCTGCCGATGGTCCAGGCGAGGACGGCCAGCGCGGTGGCGACGGGGCGTCCGGCGGCGGGGGCCGCGTCCCACACCATCGCCGCCGTGCAGGCGCCGTGCGCGGTCCAGGTCAGGCGCGCGCCGAACGCCCCGGTGAACCAGGCCAGAAGGAGTGCGGCGAGGCCGACGCCCTGCCAGATGGCGAACGCGCTGGAGGCCGTCAGCGGAAGGCCGACGGTGTGCGCGGCGAGGTAGGCGTGGACGGGGTCAGCGACGGTGGCGGTCCACTGGGTGAACCAGTGCCAGTCCTGGTGGTGGGACCAGTCGATCGCCTTCGGCACGCCCTTGACCAGGGCGAAGAGGACGGCGGCGGTGCCGATGACGAAGAAGGCGACCAGGGCGCCGGTGGGGACGTCGTCCTGCAGCCGGATCGGGGCCGGCCGGGGCGGCGCAGTGCGCGGCTTGCGGGGCGGCATGCGGTCGCTGTCGGCGATCGTGTCCAGCGGCGGGACGGACGGCTCGGGCTGGGGTTCGGGCTTGTTGGGCTCGGTCACCGGTGCTGCTCCTTCGCGGTGGTCGGCGGCGGCGTGAACGGAAGTGCCGGGCTGTCCGGCTCCCCTTCACCACCCGGCCGCAGCTGGTGCCGGGCCGGGTGGATCAGGCAGCCGTCAGACCGCTCTCGCAGGGCTGCGGGGGCGTGACGGGGCGGGAGTTGAGATAGGAGTGCGGGTCAGCGGGCGTGCCGTCGTAGCACTCTTCACAGCTGCCGATCGTCCGCAGACGGAGGCAGTGGTAGTAGCGGCGCCTGCACAGCGGGCAGGTCTGGCGTGCGGCCATGGCCTTGTCGAGCGCGAGTTCCTTGGCGAGGGTCATGGGCCGTATCGGCAGCGCCTTGTCGATCTCGTAGAGCCAGGCCCGGCGCTTGCCGCCCCGGCACTCGATCTCGGCAACGGGCTCTTGGCCGCCGGGGCGTAAGCGCATCTCGCGCAGCTGCCTGCGGGTGGCCAGTCCCTTGGGGGCCTGGCGCCAGCGGTAGACCGGGAAGTCGTCGGTTCCGTACGGGTCGACGTCCTGGACGGCCGGCTCTTCCGCAGGTGCAGGTTCAGCGGCGGCGGCCACGGTTGTGTCCACGGCCGGTGTGGACCTGGACGCGGGCGCGGCCGCGGGCCTGGACGTGCACGTTGGTGCCGCCCCGGCCGGAGCCGGTGCTGAACATCTTCAGCAGGACGAAGCCGCCCAAGCCCGCCAGGGCGACCAGGCCGAGGGTGACGAGCGCCTGGACGAGCGCGACCAGGGCGCCGATCAGGAAGTAGAGGCCGACGCCGCCGACGCCCACGATGAAGGCCACGAGCGCGGCCTTGACCAGGAGCGGGGAGACGAGCGGCTGCGGGGCCGGGGCGGGCGGCGGGGTGTAGTAGGCGACGGACTGCCCGGCCGGGCCGGGGACGACGACCACGCCGTCGATGCCGGCGGTCGCCGGGTAGACGACCGTGCCCTGGGGGAGCGGGACGACGTGCTGTCCGTACGCGGGGACGGGCGCCTGCGCGTACTGGGGCGGCATCGGCGTCGGGTAGTAGGTCTGGGGCTGCTCGCCGTTCGACGGCATGATGGTGTCCTCCTCATCCGTGGGGAGCTCGGGCGGGATCGCTGGCGTGTGATCGCCCGGGGAGGCTTCGGCCTCTTCACCGGCCCCCGAGGTGGCTTCAACATCTCGGGGGCCAGTGGAGCCGTCGAAGCGGTTCAGGCGAGGGGCCGGTAGCGGATCGGCATCAGCGGCTCGCTGCGCGCCAGGATCAGCGGCGGGCGGTCGGCGCCGGCCTCGGGCAGCAGCTCGATCGGCTCCGGCCTCTGCTCGGTGAAGTCGAACGTGAACTCCACGGTGGTGTCCTCCTCTTCTGCCGGGGCGCCGCTCATGCCGCGCCCGCAGCGTCGTCGCTGTCGTTGGTGTTGTCGTCGGTGAAGCCGTCCAGCGCGTCCTCGATCACCGAGTCCTCGAACCCGTCCTCTTCCGCGAGGCGGCGCTTGGCGGCGCGGACGCGGTCTCCGACCCACGTCTCGCCCTTGTCGTAGTGCTTCGCGAGGCCGTCCAAGTCCGGCGTGAGGCCGGACAGTTCGCACTTCGCGATGTACCGCTCGGCCTCGTCACGCTGCTTCGCCCGCACTTCGCGAGGGACGCGGCCCTCACTTTCCGAGGCGGTCAGCGCGGGAACCGCGACGAGCGCGGCCCCGTTCTCCGAGGCACTTTCCGAGGAACGGCCCGCAGAAATCGAGGCGCGGGCAGCGCCAGTTTCCGAGGCGCTGCGGGTGCGTGCGGCGGCCCGCTCCAGAGCGCGCTGCCGCTTGAGCTTCTCGGCCTCCTCCAGGGCGCGGGCCTCAGCCTCGGCCTTGATCCGCTCGGCCTCCGCAACGGCCTCGGCCTCCTTGCGCAGCGCCTCAGCCTGGGCTTCCGCCGTGGTGATCTCGGCCTGGCGCTTGGCCTCCCGGTCCCGCTCGGCCTGCTCCAGCTCCCACTGCGCGCGGCGCTGCTGCGTCTCGATCTCGGCCTCGGTCTTGCGCCGGGACGCCTCGATTTCTGCCGCCCGCTCCTGCATCTGGAGCCGCTCGCGTTCTGCCTCGATTTCGTCGCGGCGGGCCCGAGCGGTCGCCTCGATTTCTGCCTGGCGCCGCTCGTTTTCGAGCCTCGCGTTTTCCTCGCGTTCGAGCCGAGCGGCCTCGCGTTCTTCGCGGTCGCGCTCACGCTGCGCCTCGCGTTCTGCGGCCTCGCGCTTTTCGGCGGCCTCGCGTTCGGCGACCTCGCGGGCTCGCTTCTGGGCGGCCTCGCGTTCCGTGGCCTTCACGGACTCGAACCGGGCGATGATCGCGGTCAGTTCGCCGCGGCGCCGTGTCGCGTACTTGCGGTAGCCGGTGGCGGCTTCCGCGAGCAGGATCAGCAGGGCCGGGGCGACGGAGTGGAGCAGGATGCCGCCGGCGTCCGGCTTCTGCGGGATGAAGTGGAAGTGCCCGTCCGGGTACAGCGACGTCCAGCAGTTCATGACCCAGGTGGACAGGCCGGCGGTCCAGCGCAGGAGGAACGGCCAGCCGCCGGGCTTGTAGTCGCCGCCGTGCTCAGCCAGGACGCCATCGACGTACAGGACGGTGATCAGGGCGAGGCTGGCCAGCGGGTCCAGCATCCAGGCGATGTACCAGGGGATCTCGTGGGAGACGCCGAACCGGGTCACATTCACGCAAGTGAAGATCAAAGCGCCCCCACCGAGGGTGAGGAGCGCCTTGGTGACCATGGCCAGGACCTCGTCCAGCTTGACGATGGACTTCTTGGCCTTGGTGGCGTCATCGATAGTGACGGGCGGGAGGGTTCGTGGCGGGCCGGCCACCTTCGGCCGGAGAGCGGTCGGGGCGCTCATTCTGATTACCTTCCGTAAGGTGCGCGGAGGTGCGGCGCGCACCGTGCGCGTAGGACAAATAGGTACGCATCGGGTGGTGCGCGGCTAAGGTGCGGGCCCCTTACCTGGGGCGGGGACGGGTGCGCACGGTGCGCAACGCTACGCACCGTGCGGACCCGGTTTTCGTTACTCTCCGTTGTTTCCGGAGAGGGGGGAGCGGAGGATGTCGTACAGGCCGAAGCCGTCGTCCGACTCGTCCACGGAGATCACCTCGGCCTTGATCAGCCGGTCGCGCTCGCGGTAGAACCAGCGCTTGCTGTCCGAGAGACCGAGCCGCATGAGGATGTCGGTGACGTCGCGGGGAGCGAAGCTGTTTTTGCCTTCGCGAACCCACTTGTCGAGCCGCTCGTAGAGCTCCTGACGGCCCTGCTCGCTGGTCAGCTTGTCGGCGTCGTCGACGTCGCCGCCCAGGCTGAGCACCGGGGCGTCCTCGGCCGGGGCTTCGATCTCGTCCTCGATGCGCAGGTGGTCGTACTGACCGGGCTCGGGGTCCTCGTCCAGCACGTTCTTGAGCATCTCGGTGAGCTCCTCGACCTCGGCCGCCATCGTCTCCTCGTCCACGTCGTCCATCTCCTCGTCCGGCGGTCCGGAGTAGGCCGGTGCCGTCTCGACGGCCGGGGAGGCCGACGCGGCGGCGGGGGCCGGGGACGGGGCCGCCTGCTGCGGGGTGCTGTCCTCTCCCTCCTCCTTGGGCAGCAGGGGGGCGTCGTACGTGGTGCGGTTGACGTACAGGTCGCCGAACGCCTCGGCCGTGACCGTGTCCAGCGGGGTGCGGATCGCGGCCCCGGCGGTGACGGCGTCGGCTTGGTCGCGCTTGCTGGCCAGCTCGGTGCGGGCGGTGATGTGCCACCGCTCCTCCGGGATGCCCAGGCCTGCCGCGTAGTGGTAGCCCGGCTTGCGGTTGCCCCACTGCGGCCAGGCGCCGGCGTCGGTCGCCTCGTCCGGGAGGCAGTACTGGGCGTCGGCGCCGTCACGGAGACCGAAGCACAGCCCGGCCGGGCTGTTCGCGCGGGAGTCGGTGTCCATGTTGTTGTGCGTGGCGCGCTGGATGGAGGTCAGGATCCAGATGCCAGCCGCACGGGCCGTCCGCAGGATCTTCTGGTAGTGCTCGTTGTCGGCGGCGAAGTCCGCGGCCTCCTCACCGATCACGACGAGGAAGTTGAGACCGCAGCCCGGCTCCCACTTCGACAAACCCTTGGCAGCGAGGAAGTCGGTGCGCTTCTCGATCGCGTTGGGAAGGATCTTGAAGAACCGCCGGGCGGCGTCCTTCTTGTCGATCGGCCACTCGATGCCGTGCCTGATGTGCCCGAAGTCCTGCTGGAACTTCGAGCAGTCGATCACGATCGAGGTGGCCTCGGTGCGGGTGGCGACCTCCACGAGGATGAGCTGGTTGCCCTGGGTCTTGCCCGCGCCGTTCACGCCCATCGCGATGGCGTGCTCGACGTTGCCGTTGGACAGCGGGCCCGGGTCACGCAGCTGGCCGGTGAGGTTGAGGAGCAGGTCCTCGCCGTCTTCGTAGCGGCCGGTGCGGATCGGGACGTCGCCGATGGACGCACCGAACGCGGACGGGCCGCGCCAGGGGAAGCCCTCCTTGAGGAGGTCGGCGACCTGGACGCGCATGGTGACCATGGAGGAGTCGTCATCGTCCACGACGTGGGTGATGCGCCCCTTGCCGATCTTCATGGCGGCGGCCATGGCGGGGATCCGCCGGGCCAGGTCCTCGGCCGTCGCGCCGTCCTTGGCCTCCACCGTGGCGATCACGGTGCCCTTGCCGTTGGACTTCGCTTCCTTCAGCTCGTGCTTGGCCAGGCCGATCTCGCTCTCCAGCTTCTCCCACTTGGAGGCGCCCTTCTCAGACCCCTTCTTGTGGAACGAGCTCCAGAGGTTGTTGGCCAGGGCCAGGCCGATGCCGCCCAGCGCCCAGGCGCCAGCGGTCTCGGCCGTGTCGACACCGGTGATGGTGCCGAGCGTGACGGCCGCGGTGACCGCGACCGTGTTGACCTGGTGCATCCGGACGGTGTCCTTGTCCCGCTTCGCCTTGGCGTCCAGGTGGTTGAGGAAGCGGCACAGCCCGGTGCCGGTCGCCGCGATGCCCAGGGTGGCCAGGGCGAGCGCGGCCGGGTTCCCGGCGACGGTGACGTGGGCGCCCTCCACAAGGATGGGCCCGAGGGCGGTGACCGCCCATGGCCCGGCGTAGCGGAGCCGCCGCGCCCGGTCCTGCTGCTGCTCTTCCTCGGTACGGGTGTCGATCGTCTTGGACTTGGAGACGCGGCGTGCCATCACGCGGCCCTTCCTGCTTCACCGGGCTTACCGGCGGATCCGGTGCTCGGCTTGTCACCGATGGAGAACCCGGGGCGGCCCTTGCCCTTGCCCTTGCGGGCCTCGGCCTCGGCCTCCTGCTCGGGCTTGATGAAGTGCTTGACGAACGAGGCGTACATCTTCACGCCCGACAGGCCGAGCACCTTCGCGGCGGTCGCGCCGGCCTTGAGGTGGCCGCCGACCAGCTTGGCGCGGATCTTGCTCTGGGCGCCGAACGTCCACCACTTGCCCTTGTACTGGGACAAGATCGCGGTGACCATGTCGGCGTCCATCCCGATCCGCATGTACAGCTCGAAGCCGATGGCACGCAGGATGCGGGCGTAGTTGTAGAGGTCGCGGTCGGTGCGGAACTCGATGGCGTCCAGCTGCTTGATGAGCTGGCCGAGGTTCGAGCCGACCGGGGCGTCGCCGTCACTCATGAACGGGTTGTCCTTCCTGAAGAGGGGCGAGGGGGTTGTGCGGGCGGGGGCTCTGTCACCTCCCCGCGGTCCCGGCCGGGGCCGGGGCCACAGGCAAGCGGCAGGTTCACCGGCTGCTGCTGGCCTGGTCGTTGTTGGCGTTCTGCACCGCCGTGGCGATGCCGTGGCCCATGCCGTTGATCGCCCCGGCGAGCGGGGACGTGGCGAGGGCGTAGCCGCAGACCAGGGCGGCGATCAGGACTCCGGCTCGCATGTCGGAGCGCCAGAACAGCCAGGTGGCGCCACCGGCGAGCAGGAACAGGGGAAGGGAGATCACAAGGTCCTCCAGGAGGGCGGGTCGGGGCAGGTGCTCTCCAGCCGCGAGGGCCGAGACGAGCGGGAAGCGGGCTTCCGTCGCTCTCCACCGCCGCCGGACCGCGCGGGGCGGGCCGGGGGCGACTGGGCAACGCAGGAAGCGGTGCGGGTTGATCAGGCGGCGCGGGTCCGGGCACGGGCAGCGCGGCGCTTGAGCGCCCGACGCTCGTCCTCGGCAAGCCCGCCCCACACGCCGTCGCCCTGTCCGGACTCCAACGCCCATTCCAGGCAGGCGGGTTGTGCAGGGCATCGACGGCAGACAGCCTTGGCCTCTTCGATCTGCAAGAGCGCCGGGCCGGTGTTGCCAATGGGGAAGAACAGCTCCGGATCCTCTTCGCGGCACGACGCCTGGTGGCGCCAGTCCACGGCGGTCACTTCCCGGCGCGGGCCCTGCGCAGGGCCTCTTCGATGATCGGATCGTTGGTTTCGTCGTTCCGTGCGACGCTGAAAGCGTTCAACAGGGCCTCCATCCAGGTCCTGGACAGCCCCAGGGGGCCTCATCCCTGGGGCTGTCGCGGTTGGCAGAGCCGGTGTCCACCGCGCTCTCCACCGCCCACCGACCGACCCGAGGGCCGGGCGGCGGGCGACTGGGCAGCGCGGGGCTGCGAAGTGCTTGGGGTGTTGCGGCGCGCGGCCTGCTGCCTTCCGCGCTGACCACCTTTCGACCGGGAGGTGGCGTACCCGCGACCACTGGCTCACCCGCCGGGTCGTGCGATGTTCCGCTTACCGGCTGGGGGCTGTCGTCGCGCTACCGCCGCAAGGTGCTGCGGGGGAGGGTGATCGCTCGGCCCACGCGGCAGCCGAAACAGACCGGGGTCTGTCTTGCTGCCGCTCCGTGGCACGAAGAAGGGTCGTTCTCACTTCCCCGCCTCGTACCGCCGTTCACGGTGACCGGGATTCTGGCTCCGGTCGTGCCCTTCTGACGCATCCGACAGCCCCGCAAGGACTGGAGTCCGGTCACCCTTGCCACAACACCCGGCCAGCAGTCGGCTGGTCAGGGGCGGTAGTCGTCACCCGGCGTAGCGTCTTCGGTTTTCAAGGAACGGTCACTCCCCGGTCCGGCCGCGACGCCAGTCGCGAGGTGGCTTTTCCGGGGGCTAGGCGGTCGGTGAATCTGGCCGCTTCGACCGCCGCCACTCGAGGTGGCGACGATGGGAGCCGTCAGAGCCGAAGGGCAGAGGGTCAGGCCACGAGCGGCAGGGGCGCCGCAGCGGCCGGCCGCGTGATGCGCAGCTGCGCGGCGTAGGGGAGAAGCACGTCGACCAGGCGCTCGCGCACCAGCTCGGTGGCGGTCGGGTCGGTGGCGGCGATGTCCCGGGCGGCGAGCATTCGGTTCTCGCGGGCCTCGATCGCCTCGATGGCGGCCTCGATGTCCAGGCCGTCCAGCTGTTCGTGGGGGAGGGTGCCGGCGGCGTACATCTCCAGCGGGGTGCCGAAGGCGACGTCCATGTCCAGGCCGGTGAAGTCGGGGAGCGGCACCTCGATCGCCTCCAGGAGCGCGAGCGTCTCGGTGTCGAAGTGCTCGGTGGCGAGGCTGGCGGCGGGGCGGCGGGTGACGTTCATGGGGTGGAGCTCCCTTCGGTGTTCGGGCTCTGCGTGATCCCGGCCAGTGGCAGGTGGGGGCTTTGCCGACCGGTTCACCTCGTCGGCATACATAACTTAGCTGATACAGTTCGGGGCGTGTCAAGTGGTTCGTTGAGGAAGCTATGGAAGCTAGCTATGTCGAGGGGGTCGACCTACGATGACGCTTATGAGCAACGAGGCCGTGCAGCCGTACCAGCGAATCGTTCAGGACGTACGAGACAAGATCCGCGCGGGACGGCTGACCGCCGGGACCAAGCTGCCCAGCACACGGGAGCTGGCCGACGAATACGACGTGGCGCCGGGGACCGTCCAGCGGGCGCTGGCCGAACTGCGGACCGCCGGCCTCATCTACTCGCACCAGGGCCGCGGATCGTTCGTCACCGAGACCGCCAGCGAGAGCACCCAGGATGCAACTGCCCGCGCCCTGGCAGAACTTCAGGATCAGGTCCAGAGCCTTGCGGCCCGTCTCGACAGGATCGAGAAGGGGCGCGGTGACTGACGTCCTTCCGTGCGTCTCGTTGCGCATGGTCCCTCCTCGGTGGGGTCAACTTCGTTAGCAAAGTTGTAGGCCCGGCCCGGGAGCGAGTTCTAGATCGGACGTGTATCCAGCCGCTGGATACACCGAGTGGAGACATGGAGGGATCACCAGGTGGGGCAGCAGCCGAACGTGCTGACGCCGGAGCAGTCGCCTCTGCACCGCTTCGGATACACGCTTCGAGAGCTCCGTCAGGCGCGCGGGATGTCCCTTCGCGAACTGGCCGCGAAATCCTTCATGTCGCACTCCAAGCTGCAGAAATGGGAGAACGCCACCCGCCCGCCGAAGGACCGGGCGGAAGTCGAACTGATCGATTCCCTGCTTCGGGCCGGCGGTGTGCTAGTCGACCTCTGGGAGCGAATCAACCCCGCTGTATCCGGGCGGGCCCGTGTATCCGTTTCCGCTCCCCATGTATCCGAAGCGTCGATCGGGCTGGCCACAGCTGGCATTCAGCAGGCAGCGTCTGATCATGAGGGGATCTTTGTCCCCGCTCGTCTACGGGATGGATCGGTGGTATTCGTGGCGCTCGATCGACGCGACCTGCTGCGTGGTGGGGTGGGCCTCGGTGCTGCGGCTGCATTCGGCATGGGCACGCCGGCAGTCGCGAACTCGGATGTCGTGCAGGGCCTGAAGCAGCCTGCACGGGTGGCGTCCGCGTACAGCGGCACGCCCATCGAGCACTTCAGGAAGGCTCGCCGACTGCTGATCGACAACGACAACCTGCTGGGGCCGAGGCACGCCATCGCGGCCGTGCGCGAGCACATCGAGCAGATCAAGACCCTGCGCCGTGACACCAAGGGGGCCGACCGCCAGGACCTGATGGAACTCCAGACGCAGTACGCGGAGTTCGCCTCCTGGCTCTACCAGGACATGGGGGACTTCGACAGCGCGGAGTTCTGGCTCGACAGGGCGTTTCAGTGGAGCCACACTGTCGGCGACGGCGATCTGACCTCCTACGTCATGGCGCGCAAGGCTCAGCTCGCCGGGGAGAAGCGCGACCTGGTCGACGTGGTCGACCTGGCCGAGGCGGCGCAGCGGATGGCGCGGCCCCGGAGCCGCCTTGCGGCGGTCGCCCGGACCTACGAGTCGTACGGCCACGCGCTGCGGGGCGAGCCCGCCGACAGCGAGCGCGCGATCGACGATGTCCGCAACGCCCTCGATCGCGTTTCCAGCGACACGACCCCCTGGGGCGTGTGGCTGAACGAGCAGTACGTCGATGTCCACCGCGCGCAGGGCCTGGAGGTGCTGGGAAAGCACGCTCAGGCCGCAGAGATCTTCACCAACGCCATCAAGGCCCTGCCCGAGGGTTACCACCGGGACCGAGGCGTCTATCTCGCCCGCGCCGCAGTCGCCCACGCCGGCGCCGGCTCGCCGGAGGAGGCCGCCGCCGTCGGCCTCCAGGCCCTGACCGTCGCGAAGGACACCGGCTCCGGTCGGATCATGCGCGAACTCGTCCACCTCGACAGGTCGCTGGTCCCGTGGCAGCGCCAGCCGGAGGTGTCCGCCTTCCGTGAGAACTTCGACGCCGTCCTCGCCCACGAAGCCTGAGAGAAATGGATCACCGACCCATGACTACACGCCCGTACGTCATCCTCTCCGCCGCCATGTCGGTCGACGGATACCTGGACGACACCAGCCCCGACCGGCTGCGCCTGTCCAACGAGCCCGACTTCGACCGCGTGGACCAGGTCCGCGCCGAATCCGACGCCATCCTGATCGGCGCGACCACCATGCGACGGGACAACCCCCGCCTGTTGGTGAACAGCGACGACCGGCGGGCGCAGCGCGTGGCCGACGGCAAGCCCGAATACCCGCTCAAGGTCACCGTCACCGCGAGCGGCGACCTGTCCGCCGACCTCAAGTTCTGGCACCACGGCGGTGAGAAGCTCGTACTCACCGTGGACAGCGCAGTGGAGAAGGTGCGCGCCACCCTGGGCGACCTCGCCGACGTCGTCAGCGTCGGCCCCGATCTCGACTGGGGCCTGGTCCTCGACGAGCTCGGCCGCCGTGGTGTTGAGCGGCTGATGGTGGAGGGTGGCGGCACCATCCACACCCAGCTCATGGCGCAGAACCTCGCCGACGAGGTCCATCTCGCCATCGCCCCGCTGCTCGTGGGCCAGCCCGAGGCAGCGCGGTTCCTGGGCGCCGCCGACTACCCGGGCGGCTCGACAGCCCGGATGAAGGTCCTGGAGGTCCGGGCGATCGGCGACGTCGTCTTCGTCCGCTACGCCCCCAAGGAGCGCACCGCCTGATGTACGCACCTGACCGAGACCAGGACCTGCGCTGGATGCAGCGTGCTATCGGCCTGGCCACGCTGTGCCCCCCGGCCGCCGGGGCCTACTCGGTCGGGGCAGTCATCGTGGGCGAGAACGGCACCGAGCTGGCGGCCGGCTACTCCAGGGAGGCCGACCCGCACGAGCACGCGGAGGAAGCCGCGCTCGCCAAGCTGCCCAAGGACGACATGCGGCTGGCGGGCGCGACGCTCTACAGCACGCTGGAGCCCTGCTCCCAGCGGCGCTCACCGCGGACCCCGTGCGCGAAGCGCATCCTCGAGGCCGGCATCCCGCGCGTCGCCATCACCTGGCGCGAACCCTCGCTGTTCGTCGACGACTGCGTCGGCTTCGAGCAGCTGGTGGAGGCCGGGGTCGTCGTCGTGGAGCTGCCCGAACTGGCGGACCTCGCGCGGGCAGCGAACTCGCACCTGGGCGGTCTCTCCTGATGAAGCCTCAGCCACTTACCCACTGGGTGTCCCACCGCCCCGAGAAGTTTTCGGGCGTACAGCCGATTTCGGCGGGCATTCCGGGCTTCTTGGACACGCGGCGTTTTCGCCTCCCCGTGGCTCCATCACAGGGGGTTAGGGTGAGCGAAGACTTGATCGACTACGACAAAGAGCCCCCCATGGCCGGGCATGGCCTGTCGGGGGGCTCGTGGACGGGAATCCCCGCCCGCACGATGCACCTGATGGGAGGTGATCGCGAGATGCAGCGTACCCGCGAACGGGAACTTCACCGCGCACCCTCGCCGTTGATCAACGTGATCACGCCACCCCATCAGGCACTCGGGCATGCCGACGCCGGCCTCGGAATCAAGGGGGTCGGGGTGACATAGCGCCACCGGCCGCGCGCGCCAGAGAAGTGGAGTGGCATCCACTGTGGCCTCGCGCGGCCCGTCTCGCCGACCAGACTCAACGTCCAGGTCGGCCGCCCAGTCTCCGGTTGGCCCCGGTCTCTGGGCTCCAGCTCATCGAGCTGGGTCTTTCTTCACCTAGCAAAACCCCGCTTTGGCAAGCGGGTTGCAGCACCGGTCCGTAAGGACCAGCTCCACCGGAGGGCGCCCCGTGGCAGGGGCTCCTTCCCGTTCCTCAGCCCTGGCAGGGGCCTTTGGAACATCCGTTCGAATCACGCAAAGGAGAGAGGACTCGCCTCTGGTTCTTCGTCCGGTCGCCCGCTCCTCACGGAGGGGGCGCCCCGCCCGTCCCACGAACCGGTCCCCGTGAGGGGGTCGGCCCTTGTTGATCTACATGGAAGGCGGTTATCGCCATAGTGCACGAGGTCCAGGCGTTCTGTCAGCTTGACCACGGGGTGGGTCAAGTCCCCTCGGGGGGATTCGCCGCAGATGGTGGTGTCCCCCCTGGCGGGAACGTGACATACATCACACCCCTTGACTGTCACACCGTCGCCGCCGGGGCGGCGGACCGCTCGATCAAGGCGGTGGCCCCGTGAGCGCGGGAACGGCGTCGGCCGCCGTCCTGGACCACGCCGTGCGGGAGATCTTCGACAACTCGGTCGACGTCCCGAGGGGCGCGACGCGTCGTCGGCTGCGGTCGGTTCCGGCGCAGGCCGGTCCGGTCGCGCGGCTGGAGCTGGGTAACCCGCTCCAGCTGTCGAAGACGATGCGGGCCCGGCTGCTCGCGGCGGTGCGCGCGCTGGTGACGTCCCCGGCGCTGGCCGGTGCGTCCGACGGCACGCGGCTGGCGTCGGTCGTGCTGACCGCGAAGGCGGATGCGCGCAAGGACTTCGAGACGTCGATCTGGGCGGAGGAGCTCGGTCGGTGGCTGGGGGTGTCGCAGTCGACGGTCGCGCACACGGTGCTGCCCGAGCTGCGCGGTGCCGGGTTCCTCGGCTCGAACGTCGCGACGAACGCTCGCGGGTGGGCGACGGGCCTGGAGTGCTGGGTGATCCCGATGTACCGGGCGCAGCAGGCCGGCGACCGGCGGCACCCGCTGGCGCTGTCCCGCTCCGAGCTGGCGGTGCTGCTCAGCCTCATCGAGGTGCTGTTCGGTCCGGGGTGGGCGCCGAAGGACAAGCCGGTCGTCCCGGCCGGGCTGCTCGCCGGTCGTACGGGCCGGGGCGCGGCAACGGACCGGCTCGGGCTGCTGCTGATGGTGCTGACGACGGGTTCGGCGGGCTGGCTGCAGCTGTGCCCCGGGTCGGTGGACACCGACCGTGGGCGTCCGGCGGCGACGGTCGCGCGGCTGCTGGGCTGCACGGCGGCGGCCGGGGCGAAGGTGCTCAAGCGCCTCCAGGAGCACGGCGTCGCGGACGTGGTGCGCAAGGAGACCGGCTCGGGCCTGAACGCGCAGTCGCGGGTGCGGCTGGTGCCGGTTGCCGAGGCCCACGGTGTGGCTGTGCGGGAGGCCCGCCGGGTCGCGAAGGTCCTGATTTCAGACCTCGCCGGTACTGCATCCGGAGATCTTGAGTCCGGCGAGACGAGCGAGACCCTTGTGGCTACTGGGATCGAGGGCGCTGGGCAGGGCGAGACGGCCGGATCGGCAGACCTCGCCGCAACTGCACAGCACCACGCTCTCCACGCTTCTGTGGTTACTGCCGGTGGTTCCCTTGCGCTCTCTGGTGGCTTTTCCGGCGAAGGCCGTGGTGGGAACCACGGTCTGCCGGACCGCGCGTGCGTGCGCGAGGACGGCGGCCCGCTCCGCGGGGAACAGCAGGAGAAGTCCCCGTCGATCAGCAGCGAGAAGCCCGGCCGCGGGCCGGTGGCCGACGGGCCGGTGCGGGTCGTGGCCGGTGAAGGCCAGGGCAGGCAGCAGCGGGGGAGGGTGCCTCTGCCGCCGGAGGATCTGCGGGCCGTCCTGGCCCCGGTGGACCTGGTGTGGGCGCGCCTGGAGCGTCCGGCCGCCCGGAAGCTGGTGGAGGCCGCCGCCCGCAGCGAGCTGGCCCGGGTGGTTGGGTTCGCCGGCCGTACGGATGCTCCGCAGGTCCTCGCCGACCGCCTCGCCCGGCGCCTGGAGGACCAGATGCGGCTGGCCGGGCCGATCAAGGACCCGGTGGGCTGGCTGATCGGCCTGGCCCTGCCCCAGCGTCAGCGGTGTGGCGACGCGCTGTGCGACGACCGGGTGCTGCTCGACTCCGGACGGGACTGCCCGCGCTGCGAGGAGAAGCAGGCCGACCGCCGTGACCAGCGCCGTGCGATCGCGGCCGCCGTCGACGCGGCGATGCCGCACGCCTCCGAGACCGAGCGCCGCGCGGCGACCGAGCAGCAGCTGCACCAGGACGTCACCGCCCAGGCGTGGATCCGCGAGCACCGGTGGGCGCAGATCCGCGGGCAGCAGGCCGCCGCTGCTCGGGCCCGTGCCGAAGCCGCGGCCGCGCAGCCGGCCGACGACGTCCCGGCCGCGCCGACGGCGCCGGTCGTGCTGCCCGCGCCGCGTCCGCTCGCCGCGCCCGACCCGGTCGACGGCGACGACCAGGAGCAGGAGCTCGTCCTCGAGGACCTGACCCGTGAGCAGGTCCGGGCCTGGCGGGTGCGGGCGCTCAAGGACCACCAGGTGGTGTTCGACCACATCGACCGGTACGGCGAGACGTCGGCCAGGCGCCTGTTCAGCAACCAGGTAGTCGACCAGGCACAGCACTACTCCCGGCTCGGGCACCTGGACCTCGGCTACACGACCTGGGGGCAGGCATGAGCGAGGGCGAGGTGTCCGGGGTCGACCTGGCCCGGGTCGCGCTGCGGGCCGCGATGGAGGCGGCCCGGAAGAACGGCGCCGGCCAGAAGGCGACGAGGAAGCCGCGGGCCGTCACGGCGGTGCGGCGCGACGGGCGTGAGCCGTTGGGCCTGGGCGCGGCGATCGGTGCGCTGGTCACCGAGCGAGCGTGGGAGCTCCCGGCCGCCGGCGCGACGCTGCGCGAGCGGTGGGCGGCCATCGCCCCCGAGCTCGCCGGGCACGTCGCCGCGATCGGCTACGACGCCGACACCGGGCGGCTCACCGTGTGCCCGGAGTCGGCGGCCTGGGCGACGAAGACGCGCCTGGAGCAGGCCCGCGTCATCGCCGCCGCCAACGAGTCGGCCGGCCGCACGGTGGTACGCGCCCTGAAGATCCTCGCGCCCGGCGCGGTGCCGGTGTCCGAGCCGGCCGACTCCGAGCCGGAGCCCGCGGTCGCGCCCGCCGGGCCGGTGCGCACGCGGGAGACCGCCTCGGATGGCTACCGCCGCGCGCTCGCCGCGCACCAGAAGGTGGCGCCGCCGCTCCGGGTGGACCCCGCCATCGCGGACGCGGTGGAGCGGCAGACGAAGGCGATGCGCGCGCTCAGCGCCCGTGCCTTTTCCGAGTCCGACGTGCCAGACGAGCAGCCGGCCCCGATCGAGGCGGCCCGCGCCCAGCGCCGTCAGGAGTCCGAGAAGGCCCGCCTTGCCGCGCTGCGCCGTGCTCGCCGGGAACGGGCGGGGCAGACGGCGGGCCCTGCCGAGCTGGGGCAGACGGCGTGACCGCCGCACCGGCCTCTTGGCGCCGCCGTTGCGCGGCTTGCCGATCCGCGTGGTGCACTCCAAACCGTTGCGCGATTCATGCGCGATCCGATGCGCGAATCAACGAGCGATCGGGTATGCTGTCTATTGGAGGTGACCTCTGTGTCCACTGAGAACGAGCTGTTCAGCGCTGTCGATGCGCTGCTGGAGCAAGTCGCGCAGGACGACCTTCCCGCCCCTGCGGAGCGCAGGCGTCTGCGGGAGGCGGCGGGCCTGAGCCAGGCGCAGATCGCCACGGCGCTGGACGCCCGCCGGGAGGCGGTGGGGAACTGGGAGACCGGCAGGACGGAGCCGCGGCCGCCGAAGCGCGCCGCATACGCCCGGCTCCTGGAGGGCCTCGCCGCCCGCTTCCCCGCCCCGGCCGCCGACCCGGCCTCGGAGGTCCCGGAAGCGTTCACCGGCCCGGAGCCGGTCCCGGCTCCCGCTCCCGCCGCTGTCCCGCCGTCCCGCCCGACGGCGCCGGCGAGCAGCACCACCCGGCCCGCCGCGTCGTCGCGGCGCCCGGGTGCGAAGAAGGCGGTGGCGAAGAAGACCACGGCGACGGCCGCCGCCGACCCGCGCTTCGAGAATGGGCCGCTCGCGGTGATCGACTGCGAGGACGGGCAGGTGTCGGCGTACTGCGTTGGCGGCCTGGTCCTGGACGTGCCCGCCAAGAGCATCCCGGCGCTGGTCGACTGGACGCTGACCGAGGCGCGTCTCGGTCAGGCCCGGCTGCACCGCAACGGCCGCGACGCCGACCCGATCCTCGTCCTCACCGCGGCCGCACTGGAGCGTTTCGGCCTGCCCACCGCCCTGTCGGAGGAGGAGCGGCGCGCGAGCCGTCTCCCGGCCGGCCACAAGGTGGTCAAGCAGATCGACCGGGCCGGGCTCAAGATGAGCCAGCGCGGCTTCGGCCCGTGGGCCCGCATCTACCGCGACCCCGAAGGCTCGAAGCGGCGCTGCGTCCAACTGTGCGTCCTGCCCTGGAACGCGCTGGACGCGAGGGAGTGGGACAAGCGGGACGACCCGCAGCTGCCAACGATGCACCCGGCCGACCTCGCCCGCTACCTCGGCCTGTACGCGGCCCGGGTGATCACGCCCCGCGGCTCCACCGCGACGACCGGCCTGGAGCTGATGACCGCGCTGCGTCCGCCGACCCGCGCGGAGAAGGACCCGGCGACCGGCGCGTTCGAGCGGGCGTACAACGACGACGCGATCACCGCCAAGTACGACGTCGTCCCGTGCGAGGTGCCCGACGAGCACCCGATCCTGAAGGACGCGGGGTTCGCCCGGCACCACCTGCGCACCCCGGCCGAGATGCTGATGGAGGAGCCGTACGACTGGTGCCGGCCGCTGACCGATGAGGAGTGCGCCAACCCGTACCTGGTGGTCGTCGACATCAACATGTCGTTCGCCGCGGCCGCGAACGGCCTCACGGTCGGGCTGAACGGGCCGACCCACCTGACTGGCAACCCGGCCTTCGATCCGTCGCTGCCCGGCTCGTGGCTGGTCGACCTGAGCCACGTCGACCTGTCCCGCGTGGAGGTGGGCGGCCGCACGGTCGACGGTTCGCGGCTGCCCTCTCCGTTCACGCCGAAGGGCGACCACCCCACCGGCCCGGCCTGGTACGCCACCCCGACCCTCGCCTACGCCCAGGAGCTCGGCTTCGATGTCGCGCCGATCGAGGCGTACGTGCGCACCCAGACCGGCCGCTACCTGGACTCCTGGTACAAGCGGCTGCGCGACGCGTACGTGGAGACGATGGCCGACATGGGCGTCACCACCGACCTCGCCGGGAGCGAATTCCTCGAGGCGATGGCGCGGCGCAAGCAGGTCGACCCGACGATGGCGCTGCTGGAGACCGCGATCAAGGCGACGGCGAAGGGCGCGATCGGCAAGCTGCGCCAGCGTTCCCGGGGCCAGGTGCCGTATTACGAGCCCTACCCGGCGCTGGACCGGTGGACGTGGCGCCCCGACATCCGGGCCGCCGTGCTCGCGAACCAGCGGACCGGCCTGCACCGCAAGCTGATGAAGACGGCGGCCGCCGCCGACCTCTACCCGGTCGCGATCGGCACCGACGCCATTGCCTACCCCTCGCCCGGCCCGTCCCCGCTGGACGTTCTGCCGTACACGCCCGAGGGCAAGCCGGCCCCGGGCACGTTCCGGCTCGGGGTCTCGCCCGGGATGGTCAAGTGGCAGGGCACGCAGACCGTCTTGTGGGCGGAATCCCAGTTCGAGGAACGCGGCGAGGTCTTCAACATCGCCAACCTGATCAAGACCGATCAGAGCGCCGGAGAAGGGGAGTAGCAGGCCATGGACTCGCTCGGGGACAGCCTGGACCGCGCGCTGGAGTCGGCGTTCACCCGCCGCATCCCGCAGAGCGCCCAGGCGCAGATGAAGTACCTGGTCAAGCAGCTCAAGGGCACCAAGGCCGCCGCCCAGGCGCTCGGGATCTCCCAGCGCACCGTGGAGCGGTACGTCTCGGGCAAGCTCAAGCGGCCCCGCCAGGAGCTGCGCGCCCGCCTGGAGGGCGAGGTCAAGAAGCGGTGGCAGCCGCAGATCCGCGCCAAGGCGAAGAAGAAGGCCGCGACCACCGGCGGCATCGTCGTCTCCACCCGCGCCCGGTTCGGGTTCACCGCCGCCGCGGGCACGACCGACGACGCCCGGATCCGCGACATCACCCAGGCCCTGCCGCCCGAGTACGCCGACCAGCTCTTCACCGCACGGGAGCAGGGCGCCAACGAGGACCAGCTCCGGCAGATCGCCGCCGACGGCCTCGCCCGGATGTACTTCCGCGCCAACAACTCCCGCGCGCACGGCCTGGGCGTGGAGTTCACCGACGTGGAGCGGCTCGACATCGAGCTGTGATCACCCGCCCATGCCTGGGGCCCCGGACCGCGCGCTAGTCCGGGGCCCCAGGCACGTCTGCCGACGGATCAACCAGCGGCGGCCTTCTGGTCGGGGTGTCCATGCCTGCTCAGAGCCGTCAGCAAGCGCCTGGACGGCCTCCTGGGCGGCCTTGCTGCCGTCGCCCGTCCCGTCGCCGCTGAGCTGCTCCACGGCCTTCCTGAGCGCCGCTTCCGCCGCGCTCGCGTCGTCGTGTTCGGACACGCTCCACCCCTTCTCCTCCGGAACGCGCAGCATGCCCGCCGCGCGGCGCCCTGGGCAATCGACGGCCGGCCTACTGCGGGCCCGCCTTGCCCGGGGCGGTGTCCGTCCGGCGGGAGCGCCGGCGGATGACGTCCGGCAGCTGGCGGGAGGCGGCGGCCGGGATGAAGAACAGCCCGACCATGCCGAGCCCGGTCACGGCGGCGCTCAACAGGCCCACCGACACCGACGGGTCGTCGACCGAGGCCACCCCGCAGAACACCGAGAAGGCGGCGACGAACACCAGCGAGACGACGATCCACCGCTCCCGCAGCGAAGAACGGGTGCCAGCCACCACGCTCAGCCACCACGTCCAGCCCGCCATCACGCAGAACAGCACGGCCACTGGCGGCAGCAGTACGGGTGGCGCCCACCGCGCGACGTCACCGCGGGGCAGCTCCTGCCCGGTCAGGTAGCCGACCTGGACCAGCCACACCAGGTACACCGGCACCTCGATGGCGATCACCACCCACATCAAGACCCGCAGACCCCGTAACGCGCCTCGCTCGCTCATCCCTTGGCCCTCCCCCTCGATCATCAAGTCCAGGGGAACGTAGCGGCCCGACGTCGGCACCGACCAGGGCGCGTCACCCGCAGGGGTGGAGACCGGCCGCAGGAGCGCCCGTCGTCGGCGGTCTCTGTCCACAGGTCCGCGGCTGTGAGCTACCCCCATGACTGAGGAAGAGAAGGCAGCGCAGGCGGCCCGGACGCGCTCCAAGCTCATGGAGGGCCTCGCCCGTGCGGAACGTGCCCTGTTCACCCGGCCCGCGCCGAAATCGCCGCGAGCCCAGATGAAATTCCTTCGCACGCGGGAGAGGGGCTCCACCAAGAGCCTGGCGGAGCGCCTGGGCGTCTCCCGCAAGACGGTGCAGCGCTACCTGTCCGGCGCATCCACCAAGCCGAACAAGCGCCTCCAGGAGGTCCTGGTCAAGGAGACCGAGTCAGAGTGGCAACCGCAGGTCAGAGCGCAGGCGAGGCAACGTGCGACCACTTCGGGCGGGCTCGTCATCAAGTTCCGGGCCACCCTCGGATTCACCGCGAACGGGTCCTCGGACGACACCCGAGTACGGGACCTCACCATCGCCGTGTCGCCCTCCCACGCCGCCCTCATCCTGGCGGCACGGGAGGAGGGTGCGACGGACACCGACCTCCACGAGGCGGTCGCGGAGGCCATCGCGGACGCCTATTTCCGTCAAGGCGGGGGCGGTCGTGCGAGCCTGGAGGTGAAATTTCAGGACGTTCAATCGCTCGACATCGAGTTTTAGCAGCACGGAATTCGCGGGTGCGATAAACCTGTCTGGGGCCGCCGCTTCCGATGCGCGACGGCCTGATATCCCGCTTCTATCCCATGACGATTGAGAGGCTCGTGTGAGCACCCCTGCGCCCCGCTCCCACCGTCGTCCCGGCGCGGCCGCGCCCCGCCAGCCGATCGACCGAGCGAAGGTCGGCCGCCGTGCGGTGCGACGGCGCGCCACCGGCATGACCGCCACCGAGGCCGCGGCCGCGCTCGAGGAAGCCCGGCTGCAGCAGCACATGGACCGCGACCGCGAGGACCTGGCCGACGACGAACGCGGCCCCGCCGAAATCGCGGAGTGGGAGCGCATCGTGCAGCTGCTCGCCGCGACCGGCGGCCCGTACGACCCGGATGCCGACGCGGTCGTCCAGGAGGAGCTCGCCGAAGACCGGCGCCGCGAGGAAGCCGAGCAGCAGCGCCGCCAGGAGCAGCAGCGGGTAGCCGACCGGGCCGACGAACTGGCGGCCCTCGCCGGGGCCGGCCGCCTCGACCGGACCGTGATGAGCAGGCCGGGCGACGAAGCCGCCCGCGCATTCATGGACGACTACGACTACCGCGTCGCGGCGGTCGACGACTGGCTCGCCCACGCCCTCGCCACCCACTCCGGCCACTACGCCGACCCGGACACCCGCACGGCCGCCGCCACCCTGCTGCCCGCGCCGGTACGCGCCCGCGCCGCGCTGCTCGCCGCCCTCGCCCGCACCGGCACCCCGGTCGACGGCGACTTCGAGTTCGTCGGCCGCCTCGCCCAGGCCGACCCGGACGCCACGAACGCGCTCGCCGCGTGGCTCGACAACGCGGCCGCGGTGAAGGGCGGCGCGGCGTGAGCGCGGCGGACGAGGTGGTGGTGGCCACCTGGAGCGAGCACAGCGACATCGGGCACCACTACGAGGACCTGCTCGCCGACGGCTCGGTCATCGCCTGGACCGAGCCGCCCTTCGGCGAGAGCCTCTACCCCGGCGACGACGACCCCGACTACAACCCGATCTGCCACTGCCCGCTGACCCCGAAGCAGTTCTGCATGGAGTGCGCCGGCTGCGCCGCCTGCCGGCAGTGCACCGGCCCGCACGTCTGGCCCCCGCTCCAGACCTGACCGCAGTTGTCACGCTCACCGAGGGTGACAACTGCTTGTCACGCCCCCTTGTCACGCTGCCTGTCACGTCGCCGGAAGGCCGCGTGACAGCGCCACCCGGAAAGCCGATCAATTCGGACATTCAGGCGCGGAATCGGCCCGGAACCCCCTCTCCAGGCCGTTTTCGCGTGACAGGCGCGACAACGCGACAACCCCTCCGGGGGTGATCACACTCCGTGCGGGGCCGGGTCAGGGGATCTGCCGGACCGAGGCGTCGTGGTGGCTGGGGGAGACGGGCGTATCCACCGGGTGGAGCCAGCGCAGCGGCACGGTGAGGGTGCCGATCCGGGGCAGTTCGACGGGCTCGCCCTCGGCGTCCAGGAGCATCCCGGAGACCTGGTAGCCGCCCCCGGGCGGGAGGCCGGCCTCCTGCGCCTGGTCCTCGGTGAGCTCCACCGTGACCCGGGTGCTCCCCTCGATCATCACCAGGCCCTGGGCGGTCCGGGCCGCGGCGTCCACGTCGACCACGGACAGCGGGAAGTACGTGCCGCGCAGCCACGTCAGCGGCCACCAGGAGTCGCCCATCGTCTCCGGCCGGTACCGCCGCAGCGGAAGCGCGAGCGGCACCTCGCAGCGGTACGTCTGTCCCACCCGGACGTCCTTGGTGCGCATATCTCCAGCGTGCTCCCCTCCAGGCGCCACGGCCCCGGGCGCCGCCTGAGTCTCCTGGGTCCTGGGTCCCGGCCGACGGAGCCGGGTTTCGTCCGTACCGTCCCGGCGTGCCCCGCCCCGGCGCTACCGTGAGGGCACACGCCAGCAACCCGCCCAGGAGCCCCGGATGAGCCAGCAGCCGGCCCCCGCGCCCGCCCCCGACCGCCAGCCCCTCGATGAGAACGCCGCCGCGTCCGCCCGCGCCTACGCGGCCGACCAGCGCGCCCGGGTCGACGTCCTCGCCTCGGTGCTGGAGGACATCGCGGAGAACGGCTACCCGGCCGCGGAATCCGGCGTGCTGTGGGAGGAAGCCCGCGACGCCCACCTGGAGCGCCTCGCCAGCGAGCAGCCCCGTGTCGCCTGAGCACGGACCGCGCCGGTCCCAGGTAGTCCTGGTGGAGCCCGCGCTAAGCCAGCTGGCGAAGCTGACCTCGGCCGAGACGCACCGCCTGGACCGCGCGATCGTCGCGATCAGCGTCAACCCCGAGCTGGGTACTCCGGTACCCGACACCCTGCTGCGCGACTACGTGGACGACGTCGACGGGGTCCGGGTCATCTACTACGTGACCGCCCTTCGACAGATCACGATCGTGGCGTACGTCGAAGCCTGATCAGCATGTAGCAGCGCCCCGGACCTGGTCGGGTCCGGGGCGCTGCTGTGTCTGCTGCACGGGGTGCTGCTGCGGGTGATGCGGGTGCCGGAGAGCGATGACATTCGAAGGCCGGCCCCAAGCGCCACACGGCTGTTGCTCGGGTAGCAGGCCGTGCTGCACCGAGGGCAGCGCGCGGTGCAGCAAACGGTCGTTCGGCTGCTGCGGGCGTGCTGCAACCGTTCACCCGTCGGTGCCGGTAGCCCACCGCTCCAGGTCGCCCACCGGCTTCTTCAGCAGCGTGCGCCGGCGGGACTGCGCGGTCGCGCGGCTCTCCAGGTGCATCGCCTTCGCCAGGTCGGTGTGCGAGACGTCCTTGGCGGCGGGCTGGCGCAGGGAGGCGTCCCGTACAGCCTCCAGCCGCTCCAGCAGCCCGGTGGCGCCCTCGATGGCGGCCGCGAGCTCGGCGGCGCTCGCCCGGCCCGTGCGCAGCAGCGCCAGGCCGTGCAGCGCGGCGGCGAACAGCGCGGCCAGCTGCTCGCCGTCGCTGCCGAGCATGGCGACGTCCTCGGCGGCGAGCGGGACCAGGAGCTGATCCTGGTGGTCATCGGGGTGCGCGGGATCGGTGCTCACCGCGGTCTCCTTTCCTCGGGTGGATCGGTCAGCGGTCGGCGACGGTCCAGCCCTGGCCGGGCCGGTTGCGGATGATGCCGCCGGGGGTGTGCAGCTGCCCGCCGCCCGCGCCCAGGCCCAGCGCGTCGATCTGGTCCAGCAGCGCGGCGGCCTGCTCCGCGAGCTCGCGGGCCTGCGCCTGGCGGGCGCGGAGTTCTTCGGCGGTTCCGGTGAACACGGTGTCTCCCTCGTGGTGTCGGGGCGGGGCCGGCGGGCGGGTCTACAGCCAGCGGAAGAGGTCGCGGACGTCGGAGGCCGCGCCCGAGAGGTTGTCGTCCAGGCGCGCGTCGAAGTCGTACGGGTCCTCGGCCTCGTTCATCACGTCGTCGGACGCGGCCTCCAGGACGTCGGCGAACCGCTCGTGGACGGCCGCCTCCTTCAGGGCCTGGACGACGGTCTCGCGGTCGGCGGTGCCCCGCTTGATGGCGTCGGCGAGCAGCCCGAGTGCGGCGGCCGCCGCCGGTGCCAGGTAGGCAAGCTCGCTGTCGACGGCGCCCCGGTTGGCGCTGGTCTCGATGGCGGTGATGTCGGCGGCCTTCACGATCTCCGTGGACGTGCGCTCCATGACGGGCTCCTGTCTCTGGCGGGGTTCAGGCGGTCCGGCTGAGGTAGCCGGCGGCGGTGTCGACGAAGGCGTCGTGGGCGTCCTTCGCAGCCTCGCGGGCGGCGGTCAGGTCCTCGGAGCTCGCGTACGCGTCGCGCAGCGCGTACGTCAGCGTGACCATCTGGTCAGCCGCGGCGCGCACCGCCTGGTCCTCGATGAGCACCCGCAGCGCGACCAGCGGGCGGGTGACGGCGGACCGGGTCATGTGGCTCTCGCCGCGCAGGGTCTCGATCCGCTCGGCGCCGGCGCCCTTGAGGACCGCGTCGCCGCGCATCCACATCGCCCGGCGGTGGTCGCTGACGGCGCAGGCGAGGGCGGTGACGGCCTCCAGCCGGTCGCGGCGGATCGCCTCGCCGTGGGTGACGCGGACGGACCGTTCGGCGGCGCGCTCCTGGAAGCGGCCGGAGACGATCGAGCCGAGCAGCGTGCCGACGATGGCGAGGGCGGCGGTGACGAGGGTGAGTAACACGGGCGGAACCTCCTAGGTGTATGAACTTCAATACACTGTATGGAAGTTCATACACCTAGGGAAGGGGTCCGCTCATGATTCTTTTCGCCCCGCTCCTGACCTGCGCGTTTCCCGCCAGCGGGAACGGTGCGTACGGATCTGACACTCGCCGCCCGCACACGAAAGCGGCGCCGCGCCCCTGTCCGAGGGGTGCGGCGCCGCTGATGTCGTGTCACCCGGCCGGGCGGGCGGCCGGGCGGCCGGTCAAGCGCTGCGACGGGTGGGCACGGCGGCCAGATGCCGCTGCGGAGCGGGAAGCGCCGGCGCGGCCAGGTCGCCGGCCTTGATGGCCTCGGTCGCCTCGCGCAGCGCCCCCTCCATCTCCTCCTCGCTGGCGTACCCGGCGAAGTACGGGTGGATGAAGTAGCTGCGGTACCGGCCCTCGGGCCGCAGGACGACGTGCCGCTCGACCAGCTGGCTCATCGCGATCGACGTGCGGTTCTTGCTGAGCCCCACACGCGCCCGCAGCTCGGCCTGTGAGGCGTTCACCTCGCCGCCGGGGCGCTGGACCTCCATCATCGCGCTGAGCAGGTCGTAGGACGCCTTGGAGAGCTCCAGCCGGTGCAGCTGCGCGAACCCGAGGGTGGCCTGGATCAGCATGCTTCCTCCTCCACGTCGTTGTCGCCGAACGCCAGCTGCCGCGTGCGCGGCTCCGGAACCGCCGGCCGCGCGAACTCCGGGAAGCTCTCGCTCGCGGCCTGCTCCAACGCCAGAACATCTTCCCGCATCTCCGGGAAGTGCTTCCTCAGGGCGGCCCTGGCGTCCTGCCGCAGCTGCTCCAGGGCCTCGCGCTGGAGGTCGCCGTTGCCCTTGAAGCAGATCAGCGGGTTGACCACGATCACCGAGTTCGTCCGCCGCTGGAGCATGTGCCAGTTCTCCAGGCTGCCCAGCGCCCGGGTAACGTTCGCCCGCTCCACCCCGAGGTGCTTGGCCACCTTGATGTGGGTGATCTTCAGGCGGCCCTCGACCTGGCGGCCCATGCAGAACAGCAGGACGGCCGACTGGACGGGCGACATGCCGTACCGGGCGATCAGCACCGCCAGGACGTCGGCAAGGAAGTCGTTGCTGACCATGCTGTAGCCGCTGCGCCCCCACGCGTCGTGGGGCTCGCGGTACTTGTACTCGACGCTCGCCGACTTCACCGGCCGGCCGCGCTCGGGCGGCGTCCGGTCCAGGGCCTTGGCGAAGCTGTCCGCCAGCGGCGACGTCACGGGCTCACCCCGGCTCGTCGACCGCCGGCCTCTGCTGGTGGAGCGACTCGCTTCCCCGGGCACCCTGGCTCCTGCTGCTCGATCTCGTGTGGTTCCCGGCACCCTAGCCGAGATTGTCCCCGCCCAGGGGGACCTTTGTCCCTGTCGGCGTGGCCCCCTGGTGTCGACGCCGACACATCACCTCTCGCCCCCCGATCGGCGAATACGCACCTGACCAGCATGAATGCAGTTTGTACCTGTTTCCGGGGCCAAATGTGGTGCTCTTGTGTCGGACGAGGCACGAAACCGCAGGTCGATGTGTCAGACCCAACACATAGCCCCTCACGAAACCGCAGGTCAGAGCAGGTTTCCGCGCGGGCCCCTTTTATCAGTAAGACGCGCACGCGCGCGCGAGGCCGAACTGCGGCGCCTCGGCCTCGCCGACCGACGGCCCCGAGCACGGATACCCCGCCGCGCGCAGCTCTCATTCCCACCCGCACCCGAACGCCACCCGGACCGTTCTGGCTAATCACCCGCGAATGCTCCCACCCGCATTTCCCACCGTTTCCGGTACCGTCATTTTCGGCGCGCCATCCCATCAATTCCGTGCGCTTTCCTCGCTAATCTAATCCCGCATATCTCAACCGTTATCCGCGCCTCTTTTTCCAGCTCGAAGGGGGTGCAGCTCCATTCCAGTCTCAATCTAGCCAGTATCTTTGAAGCACGCACCCACCCCCCACAACTCGGCTCACCCCGACCTGTGTTCGGCC
>NZ_JBSFXG010000052.1:0-53385 GCF_053595235.1 Streptomyces sp. NPDC002520 | reverse complement strand
GGTGAATCCGCATGCGGAGCAGCGTCGGGAGGTGTTCGGGGCGGGAACCTTGACGAGCTGGCCGCCGTAGCGGCCGAGCTTGTACGTCAGCATCGCGACCGTGCGTCCCCATGCCTCTTGTGCGATGGAGCGGTTGAGGCCGGCCTTGGCTTTGACGTTCTTGCCCGGCTCCTCGGTGGTGCCCCGAGCGGACTTGACCATGTTCGTGATGTTGAGCTGTTCGACCACGATCACGCCGTACGTACGGGCGAGGTAGGTGGTTGTCTGGTGCTGCCAGTCCAAGGCTCGTCGCGTGGCTTTTGCTCGGAGCTGTTTGATCTGGTCGTAGGTGTGCTGCAAGCGGCGGGAGGTCTTCTCCCCCTTCTTGCGGAAGCTCTTGCGGTGTGCGGCCTGCCGCTCCAGCCTGAGGAGTCTGCGGACACTTCTGGTCCGGCTCCTACTTCGCCGGAAGCTGCGGCGGCGCGCCCCTGACCGACGTGAAGCAGTACATCGAGAACCAGAAGCGCCCCATGAGCTGAGCTGAACACTGCGGACTCGTACTCATGCGCCGGTCAGAGCAGTTCCGGCATGGCCTTCACCTCCGGCGTAAACGCCGGAGCACTGGCCAAGATCAAAGGTAGAACCAGAGCGCCTACTGGCCTCCCGGTCGACGTCTCTGGCCGCTGCTGCCGGCCCGCCATGACTGATCCAAGGCATCCCTGGTGCTGTGACCGGGATGGTCCACCGTGATCGGAAGGCGGCTCGCGGGACGAGCGCACGCGCAACGGCTGGTATTACTGGGGCATGCAGGAAGAGACGGCACGCTCCGCGATCGACACGTTCATCTCCGCGTTTAACGCCTCGGACGACAGCTATGTGACTGGCCTGCTCTCCCAGGCCCTGACCTCAGACGTGGTCTTCTGGGGGCCGTTGGGTCGCAGCGAAGGAATCGCGGCGGTCGAGCGGTTCGTGCTGGACATCCGGCGCCACCCGGCGGGGACCGGCACGATGGTGCGCTGCTCAGCGGTGGACATGCCTGACGAGTGGGCCCGGTACCAGTGGGTCTTCACCACGCCGGATGGAGGCCCCCGCCTGGCGGGAACGGACGTCGTCCATCTGCGGCGGAGCCTCATCGACCAGGTCATCGTCTTTGCGGGGGATATCGAGCCGTCCGCCTCCTGAGTCGTCCTTCTGTCGCTGTCCTTCTCGTGAACTTGTCCGTTTCGGCGCTCCGGGGCTGCGGTTCGCGGTCGGTCAGGCTGCGGCGTTGAGGGGGGCGTCCGCCCCAGCTGATGCCCTTCTCGCTGCGGATGCGGGCGAGCGCCTCCGGCCGGTCATGAGCGGAGCCAGATGGTGAGGGCCGCGGCGGTTACGGTGCCGAGGGAGATGTAGCGGCGCTTGTCATAACTGGTGGCCACGGCTGACGGAGGGGCCGCCCCGTGATCGGGCGAGGTAGACCGTCCCCATGCCGCCCACGCCCAGCTCTCGCTCGACGGTGTGGACACCGTTCCGCCGTGGCGCGTCCGCGCCGTTCTCCATCGCCTGCACGCCTATCCCTGCGTGCGGTCACCGATACGTGACGCTGATGCCGACCCGTGCACCCTGGCCGATCTCCGGTCCCGCGTATCCGTCCAGCAGCGTAGGCGAACCCATCGCCCGGCAGTCCGGGAAGCCGGTCTCAGCCGTCGCGCCGCACCCGGGCCGCCTTGCGGGCCTCCGCGAGCTTGCGGGCCTCGCTGCTCTTGCGGGACGGCCTGCCACCGGATCCGCCCTTCGCGTCCTTGGTGCTGCCCAGGCCGCGGAACGGGGCGTTGTGGTTCTTGGGTCGCGATACGGCCGCCCCGCCGTCGAGGGGCTTTCCGGAGGGGGCCTTGGCGCCGGTGATCCGGCTCAACTCCGCCTCGCCCGACCGCACTTTGGTTACATTTGGGGCGACTTCGGCGTCCGCCATGACCTGGCTCGTCTCGCGGCGCTGTCCCGACAGGACGAGTGTCACGACGGTGCCGGAGCGGCCGGCCCGGGCCGTGCGGCCCGCGCGGTGCAGATAGTCCTTCGGATCGGTGGCCGGGTCGACGTTGACCACGAGGTCGAGGTTGTCGACGTGCAGGCCGCGCGCGGCGACGTTCGTCGCGACCAGCGCGGTGACCTGCCCGTTCTTGAACTGGGCCAGGGTCCGGGTGCGCTGCGGCTGGGACTTCCCGCTGTGCAGGGCGGCGGCGGCTACGCCGCTGGCCCGCAGATGCCGCGTGAGCTGGTCGACACCGTGCTTGGTGTCCAGGAACAGCAGGACGCGGCCGTCCCGCGCGGCGATCTCCGTGGTCACGGCGTACCGGTCCGGGCCGTGCACGACGAAGACGTGGTGCTCGATCGCGGAGACCGCGCTGGTCGAAGGGTCCACGGAGTGGACGGCGGGGTCGCGCAGGTAGCGCTGCACCAACTGGTCCACGTCGCGGTCGAGGGTGGCGGAGAACAGCATCCGCTGCCCGTCGGGGCGCACCTGGTCCAGGATCTCGGTGACCTGCGGCAGGAACCCCATGTCACACATCTGGTCGGCCTCGTCCAGGACCGCGATGCGCACCCGTCCCAGTCGGCAGCCCTTCCGCTCGATGAGGTCGTGCAGTCGACCGGGCGTGGCGACGACGATCTCGGCGCCATCCCGCAGCGCGGCGGCCTGCCGTCCGATGGACACTCCGCCCACCACGGTCGCGAGCCGCAGCCGCAGCGCCTCGACGTACGGGGTGAGAGCCTCACCGACCTGCTGCGCCAGCTCCCTGGTAGGCACCAGAACGAGCGCCAGCGGCTCTTTCGGCTGCGCGCGCTGCCCGGCCGTCCGGGCGAGCATCCCCAGGCCGAAGGCGAGTGTCTTGCCGGATCCTGTGCGGCCCCGGCCCAGGACGTCCCGTCCCGCGAGCGCGTTCGGCAGCGCCGCCGCCTGGATGGGGAAGGGCACGGTCACTCCGTGCTCATCGAGCGCCCGCAGAATCTCGGCCGGCAACCCCAGCTGGGCGAAGGACGTCGCCGTGGGCACTGCCGAAGTGGCGCCCGCCGCCTCGGACACATCGTCCTGCTGCCGGGCATCAGCACGTGCTGATTCGTTCACAGAGAGCCTTCCTCCGAAGGGACCGTACCGAGGAAGGCGCGGCAGGGACACGGCCGCCAGCCAGAGACATCGAACGGAGCACCGACACAGCGACACTGCAAAAGCGCAACGGTAGCACGGGGCACGCCGCTCGAACCTCCCGTGGTCGCACCGCTCAGCCGAGGAACGACAGCCGGACCTGCCAAGCTCAGCCTCGGCTTCACCGCCGAAGACTTCATCGGCGGCGGCGACCGCCTGATCGACACCCTGGCGGACTGGGGACCGACGACGCGATCGGCGACCGCCTCAACGAGTTCCACACCATCGGCGCCGACCACCTGGCGCTGGCGCGACGCCTTCACCACCTGCTGGCACCGCCTCGGCGCCCTGGCCACTCCGGCCTGACCCGCCACCCCATCCCGACAGCGGTCGACTTCCTCTTGGTCGCCGCCGTCTTCGACACGTGCCCGGGCCCGACGGCGGACAGCGTTTTCGGCCTCCTGCTGCGGGCTCAGACGCTGTTGGCCTCATCCTTTGCGGCGCGGGATGAGCAGTCCGGTGCCCTGGTAGCCGCCATCAGCGAGGGTGGTAACGCCACGGCAGGCCCGGTCGACACCCGGACTCGGTGAAGGCCCGGCAGTCGTTGCGGCTTCCGGGTAGCGGGTCACCGATGGCCACCATCAGGCGGCTGTTGGCATCAATGACCACCTGCAGGTTCGTCGAGTACTGGTAGTTCTTGCTCGAGGCCGCGACAGTGCGGTCCCTGGTGGGCACCAGCGTGCCGTCGACGATGTACACAGTGCCCTCGCGTCTGCGGCGGGCCGGAGAGATCGCCAGCAGCGGCGCGAGATGGTTCAGGATCCGGTCCGCGGCCGACTTCGACGTCCCGAACAGTAGCGCCACCTGCCGCAACGTCACATTCGTGCACCAGTACGTGGCCACCAGCAACACCCGGTCCTCCAGCGGCGATCGCCACGGCCGGCCTCGCTGGATGTCACCACCCCGCCGCCGCACCAACGCGACGAGACGGTCGAACTGCACCGGGCTCAACCCGACGAACGACTCGATCCACTTCGGATCACCTCCTGACATCACCCCACCCATGACCGGACAACGTCGACGAGCAACGGTTGGACACCGAGTGGTTCGGTCAGATTCGAGCCTTCGCGCTGGAAGCGGTACAGGGCGAGCTGTCCTGCATGGTGGGCCCGCCGATCGTGATCCTCTGCGCGACACACCTGCACTCCGGCGTGGTGGCCTGGAGCGTCGGCGCTGCGATCGTGGCGGGCGGAGCGGGGATCGCTCTGCTCAACCCCCCGCTGCGGGCCGAGGAGGAGGCGTCGGCCGACCCAGCCGACCGCCCCCGTCGCCGGAAGTGGCTGGGCCCGAGAATGATCGCGTTGCTGGTGATGGCGTTCGGCGCCACGATCGTGCTCAACGGTACCGACCTGGCCATCGTGGCCACTCTCAAGGAAGCCGGCCAGGTCTCCTGGGCCGCCGTCGTGGTGGCCGTGTACGGCGCGGCCTCCATCGCCGGCGGGCTTCTGTACGGCGTGCTCCCGCGACCGCTGCCCACCTGGCTGCTGCTCGGCCTGCTCGGGCCGGTAACCATTCCCGCCGGACTGGCCCACGACTGGCGCTGGTTGTGTGTGGCAGGCTGCGGCGCGGGGCTGCTTGCCGCACCGACTCTTTCCGCGTTGTCCGACGCCGTGAGCCGGCTCGCACCCGCGAGCGTGCGCGGTGAGGCGACAGGCTTGCAGTCCTCGGCGCTGGGCGCGAGCTTCGCCCTCGGCGTCCCGATCGTCGGCGGAGCGATCGACACGTCCGGACCGGCAGGCGGCTTCGCGGCGGCCGGCCTGGCCGGCCTCGCCGCCGCGCTGATGGGATGGCTGCTGTCCCGGCGCGGCACTCGGACCGGGCGCCTCCTTGCTCAGCGACACGTTGCCACCCTTGGACGAGGACACACCCATGGTTCGTCCCTCCACGCACTCGATCGGTTCGGGGCCTGCTTTGGAACCTCACAGCAAGCCACTGCCACCATCCGCTTTGTACGATGTGACACTCCTTCGGCGTGAGAAGTTGAGGCGAGGGCGGGACAGAAGGGAGACAGCGCGTGACAGAGCCGGAGGCACACCGTCGGCGTAGGGCGCACGGGGCGTTGGAGACGCGGGTGCTCGCCACGCTGCACGAGGCCGAGGGACCGGTGACCGCGGGCTGGGTGCAGGAGCACCTGGCCGCCGACCTCGCGTACACCACCGTGATGACGGTGCTGGCCCGCCTGCTGGCCAAGAAGGCCGTCACACGCAGGCGCGAGGGCCGGTCCTTCGTGTGGCTTCCCGCCGCGGACGAGGCCGGGCTCGCCGCGCTGAAGATGCGCAAGGTCCTGGACAGCGAGCAGGACCGTCGGGCGGTGCTGGCCAGCTTCATCACCGCGCTGCCGGAAGGCGACGAGCAGTTGCTCCGCGATCTGCTGGACCATGCCACGGACGAGGACTGAGAGCACATGGGGATCTTCGTTCTCCTCCCGTTGATCCTGCCGTTAACCGCCTGGCCGATCGCGCGCTTGGCCGAACGGCGCCTCCATCCCCGCGTCGCCACGGTCCTGCTGACGAGGGTCTCCACCGTCATGGCACTGTGCAGCACGGTGTGCCTGGCGCTGCTGATGGTGGTGGGCACCGCTCAGCTGCCCGGCAATCCGCTGCCGGACGGCTGGTCTGATCCCGAGGTGCGCGAGAGCGTTCCGCGGCACGAGGTCGCCGGAATGGCAGCGATCCCGGGTCTTCTGGCGGTCGTCGTAGCCTGCGGCCGCGCCCTGCTGCATCACTACAGGGTGCGATGGCGGGCTCACCGAGCACTGGAGGGTCTGCCGCGCACGGAGGTTGCGGTGCTGCACGATGCCCAGCCCTATGCCTACGCGTTGCCGGGCGGTCTGCGCGACCGGATCGTGGTGTCCACGGCCATGCTCGCCTGCCTCCCGCCCCGGGAGCGCCGGGTTCTTTTCGCTCACGAGCGCAGCCACCTCGCCGCCCGGCATCATCGCCATCTGCTGTTCGTGCGGCTGGCCGCCTGTGCGAACCCGTTCCTGCTGCCCTTGCGGACTGCCGTGGCCTACACGGTGGAGCGGTGGGCGGACGAGGAAGCAGCCCAAGCCGTCGGCAGTCGTAAGACCGTAGCCCGTGCGATCGGAAGGGCAGCGCTCGTCTCGCGCGGCACCCCCGCGCCCACACTCGCCGGCCTGGCCGCCCCGGGCCCGCTTCCCCGCCGGGTCGCGGCCCTGCTTGGGCCGGCGCCCGTCGTGCGCACCTGGCCGCCAGTGTTCACCACAGTGGGCCTGGCCCTGTGGGCCGCAGCCACCGGCGTTCTTCTCTCGGCGACGTTCTCGGCCAACTCGGCCTTCACACTGCTGCTCTTGCTCCGCACAGCGACGGCGCTCTGACGCCGAGGCAGCAATGGGCCCGGCAGGCGGTTCATCCCTGCCGGGCCCAAAGGCGCTTCTGTCGAATGCCGTTCGGCCGGAGTTTCAGAGGTCGAACTCGTGGGGCGGCAGATCCAGCGCGAAGCAGGCGTCCCGGACCACGGCACGCTCGGTCGCGTCGAAGTCGCCGTCGGCACCACCGATGACAATGCCGATCTGGATCACGGCACGCGCCTCGGCGGGCTTCTTCTTCGCCTTGGCGATCTCCTGAAGCACGCTCACCTTGCCGAAGTCGAAGTCGGCGGTCAGCTTGTCGAGGTTGCCCTCGAAGCGGCGCTGGAGGTCGTCGGCGGGGAAGTTCTGCAGCACTTCGTTGCTGAAGATCAGCTGCGCGACACGCTGCCGTTCGGACGGGTCGATCTTGCCGTCGGCCGCGGCGACCAAGGCACACATCGCCATGCTCGCATCGCGGAAGGCACCGCTCTTGAGGTCGTTCTTCTTCGCCACCAACTGGGTCTGCATCTGCGACGCCGAGTCCTTGATGCGGTCCCACAGTGCCATGTCGAGCTCCCTTTGTCCCGGGCCGTCGAGGACTCGCTCGAAGGCGAACCCGACAGCCAGACCAACTTCTACAGTGTTGTAGAAGATACCAGTGTGGAGGTATCACTCTCATGTACCCAGACAGATCAACGTGTGGCGCGATCCCGTCGTTCCCCTATGCGCGCCTCCTCAAGGCGACCGAGCAGAAAGGGCACCGTCCCCCGTTCCAGCAAGGCCAGTTACCACGCCTGTCGCGCCCGGTTCACCTCCGCGTCCGCATCGACCTCGCCATCGTCCTGGCCGGCACAAGGACTGGGCCCCACCGTGACCAGTTGCCGGATCAGGTAACCGATGGCCGCTCCGACGGCAACGGCGCCCGGGAGCAACCCTGCCGTGATCAAGCCGTCGCCGACGTAGGGCCGACCGCCACGGGAGCACGGTCCGTATCCGCACAGCAGAGACACCAGCCCTCCGGCAGCCGACACCCGTACGAGGGCATCGTCGCCCCAAGCAGCAGTTCGTTGCCCTCGGGCGCCTCTGACACGAGGTGACGGACAGTCGGTCGCCCATCATCGCGACCGGTAGAGGCCGCCATGGCACCCGAGACGCTCGCGGTGCTCGCGGTACTCGCGGCACTCGATGTTCGCGAAGGCTGCGATCACGCCTATCGCCCGAAAGCCCTGCCGCCTGCCCGCCCGCCCACCGATACGGACTGGTGGAGAGTCGCGCGTTCAATGGTTCCGACGCTGCGCAACCATCGAAGTGGGAACCGGGAGGAGTGTTGGTGCACGCGCTCGGCGTCCGCGCACCGTCCACCACTGCACTCGACGAGGTGAAGCTGCGTCACCAGCGCTGTCGGCGCGGCGGCGATGGCCTCGCCGGGCCATCGGCTCAGCCGTGACAGCCGGGAGGCGAAGGAGCCGATCCGGAGCGCCATGGACAAGGGGCCGAGGTCGCCACCACCTGTGCCGGCCGCACGCCCGTCTGCTGGAACCGTCCGCCGCCGAGTAACGCCGCGGCATCCGAGCAGGCTCTTGAACTCGACCTACCCGCACTCCTGGCCAGCCTGGAGACCGAACTCGCCGCCACTCGCAGCGCAGGCACGGTCCAATTTCACGGGCCCCGGGGCTGTCCGGCAGGTAACCGTGACGCTGGATCACCGAGCGCAGGATCGATCGGCCTTCGCGCCACCCCGTGACCAGCGAAACCCGCCCTCACCGCTCCGATAGCATGTTCGAACTATCGGCAATCATCCCTTCACCCATCACCAGGAAACCATATCAACCAGCGTGAAAAGTGGCCTGGTTGACTAAATGACAAATCGGCCAGGCAATTGATATCTATAGCATCGCGGGTGCTTTCGCGAATAAACGGCAGAATTACGTTCGCCGCGTGGCGTCGACCACGGGCGCTGCTGTGGGTCACGGTGGGTGTGGTGGCACTCGGCCTCCTCACTGCGCTGGAGATCGCCGCGCGTCGCTTCGGTGGCGAACCGGGTCCGATGACCAATCAGGTGAAAGAGGTGGTCTTCGCCCCCAAGCCGGGGCCGCTGTACGCCGGTTTGGCGTTGATGATGGTGGTGCTCACCTGGCGGCAACGGTTCATCGCGGCTGGTGTCGCGATCGGCATCGACGTCGTCTTCGTACTGGCGCGGTGGGCGGTCGGCGCCAGGACGACCGACGGCCATTTCTTCGGCAACGGCGCGTTGTGGGTGATTCTGGGCTGTGCGGTCATCGCTGTCACGCGCCGCACCGGCCAGGAGCGTGTCCTGCTGTTGAAGGGCGTCGGGCTCGGTCTGCTGCTGGTGGCCGGCCGCAAGACCGGTGACACCTGGCTTCTCATCACGTCGAAGACTCGTCCGGCGGTGCTCGACCAGTACGTGGCAACCGCCGATCACGCGCTGGGCAACCCGTCGTGGCTGGCAGGCCGGATCGTCACGGCCACCGGCCCGATCGGCATCCATGTCCTCGACTTCGTCTATGCTCAGCTTGCGGTGGCCGCGATCGTCTTCGCGCTGTACCAGCTGCGCAACGTGGGGATTGAGCGCCGCTTCCCGCGCCATCATCTGGTGCGCACCTTTCTGGTCATCGGCGTGCTCGGACCGGGCATCTACATGCTCTTCCCGGTGGTCGGACCGGTCTTCGCCTACGGCCCGGGCGCATCCGGCACCGGCGGCGTGCACTGGGCGGTGGCCGACCTGTGGCCGGCCACGCCGCCGCCGATCAGTACCCCGCACCCGATGCCGTACGACGAGATCACCCCCCGTAACTGCATGCCCAGCCTGCACACGGCGTGGGCTACCGCGATCTTCATTCACTCCCGCAAGGGCCCACGGATTCTGCGATTCGCAGGCGCGTTCTGGCTGATCGCCACGCTCGGCGCGACGCTGGGCTTCGGCTACCACTACGGCGTGGATCTCGTTGCCGGCGTGGTCTTCGCGCTCACGATCGAGGCGGCTCTGCGCTCGCACGAACGCGGCTGGGACCGGTCAGGAATCCAGCTGGTCAGCCACGGCACGGCAGTCTTCGCTGCGCTCTTGGTGTCCTATCGCTACCTGCCGATGGAGATGGCCACACATCCGTGGGTGTTCGGACCACTTCTCCTTCTGGCGATGACCTCAGTGGTCCACAACTACGTACGAACCACCAAACACTGGGAACCGGCGGCCGCGCCAGCGCGGCAACCGGAGCCGTTGCCCGAGCCGGCTTGAGAGGGCGATACGTTCACTGATGACCGTTTCACCTTCCCCCTGATGGTGTGAGGTTGGGTGATCGGGCCTGCCTGGTCAGCGGGATGAGTTCCGCTGTGGTGGCGGGATGAGCGAGCGCAAGCCGTGCGGCGGTGGCTTCTCCGACGGGCGGTGGGCATTGATCGAGCCGGTGATCACGGCATGGTACGCGAGGCATCCGTCGGTCAGCGGTCACCAGGACCGTTACAAGATGCGGGAGACGACGACGTGAACCTTCCCCTTGATCGTGGACACCTGGAGACTGGGACATGAGGTTCCGGAGGAAGTAGCACCAGGTGGGAAGCAAGTACACGAAGCGGTACACCGCGGAGTTCAAACGGGACGCGATCGCGCTGGTCGACTCCACGGGCAAGACGGTCACCGCCGTTGCCCGGGAGCTCGGCATCAGCTCGGAGTCCCTGCGCGGCTGGTATCGCCAGGCCAAGGCGGACCGGGGCGAGGGAGCCCCGGGTGAGCTCACCACCGCCGAGCGCGAGGAGCTCAAGCGGCTGCGCAGGCAAAACGCCGAGCAGGCCAAGACGATCGAGGTCCTACGAAAAGCCGCGGTCTTCTTCGCGAAGGAGAGCGATCGGTGAACGCGACGTACACGTTCATCGATGCGGAGAACCCACGGTGTTGCTTTCCTCTGCCGCCTGCTGAAGGTGGCCCGTGCCTCGTTTTATGCCTGGCTCGCCGCGGCGAAGGTTCGGGCCGCGCGCAAGGCCGCCGACCAGGACTTGGTCCATGAGATCACCGTCATCCACGTGGCCTCCCGCCATACCTACGGCGCGCCGCGCATCCATGCCGAACTGCGGCGCCTGGGCCGGGCGGTGAACCGCAAACGCGTCGCCCGCCTCATGCGCGAGCACTGCATCCAGGGCGTCACCCGTCGCAAGCGCCGTTCGCTGACACGGCCGGACAAGAAGGCCAGGCCGGCCCCGGACCTGATCGGCCGCGACTTCCATGCCGAGGTTCCCGGCACGAAACTGGTCGGCGACATCACCGCTCTGCCCACATCCGAGGGCTGGCTCTACCTCGCCTGCTGGCTGGACCTGGCCACCCGCGAGGTCGTCGGCTACTCGATGGCCGACCACCACCGCGCCGACCTTGTCGTCGATGCGCTGAAGATGGCCGCGGGCCGGGGCCGGCTCCGGCCCGGGTGCATAGCGCATTCGGATCGCGGCAGCGAATACACGAGTAGTCAATTCCGCTATGAAATAGGCGAGTTGGGGCTCAGGCAAAGCTGCGGACGCACCGGATCATGCTTCGACAACGCCGCCGCGGAGAGTTTCTGGGCCCTGCTCAAAGAAGAGATTGGCACCCGCCTCTGGCCCGACCGGGCCACCGCCCGCGCTGAGGTCTTCGACTTCATCGAGACGTTCTACAACCGCCGCCGCCTGCGCAAACACAAGGTCTTCGGCTACCTCACCCCGGCCGAGACCCGGCAACGGCACCAACACGACCTCGCAGCATAGGGATCGAGTGTCCAAGATCACGGGGAAGCTTCAAGCAGCGTACGCGGCCGCCGCGCGGACGGCGGAGCCGGCGATCGGAAACTGCCATGAACGGCGGTTCTGCGCCCCGCACCGAGCGGACACAGTGAAGAGCACCACGGCATACACAAAGCAAGGAGTGCAGATGTCAACGGCCATCGCCCGCCCCCCGTTCGATCCCGAGCTCGGCGCGGTCCTGGGTCTCATCCAGGGCCAACTACCGACCGTGACAAGCGAGACGATCCCTCTGCTCCGGGCGGCGTCCGCGGCGTCCGCCACGACCGATGAGGATCTGGCGAAGGCGGGTCTCACGCGCCGGGATCTGACCATCCCGGGCCACGAGGGCGCCGACATCGTCGTCAGCGTCATCGCCCGGGCCGACCACACGGGGACCGGGCCCGGGATCTACCACATGCACGGCGGCGGGATGGTCGCAGGCAACCGCATGATCGGCATCGGCCAGCAGGTGGTGCCGTGGGTCGTCGAGCACGACGCGGTACTGGTCACCGTGGAGTACCGGCTCGCGCCGGAGTTCCCCGACCCCTATCCGCTCGAGGACTGCTACGCCGGGCTGCTCTGGACCGTCGAGCACGCCGCCGAGCTCGGGATCGACCCCGACCGGCTCCTCATCGCAGGCGCCAGCGCCGGGGGCGGCCTTACCGCCGGGGTCGCCCTGATGGCCCGCGATCGCCAGGGCCCGAAGCTGATAGGTCAGGTGCTCGTCTGTCCGTTCCTCGACGACCGCGACGAGAGCATCTCGACGCTCCAGTTCGCCGAGACCGGGACCTGGAACCGCACCAGCAACCAGACCGCGTGGCAGGCCTACGTCGGGGACCGCCGCGGGACCGATGAGGTATCAATCTACGCGGCCCCGGCGCGTGCGACCGACCTGTCGGGGCTGCCGCCCACGTACGTCGACTGCGGTGGCAGCGAGATCTTCCGGGACGAGAGCATCGCGTACGCCACCGCACTGTGGCACGCGGGTGTCTCGGTGGAGCTGCACGTGTGGGCCGGCGGGTTCCACGGCTTCGACGAGATCGCTCCTCACACGGCCGTCGGCCAGGCGGCGATCGCCACCCGCAACGACTGGGTCGGGCGTCTCTTCGGATCAGCATCTTCCTGACACTGGCAGTTCGCGCGGGCCCGGATCGCAGGGGCCCGCGCGACGTCCAGGTCGCGATCGCGGTGCCGACAGCGGTGTCACACGTCCTCGACTAGTTCGTCCGTCGTCATCGAGACAGCACTAGTGTGGATAACCCCAGGCAATGGAGCCCAGTATGCAGGAACTTGTCGGGCGGCTCACCGCTCTCGACCCTGAGGCGAGTGATTCGCTGAAGGTCATCGCGTACTTCGACGCCCTGGTTGCCTCTGGAGTAGGCCTCGGAGGACTCCTGCGCGCTGCCGCAGCGCTTTCGGGAGCGATCGCGGGAGCCGAGCGTCGCGGACGGATCACCAGATGTGACCCCAGCGGTCGCCGTCTGGACCCCTCCCCCGATGTGGTGCGGTCTCCTGAGCGGGCCAGCCACGACGTCCGCGTCTGGCTCGAGCGGGACGGAGCGCACCACGCCAACGACGAGATGGTCGTCGAGCGGCTCGGGATCGCGGTGGAGCTGCTCAATCACCGCGGCGCGCCCGACAACGCGCTCGACATCGTCGTCGACGCCAACCATGGGATCGCCGAGCGAACCATGGCGCTTGCCCGACTGCACCTCAACGCGGGCACGAGGATCCGGATCGTCGCCACCGGCGTCGACCAGCCGCGTCTGGCCGGGCCGTCGACAGTCGTGCCGACGCGCTACGGCATGCTGTGCGCGACTCTCGACGCGTCGGGGAAGGTCGAGCCTGCCGGGCGTGCCGGCCTCGGTCTCTGGGTGCGCGCCGACCACGCTCCGCAGTCGTGGGCCGCCGCCGTGATCGCCTACCGCCTTTCCGATGTGGACGATCCGGTGCTCGACGCAACCGAGTTCGGCGCCATGCTGCGGCTCATACAGGCGTACGACCCTGAGATCCCTCACGAAGACATCGCGACGCTCCGCAGACTCGACACGCGCACCAGCGCAATCCTGCGGACACTCGTCGAGATCGACAGCATTCGCGCGGCAGCCGAAAGGCTTGGGATGCACCACTCCACGGTGCAGGCGCGGCACGCGGCCATCACCCGTAAGCTCGGCTACGACCCGCGGACCCCCCTGGGACGCATGCGGTACATCGTCGCGGCGATCCTGTTGCGCCTGACAGACCGTCCCACCGACTGAACCGGCGGAACGTGGGTCTTCTCCAGCCCGCGATAGCCGCCGCATCCCGTGACCGTGTGCCAGTTCGTTGACCGTGCCCCCGATGCGGATCTGACCGCGTAGGTCCGGCGCCCTTCGGGGCTGTCGTGCTCGGCACGGGCGCGTCGTTGCAGGTCGAGCAGGGTCCTTCGCAGCGTGCCTGGGCCTCGAACCGTCCCCAGCATCCCGCGAAACCAAGCCCTCACACCGGAGAACTTCAAGATCCCCGACGGAGTCAAGCCCAGCCCTCGAGTTTGACCATGCCGGTCAACTCGGCAACTTGCGTGCCGGTCCGCAGGGGGCCGTCCTGCTCCAGCGCGGGATGCCACAGGTGGTCGGGCCGAGCCTGGATCGGGCGAAACCGGCTCGGTGACGGGATACCCAACCGAGAAGAACGTGTGGATGCCACGCTCGCGTAGCGCGCGTATGTGGTGCAGGAACGCTTTGGCGCCGCCGGCGCTATCGGTGCGCATGAGCAGGTCGGTGCCGTGGCGGTAGGCGTCGGGGATCTGGGCGAGGGCCGCGTCCAGGACGGTGATGTGGTCGACGGCGGTGCTGGCTCCGGCGTTGCCCGACCTGAGCAGGCCGGCCAGGCCTTCGCCTGTATTGTCCAGGAAGTGCAGGATTGGGTGATAGCCGAAGCCGCGTTTGTAGGTGACCGCCGCCTGCTCTTCTCCGATTGGCAGGTGACCAGGGTGGCGTCGAAGTCCAGGGCCAGGCCGGACAGGTCGCGGTCACCGGATCGCGAAGCGGGTATCCCTGCCCGGGTCTCGGCGGCCTGCAGCCAGGCGACCTCCCGCGCGGCAGCCCGGGCCGTGCGCAGTGCCGCCAGCGCAGTGGGGTCGCTGCCGGCCGGCAGCCGGCAGGCGGTCGGGGTGAAGGCCACCGTGCCGAACACTCCACGCTGGTCACGTAGCAGTGCCAGGTCGGTGATGCTCTCGCCGCCGTCGGCAAGCATGACTGCCAGTTCGGTCGCGATCCGCCCGGGTTCGTGCCCGGTTCCGCGGGGCCGAAGGGTCCCGGCCGCGTGCTGGTGGGCACGCACGATCGTGGAGTTCACCGAAACAGCCCAATCGAGGTCCTCGTCAGCGCCGGCCCGGGCCGTCATCCGCAGGACCACCCACGCGATGCGCGCGAACTTCACCCGTGGCTCAGTGTCCTGAACCGGCTTCAGCCTGCGCGCTGCCGTTGGTGTGCTCCGGCGACGGCGTCCTGAACCGGCTGCCGCACTCCGGCATCCGTAGGCGCGGCTGCGCACCGGTGGTCGGCGTCCACGGTGAACGCCACCGCACCCCCGACTGCGTCACGTACGGCACCTCGCCGGGCACCTACTGGTCGTCCGTGTCGCGTGCGGCGTCCCCAAGGCCCGCCAACCACTCCCCGTCAGGCAGCACGTCCACCCCCAACGGATCATCGAGCACCAGTTCGTCGACGACCTCCGTGCCATCCGTCACGTCCGTGGACACCGGCTGCCCGGGCTGCCCTGCCGGCTCGGAGAGCACGTCCGGCTGCCCAGGACCGGGCGGCGACGAGGTGTCGGCCTGGCGCGTCGAATCCGGGTCGTCCGGCGTGAAGGAGGTGTCGAAAGCGGGATCCTGCTTCGCCTCGGACTCGTCCGGGTCCACGCCCTCCCGCGGGGACTCCCGCCGGTCCTCCTCCTGGGGGGACTGCTCCTGCCGCGCGTCCTGCTGGTGAGGGGTCTCCTCCTGGACCGAGGGGGTCGTCCGGCCGCCGCTTGGGGGTTCCTCCTGCTGGGCAAGCCGCTCCTGTGCCGGCTCCACAGCCGGCTCCGGGGGTGCCTCCGTCGTGCGCATGATGATATTGGCCGTGACCCAGCGGGTGCCCCGGGGGCCCACGACCTTCAGCAGGCCGACCGCCCGGACCAGGTGGCTCGGGACGCCGTCGGCCTCGCCCGCGGTCGGGGTACCGAAGCGCAGCATCTCGCGGCGGATGGCACCTTGCGTGAACGTCTGTCCGCTGGTGACGCGTTCGCCCGCGAGCGGGACCGTCGGGCCGAGACGGTCGGTCGCCGAGGCTTGCAACGGTCCGCTGTAGCCGAAGGTCAGCGCCGGGTTCGTCGCCAGGTTGCCTTGCGTGGACGAGCCGTCGTTGGAGATCTCCACCCGGTCGATCGCGGTGTCCGTACTCATCGTCATGCTGTGCGGAGCGTAGATCGTCATCTGGACGGAGGTGCGGGCCGCGCCCGGCTGTCCCAGGTACGGCGCGGTGGCCGCGGGGTGCAGCAGCGTGAGGCGGCCGGTCGCGGCCAGCTGGGTCAGCCGGATGAACATGCCCTCCGACGACGTGGAGGTGGGTAGCGCGCGTTCGCCGCCCAGCCCCGGATCGACGGCGCGCAGCGCCTCGGCCAGCTGGCCTGATCCGTCGTATTGGTAGATCTCGAAGGGACGGTCGGGTACCCACGGCCGGCCGCTCAGCGTCGCTCGGACCTCGGCGGGGACCTGCATGTCGATGGCGACCTGGTCCGGCTGCGGTTTCAGGGCCCGGGTCGGGTCGTCGGTGTAGACCGCGGGCGTGACCTGGTGCCGGGGCTGCGGCGTCGCGGCCGGCGGCCGCGACCCGTCGACCTCGGCGGGTTTCTCCGGCTCGACAGGTGTCTCCGACCCGTTGAAGCGAATGACCGCGCGCGCCGGGACGCTGTCGCTCACCTGCCGCAAGGGCAGCAGGCCGGACAGTGCCCGGAACGCCCGTTGCACCGGCGAGGTGTCCATGAGGCCTGCCAGTCCGGTGTACTGGGCGATGCGTCGCGCTCCGCCCGCCAGGTAGAGGGGCAGCGCGACCGCCAGCACCTCTGCCATCGGCCTCGCGGTAACGGTCACCTCGTAGTCGTAGGCGAGGCCGAACTCGGAGGTGTCCTGCATGCTGCGCTGCCAGGCCCGCCGTTCACGGGTCGAGATCGCCGACTCCATGGCATCGGTCTGCCGGGTCATCGACACGGTGGGCCGGAACCGGTGCCCGTTGTGCTGCACCAGCGGCGAGAAGTCCAGCTCGTTGGCGACCGAGGTGACGCGGGTCTGGCGGGTGGTACCGGGGACCGGCAGGGCACTGCCGTCGCCGTTGGAGTGGCTGAGAACGGTGTCCAGGCCGGCCTGCTTCAGGGCCGACCGGCCGCGCGCCTCCCCAAGGTCTCCGGTGGGCCGAGCGCGCAGCGCCACCTCGACCAGCGTCGGGCCCAGCCACGAACGGTGCACGAAGTGGAAGGCGGTGTGGCCGGCCGGGCCGGCGTTGACCAGGGTGCGCAGGCCGAGCGAGGAGGCGTGCTCGTTGATCCGGGACAGAACGCCGGGCAGATACGTGGCGTGGCCGGGCACGGTCGCGCCGGGGGCGATCTGCTCGACCAGTTCCCCGACCCGGTTGGCGAAGGCGGACCTGCCGCCTTCGGGGTGGAGTTCGACCACGGAGCCGAAGCCGAGCTGACCGCCGCTCTCGACGAACCAGGACGGCAGCAGACGGTTGGCGGGACCCGTGTACTGCGGAGCCGGCACATCCTGAAGCCTGAACTCCGGGTGGTTGATCAGGTCGTTGTCGGAGAGCAGGAACTCCACGGCGTCCGGGACCTCGATGATCCTGGTGTCCTGGCGGCTCGGTCCGCCGGCCAGCACGCCCGTCACGACGTTACGCAGGCCGGTCCTGACGGTGACCTTGTAGGTGGCCGTACCGCTGAAGCGGTGCGGGAGAACGCCGTTCTCGCTCGTGACGCGGAAGGCCGCGGAGTTGTCGTTGACGGTGGAGCTGTCCGTGGTGCTCGTGCGTGTCAGGAACCGGCCGGAGGGGGCGAACGTGCGCCGCGAGTCGCCGTAGTCGGCGGCGAGGGAGATGCCACCCGCGTGGCTTCGGTTGTCGCCGCGGGTCTCGGCGGAGGCGTCGACGGACTGGATCCAGCGGTCGTAGTCCATCACTCCGGGACGCGGCAGCGCGCGCACGTCGGTGAGGAAACCCTCGACCTCGACGGTGACATCGGTGCCCGCGAGGAGTCCCGACGTGCCGGCGCCCTCGACCACATAGGAGTCGCGGAAGACCCGGTAGGCGTTGGCCGTCATGTGGTGCGGTGACAGACCCGCCTCCACGACCTCCTGGGCGACGCTCTCCGACGCGAGAAGGTCCTCCCCCACGCTGAGGCGCTTGGTCCAGCGCCAGCCCCCGGCGACCTGGTCGGCGGCCCAGCGTATGGTGCCCAGGCCGCTGTTCAGCGTGCCCGCCGTGGACCGGTGGAGCAGCGTCGCCAGTGACTGGACACTGCCGCCCAGCGTCGTCTGCGGCTGCTCGGCGGCGTCCATTTCCTCGCCGACGGGACGCACTTCGGCGGCATCCGTGCGCTGCTCGGTGGCCGCACCCTCGTGCTCCCTCGTGGTTTCGGAGTCCGCTGTGCCTTCCTTCCGCTCCGTCGTCTCGAACGCCCCGGGAATCCTGCCCGGTCTGACGCCCTCGTCGCCCTCCACCGGCTGGTGCTCCGGGGTGTCGGTGGTGGCCGTCGGTTGCTGCCGTCCGGTCGGCACCCAACTGCCGGGCATCGTCTCGGTGTCCGCGCTCTCCTGGTCCGCGCTCTCCTGGTCCGCGGACGTGTCGTCGGTCAGAGAGCCGAGCATCTCGTTCACCGCGGTGCGGATGGCCCGGCTGCCCTCGGCCCGTTCGACCATGGCCGTCTCCGGCAGCCGCAGTGCGCCTGCGAGCTTGCCGGCGTCGGCGTCGGTGAGTGCACGCGGCCGGGGCCTGGCCAGCGCCTCCTGGGCGCCGGGTTGCGTCAAGGTGCGGTATGTCAAGGTGCGGTATGTGGGCAGCGCCACGTTGACCGTTCCCTCGGCCGAGCGCGGCTCCGGGGCGGGTCCGTGGCTCCAGGAGATCTCCGCGCGGTAGGTGACGGGCAGTGTGAAGAGGTGGATGCCGTCCTCGGTGGGGGTGAGCATGTAGTACTCGTGTCCGGTGCCCGCGCTGGAACCCGTCGTGAGGGAGCTCTGCCTGCCGTAGGTGTACTCGGGCGTGAGCCCTTGGAGCCACAGGTTGCCCCGGTCGTCGAACGGGTTGGTCATCGATGCCCGACCGGTGCCGCTGATCGTCCAGGGCGCGCGCTTCAACTGCTCGTCCCCCGAGATCGTGGAGCCGGTGTAGTTGAGCGTCTGCATGTCGTTCAGGTGGCGGTCGAGAGTGACACCGCCGTCCGGGCCTTCCAGGTAGCGGCGTTCAGCCGTCATCCGGAACGACACGCGCTGGGTGCCCTCCAGCGTGGTGCGTTCGAACCAGACGGTGTGGCCGCCCTCGACCATCTCCTCCAGTGCCGCGCGCAGCCCGATGCCGGAACGGATCTGCTCCAGTTTGCGAACGTTGGTGAGCCGCTGGAGATGATGTACCTGATCGACCGGGCCGCGGTACGAGTCGTCGGCGGGCGGCAGGAAGCCGTGGTCGCGCAGCCAGGTCTCGAGGCCCTTGTGGAGCGCTTGGGTCCCGTTGACGGTCAGCGGCGTGGTGGACACGCCGAGCGAGCGCAGGTGCAGCACCTCGGGCGGCAGGAACCGCGGGGCCGGCGACGTCCCGGAGACGGTCGCGGCGGACGGCACCCGCAGGATCAGCGGATACCTGCGGTCGGTCGCCAGGGGCGTGCCTCCGGCCGGGCCACGCTCGCGTCCACTCGGCCGCACCAGCGTGATGTGGTAGCGCGCGTCCGCCAGTTCCCGCAGCAGCGGCTTGGTGGTTCGCAGCGAGCGCGCGGTCCTGGCGCTGCCGCCAGAGGCGAGGGTGTGGGTCACCTGGTGCTGGACGGCGCCCGTCACGGCCAGGGTGAACCCGACCGGCTCGGTGCCGGTCACGGGGTCGGGCCTGCCGGCGGCGAATCCGGTGCTGACGCCGAGTCCCGCGCCGGAGGCGTTGGCGACCGACGCGGTGCCGGTGAGCCGGACCGAGCGCAGAACGTGGGATTCCAGGGAGGAGTTGTGGGTCGGCGGCCCGACGATGCTGCCGGGGCCGGTCCGTTCCTCGAGTTCGGCGTGGACGCGCAGCATGCCGATGAGCGAGCCGTCCTTGGCGAACAGGGTCGGCGACGTGTGGGCACCGCTGTACATCAACGGCAGGTTGCCGCGGAGGTTGCCCTCGCCGAAGAACTGTCGCAGCTCTTCGAGCGACGCCTCGGAGATGTCGGTCAGGTCCCGCTGGAAGGACAGGAGCACGTCGGAGAAGAGGTCGTCCGCGCGCGGCACGCTCTCGACCGCGAACAGCGGGACCCGGTCGAGCAACGTCTCCAACGGCGCCGGACGCCCCTCCGGGCCGTCCAGGTCGGTCGGCCCGGCAGGGTCCGTCTCGGCCTCGACCAGGTGCTCGGGGAACCACACCGTCAGCGCGGAAGGCGTCGCGGTCTGCGGCGTGTGCCACCGGTCGGCGGGCTGAACGGTGGTGACGGCCTGCGTCAGACCGGTCGTGGTCCGCACCTGCCAGGTCATGTCGTACTCGTACCGCCACGACCGCTCCCGGCTGCGCAGCTCGGTCATCGGCTGCACTGTCTCACCCACCGAGACCGTGCTGGTCGTCTGATTGTGCGTATACGTCAGCTGCGGGGAGAGCGTCACCCTCCGCAGCCAGTTGGCGTGCGGGGTCTGCCAGGTGTGCGCGTGACTCAGGCTCATCGAGCGCAGGTCGGCGATGCTGCTGGTGCCACCGATCTCACTCACGCCGAAGTCCCAGCGCTGGATGGCGACCGGCGGCCCGTCCGGCATCTCATGGATCTCCGGATCCACCTTCCGCGGCGAGGACAGTTCGAGGCGCACCGCGACCGGATACGTCTGCCCGCGGTACGGCGCCCGCACCGGGAAGCCGTGCTCGCTGAACAGGCGCGCCCACTCACTGCTCAGCGCGCGGGAGGTGAGCGTCTGACGGACGACGGCACGGAATGCTTCATCCGCGCCGCGATCACCCTCCACCTGCGCGAACACCTGCTCCTGGAGCCAGTGGACGGTCACCTCGGGGACCGGCGCGACATGGAGCAGACCCTGCGAACCGTCCCTCGTGGAGCCGAACTCCCTGACGGCGGCGCTGAGCTCGGCCGGCCCCTCCCCGATCGGCGCAGCCGGCACCACCGCGATGAACTCGTCCGGTACGACGGCCGGGTCGTCCGGGCCTTCCGACTGGTCCGGCCGCGCCGAACGGGCGTCCGGCGGGTCCTCGCCGGACGTCTGCGCGGGCGGCTGCCCGGTGTCCGTCGGCTCGCCGGGGTCCTTCTCCCCGTCGTCCCCGGTCGGTCCGACCGCTTCCTGGTGCGTCGAGGAATCCGCCTGCGCGGCGATGCGGCGCGCGACGTCGTGCGCGGCTGCGACGTCCTGGTCGCTTCCGTCCAGGACTTCCGCGGCCTGGGGGAGTTCATCGCGCTTGGCGGCTTGATGTTGTTCGTCCGGGGTTCCCTCTTCCTGGACAGGCTCTGGCCCGACGTGCCGGCCCAGGATCGCTTCCGCCTGGCGCGCGGTGTCCGCCGAGAGCTCCGCATCGCCGGCCCGGTCGTCACCGGGCGACGCCAGCGCCGCGGAATCGACCGCGCTGGCGGGTGCCGCCGCGGGCATCGGCTCTGCCGCACGCGCGTCACCGGGATGGTTGGCGGAGTCGAGCTCTGGGGCGGGCCGGCCCATGATGACGTCCCCAGCGGCCCAGGCGTCCGACAGCTGATCGGGGGCCCGGCCCAGAGGTGGTTCCGCCACGTCGTCCGGCAGGCCCTCTGGGTTCATCCCGTCCGTGACGCCGGGGAGTGCGGGGTCGGCGTCGGTGTGGTGGCTGGGTCCGGGGGTGGGCCCGGCCGGCGGGGAGGCATCGGGTGAACCGTCGTCCAGGACGTCAAGGGGCGTGTCCCGGCGAGCGGCGCCGCCCCGCATACGAGGCGGCTCCTGCCCGCGATCGGCCTGGGCGATGCGTTCGGCCTGATCCGGAAGGTTGAGGCGCCGCCAGATGCCCTCACCGCCCGCCGCGTCCACAGCACGACGACGGGCCTGCTCGAACGAAGCCCGGTCCGCAATGCCTGCTCTGCGCCGCAGGTCCTCGTCCCGGTCCAGCGGCTCGTAGCGGGGCGGACGGTGGTCCGGGCTCGGCGGTGCGGCCGCCGGGCCGCGCTGCGCGGTGGCGCCGGCCGACGGCCTGAAGGTCTGCCAGCCCGGTTCGTTGCGGTTCCCGAACCCCAGCTCGTCCTCGGTGTTGAGGGTGTTGAACCCGTCACGGAGCTTGCCCACGGGCGCGTAGACCGTACGTCCGGTCCTGTCCGCCATGAGCTGTGCCAGCGGTATCTTCTCCGCGGTCCGCGGTCCGGGCGGCCGGGTCCCGGCGTGGTCGAGGATCAGGGCAAGTGGTCCGGTGGCCAAGGGCTGGGTGGCGCGCAGGTCCTCGGCGACGAAGCGGACGAACTCGCTTGCGGCCACGGTGACGTCCGTGTCCTTCGTCCTGTCGTGAAGGGTGACGTATCCGCGCTCCGATGCGGAGGCCTCGATGAAGTACGGGCGGTGCTGAGCCCCCGTCCCCTGCCAGGGGAAGGTCCGGTTCCGCCGGGCGTACCTCGGGATCCCCGGGTCGGACCAGTCGAGAACGTCCTGGTACTCCCGCGTCTCCAGCAGGGCCCGGTAGTACCTCGATCGGTTCGCCGGCTTCCCGTAGGAGAGGCCGAACGGCCGGTGGTCACCGTCCACAAGAGGATGCTGGGTGATGGCGTCCACCGGGAGGGGGGCTCCCCTTGTGGGCGAGACGGCGTGCAGGACCGGTTCGTCGGGCAGGGTGCCGAGATCCTCCGGGCGGCTGACCGCCCAGGAACCGTGGTCGCCGTTGCGGGGGCCGGGGTGGGTGACGGCCTGGGAGTCGCCCTGCCGGGTGAGCGTGACCGTACCGCTGTAGGACCACACCGGCCTGCCGGTCCTGGCGGCGATCAGCTGAGCGCTGTGCAGCCCCAGGGAACGGCCCGACCAGAGCAGCACCAGGGGAGCACCGTCCGGGACGTCCCGCAGGCGCGCGGCGATGTCCTGCGAGAGGTGCCACCGGTTCAGGACGGGCACGGTGCCGTCCGCGCCGACGACGAGGGCCTCGTCGGGGAGCCTGACGAAGAACGGATCCGTGTCACTCCCGGCCCACGGGGCCCGGACCGGGGTCACGCCGTCTTCCGGCCGCGCGTGCTGGGGCATGAAGACGGCGTCGTGCACGATCCCCGTGACCGGGGCGACGGCCTGGGGTCCGTAGTCCAGGCCCCACAGGTCCTGTCCGGGGCCCCCGATGTCGGTGAGCCGGACACGGTGCGCCTCGATGTAGTTCCGGAGGCGGTCGACACTCGACTTCCGGCTGCTGGTGCCCCCGCCGTCGCTCCGCTGCCGCTCCCAGTCCGTGATCCTTTCCAGGACCGACGACAGCATGTTCCGGTGCCCGGCGCCGATGCCGTTCCGGGTCGCCAGCTCCAGGAGCTTGACCTCGGCGTCGATGCGCTTGAGCGCCGCGGAGCGCGAGTACCTCCTGGGCCGGTTGGACTCGGTCATCCAGTCGGTGACGATGGCATGGTCGTACTCGGCCGAGCGGGCCCTGCGCCCCGACAGGGCGGAACTGTGCAGTGGTGTCCGGGGCGGCAGTACCAGGTCCACGGCCGCCGCCGTGCCCTGGGGCAGGAACTCCCGCCAGCCGTTCAGCTCCGGATTGTCGGACCTGGCCACCGAGATCCGGAGCGAGACATCGGTCGTGCCCACTGACGCGTACACCGTGCGGCCGGCCGTGTTGGCGACCATCTGCGCGAGGGACGGCTGCGTCGTCGAGCTGCGTCCGGCCCCGTTGACGAGCAGGACCAGCGCAGTGCCGCGGGGCAGGTGCTCGGAAGCCAGGTGGTCGACGACCAGCTGCGAGAACTCCGCGTTCGGCACCGTGACGCGGCTGTTCGGGCCGTCCGCACGGGAGAACAGAGTCACCGACCCGTCGGTGAACGAGAGCGCCTCGACGAAGTACGGGGTCCTGACGCGCTTGGCGGCACTACGCCAGGGAACCGGCCGGGTGGAGGGGTCCCTGCTGTCGTCGAACATCACCTCGTAGTCTTTCCTGCCCGCCAGCGCGCGGTAGTGCTCCGGTCGGAGACGGTCCGCGGCCGCCATGATGAAGTCGGCACTCAGGTAGGACAGGCCCCTGATGTCGTGCTGCCGGTCGACGATGAGCTGGTGGTGGAAACCGTCCCTCGGGACCGTGCCGTCCGCGGGCCCCATGAGGTTCGCGGCGTTCAGCGCGTCGGGGCGGCTGACCGTCCAGGACGCCAGCGGGGTGCGTGCCGAGTCGATGCCGGTGATCCGGAGCAGCCCGCGGTTGTTCAGCACGGCCGCACCCGTGAACCACCAGACCGGGCGGCCGGTCCTGGCAGCGAGCAGCCGGGGGGCGTGCGCGGTCAGGCCGACGCCCCGCCGCAGCAGCACCAGCGGGCCGTTCCCGGGCAGACCCGCCAGCTTCGACGCCACATCATCGGCGAAGTCTCCCGCGTTCACGTCGTTCCGGGCGACGATCACGACGGGCGCGGACGTTGTACGGCTGTCAGCCCAGGGCGCTGTCTCCGGCCGTCCGCGGTCCACGACGGAGCCGTCGCGCAGGGTGCCGGTGTACACCGTGTCGGTGACGACGTTCCCGTCCGGCACGGCACTCGTGTAGTCCAGGCCCCACGGCGGTCGGCGCCGCTCCGGCGGCTGGTCGAGCCAGCGCTTCAGGGACTCCACGTGGGTCCTGAGGACACGGACGTCCTGCTCGCGGCTGCTCACGATCCGCGCGCCACCGGCCTGCTTCCCCTGCTCCCAGTCCCCGATCGTCTCCAGGACCAGCTGCAGCAGACCCACGTGTTCCTGGGTGAGGCCGCCGTTCCGGACTGCTGCCTCCAGCCTGCCGACCGCGGCGTCGACGGCCTGGAGGCGCGGCGAACGCGACAGTCCCGGCCGGGACGAGTCGCTCTTCCACTTGGTGAGGACCGCGTGGTCGAGTTCGACGGCACTGGCAGCCCTTCCCCTCAGGTGCCTGCCGGGCGGCAGGGCGGCCACCTCCGCCGCGTACGCGGGCAGCCGCTCGGGCTGCCGCCGCAGCGCCCCGGCCCGGGAGGACTCGCCCGCCCGGGAGCTGCCGCCCGGCAGGCCCGGCCACTTCCGGTCGAGGGCGGCGAGCGCGACACGTTCGGCCTGGTGGCGAGAGTTGATCCGCTGCCACGGCCCCTGACCGCCGGCGTCCGCCACGGCACGGCGGTGTGCCTCCTCGAAGGAGACGGGGGCGTCCTCCAGGAGAATCCCGTACTGCCCCCGCAGATACGCGTCCACGTCGGCCCGCAGGGCGGCCACGTCCGGGGGGCCCGGGTCCTCGGGCTGCGGAATACCGGGCCGGGAGAGCCCGGGGTTGTGCTCGGTTCGGGGGTCGCCGGGCAGCAGGCCGAGGACGTGGTCCAGCGCCTGCCTCAGGACGGGTGCCACGGGCCCGGATGCCTCTGCGGCCGAGATGCGGTCGGCGATCGTCGCGAGCGTGACGCTCACGGATGGGGGCAGGGGCGCACCGCTCAGCACATGGCGGGCAACGGCCTCGCTCAGCGTGCGGACCTCTTCGGCCCGGATCACCGGGGTGCTTTCGCCGGACGGAGTCAGTACGCGGATCCAGCGGATCGGCCCGAAGAGTTGGGCCATGCCGTCCACGAGCGGGTGCTCGCGAAGGGCCCTCACCTCGTCGGCGTCGAGCGCGTGTGCCACGGGGCGTTCAGCCACCGCATAGGCGTTCCGCTCGACACCCGCGACTTCTTCCAGCGCGGCGGCGAACTGGTCATCGGTCATCCTGGTGGGAGCGCCGCCGAAGTGCCGCAACTCCAGTAGCGCCATGGGGTGGGTGAGGGCACCGTCGGCGTCGTCCAACTCGGTGTAGTCGTGCATGTCGACCGCTTCGTATTGGCTCACCTGGCGGCCGTCGGCCGCCTGCCCCATCAGGGCCGTGGCCAGATAGTCCCGCTGGAACACATTCCACGGGGCGACCACCAGATCGAGCGGGTGGTCGAACTCGCCGGGCGTGAACTCGTGTCGCATAGCGATGGACCAGGGGTGGGACAGCAGAAAGCGAAGTGAGTCCTCGATGTTCTGCTCGATCTGCCCGTGGTGTCGCGTCAGGAACTCCCGCACATCGGGGCTCAGTGCCCCCCTCACCGTGAAGAGCGGCGTCCGGGAAGCCGCGGGCAGCATGTTCTTGATCAGATTCTGCGGCCAGTGATGGCGGTTCAGCGGCGCCGCAGCCACATGGCTGAACACCAACCGCAGGTAGCCGTGCAGTTCTTCCGCCCCCGGCACGTCGCGCAGGAACGAGAGCATGTACGGCGGGACGGCGTGTCCTGTGCGCTCCTGGACATAGCCGGCCGTCACCGCGTCGGCCAACTGGTGTCCGGCAGTCATGGCCACGGCGAACTGCGGCCTTGTCAAACGCTCGTGAACGGCGTCGAGGACGACGGACAGGCCCCTGGGCGGCACCCCCACCGTGAACTGCACCATGGCGGCGTGCCCCGGACCCGACGGGGAGGGCGCCACGGCAACGTGCTGGCCTACCTCGCTGAGCTGCCACCCCTCCGTGGCCGGGAAGAGCTCCGCCAGCGAAACAACCCGACCCGACGTGTCAGGTTCCGTAAGACGCTGCCGTATCGCCCTGTACAGCTCGATCGCCTGCTCGCGCGGCAAGCGCCCCTCTTCGCCGGGCAGCACCGCCATCGGCGGCAGGACGATCTCCGGAATGGCGTGCCTCTCCAGCACCGGCGCATGCCCGGCGACCGCCGCGGCCGCGGCCCGATACGTCGGTTGCAGTTCGCCGTCGGCGTCGCGGTAGAAGCGAAATGTGTCCACGACCAGTTGCACGCCCGACGGGTGCTCGGCCAGTTGCATGCGCCGCTGCAGCTCCCGGCCGGGGGGAACGGTCAGCAGGGGGTGCTGGTCCTCGGTCTCCGTTCCCACCGCCCCACCGACCATCGTCTGCGGAGGTTCTCCGTTCCTGCCGTCACCGAGAGCACTGTGGTACTCGTGCAGGTACACGACGTCGTCGAGGTCGAGGTCGGGGACTGTCTCCCGCGCCGCCTGCCCGGCCTGGGCGTACGCGAGCTGCGCGTCCTGAACCCGCTCCTTGTGGTCCTCCTCCGGATGGGCAGCTGCCTCGGCCCGCGCACGGCCGAGAGACGCGAGCGCCCGCTCGACTGCCCGCAGCCGCTCCGTCACCAGCACGTCCCGTGCGGCGGTCGGCCCCAGTTGGCGGCCCTTGCCTTTCTCGTCGGCCGCGGACGGCACGTCCCGCGCCACTGTCACCGCCGCCGTGATACGGCGCAGCGCCTCCCGGTAATAGGTCCCGGCGGCCTCCCTTCCGATCACCGGCCGATGTCCCAGAGCGTCTCCGACCAAGGCCGAAGCCTGGCTGTACGCCGTACGCACCGCCTCCGGCGAGAATCCGTTGGCCCGCGCCCACTCCACCAAGAACTCCGGTTCCAGCTTCTCCGCCAAGTGCGGTGCGGACGGCGTTGGTTCCACGCGCACGGCGCCCGGGGACGCGACGGTCCCGTCACGGGTGTTGTCGAAGCCGACGTCGAACCCACTTTCGGTGCCCGTGGTGGGCATCGGCCGGAAGCCGTCGCGCCCATCGGTGGCGGAAGCCAGAGCGGCATCTGGCGTCGAGGCCCTGAGGTCCGCGGAGAGCACCTCACTGCTCGAGTGGTCGCCCTCACGAGCCGCCTGGGGCCGTGCGGAAGCCGCGACGACTCTGCCGTGGGAAGGATTCCGGCCCTGTTCGGAGGGTACGGCCGTGGCCGGCCGGAAGGTGAGCCAGGTTCCCTCGTTCCCCTGCCCTCCCGTGCGGACGTTCAAGTGAATCGAGACCTCGTCGGACGGCGCGTACACCGTGCGACCAGTTGTGTCCGCCAAGCGCTGGGCCATCTGCCACTCTGGAGCCCGGAACTCACCGCCGGTCAGACAGGACACCAGGACGATCGGCGCGTCGGCGGGCCGCTGACGCAGGCTGGGCCGGCGGTTGAGCAGGGCCCCCAGCTGGCCTCCGTCCACCCGAGCCACCTGGGCCCGGTCGCGGCCGCGGGGCAGCTCGACATAATGCTCCCGGCCGTGGGCGACCAGGAAATAGGGCCGGGCATGCGGTGAGTCCGTGACCCAGGGCAGGGGGCGTTCCGTACCCGGGCGCGGGTTGAGGCGCCCTGCCTCGTCTGTGTCAGCCTGGCTGTAGATGGTCAGCGTGCCCAGGCGCGCGAAGGCCCGCTCCCGCATGGCCAGGTCGCGGTCCATGAGGTAGGCCCGGCCCAGCGACTCGTGGCTGTTGTCCGTCAGCGTGTGGTTCACGAGGGACTCGTCCGTCAGCGCCCCGCCTCTGAGCGGGACGACCAGGCCGGACTCGGGGAGGACCGTGGCGCGTTCTGCGGGGGTGTGCGCACCCAGGTCGTCGGGCCGGCTGAGAATCCACCGGCCGACCGGACGCGAGCCGTCCGCGGGAATGACCGTCTCCATGACGGAGCGGCTCGATCCTGGGGCGGCTACCAGGCGCAGGGTGCCGTCGAAGCTCCACACCTGCCGACCGGTCCGGGCGGCAACGAGCCGCGGCATCTCCAGCCCACCGCTGCCGCTGTGCTCGGCAAGCAGCACGATCGGCACGCCGGCTCGCAGACGAGTCACCTCCGGATCGGCGGCGAGGAAGTCCGCGACCTCGTCCGGTCTCATCACGGCATTGCCCATATCGGTATGCACGCGCAGGCCCCTGGCCGAGCCGACCGCCACCACGAAGTACGGGGGACGGGCAAGGGGGTAAGGGGTCCACCACGGAACGCGTTCTGTATCGCTGCGCCCCACCACAGCGTCGCCTGCCAGACGCGTGACGCGGAAACGCCAGGCATCCAGGTTGGCCAGAGGGGCCTGAACCCGGAGGTCAGGGGGGCGTACATCGAGGCCGGCAGGACTGCCGTACGCCGTGACCGCCTCCCCGCGCGGTACTGGCACCGAGCGGTGGAAAAGGCGGTCTCCACGCCGGGAGACCTGGGCGGGCCCGGCCTCGGACGACATCCTGCGGCCCTCGCCACCGCGCGACGACGAGGACAGGGCCCCGCTGTCCTCGGCCTCCTGGCCGACGTCTCGTACATCGTGCCCGCCCACCGTCTCGCCGCTTCGCGAGGCGGAAAGCGCGGAGTCGTGCTCGGCTCGGGGATCACCGGGCAGCGGGCCGCGGGCGTGGTCCAGCGCCTGGTGCACCAGCCCCGAAGTCTGGCTGTACGCCCCACTAACCCAGTCCGTCGAGGAGCCGTTGTCCCGCGCCCGCTCTGCCAGGAACTCCGGTTCCAACTCCTCCTCGCCGACCGCGAAGTCCGCAGACTGATTCTGTCCCCGTACGGAGGAACCATCGTCCCCCGGTGCGTCCTCGGGCAGGTTGGAGACGTCGGTGGCGACAGTCCGGCCCAGCCTCTCGGCCAGTTCCGGGTCGAGTTCGGGATGCCGGGCCAGCAGCCGCAACTCGTCCTCCGGGTCGAGACCGAGATCGCGAACGGTCACCTTCATGGCACTGCCGTCCAGCAGAATCCTGGTGCGGGGGTCCACCGGCAGATCGCCCACGGTGGCACCGTCGACTTCCGCGCGGCGCAGGGCGGACCCGTACAGCAGCTTCAGGGTCTCTTCATCGAGCGGCCGTCGAACGGCGTCCAGCTGAGCGGCCCGGTGCGCGGGCTCTTCCTCCGACGTCGCAGGCGTGGCCTCCGCCTCCGCTGCCGGATCCGTGACCTCCTCGGCCCTCGGAGGGAACAGGTGGGCGAGGCCGCGTTGGATCTCGGCCTTGGGCATGCCGTCCTGCGTGGGCAGCATGGCGATGAGACCGCCTGGCACCCGGACCCGCAGTTCGCGCCTGTCGGCGCCGCGCAGCACGACGTCGACGTCGAAGCGGTAGTGGGTGTAGTCCCGGACCGCCTCTTCGTTGTGCTCCATGGTCGCGGAGACGCCGCCGTCGACCTTCGTCTCCGACTCGGTGCCGATCTCGTTGGGCTGCCGGCCGAGCAGGGCGTCCTCGCTGACGCCGCCACCGCCCTCCGGGCCGACGCCGAGGTAGCGGCCGGACGTACGCTCGCGGCCGACTTCCTTGTCCTCGTCGCCCTGCTGGTAGCGGCGTGCCTTGAAAAGCTCGTTCTGGTCGAGCAGTCGGCCGGCGGAGACGAGGTCGAGGCCGACGGTGACCGTGCGGCCCGCCACGTTCACCGTGTACTCGTGCGCGAGCAGACGCGACACGGAGGTCCGCAGCATCGTGTGGCTGGTGTCCTGCTCGTACACGAGACCGGCCCGGGTGCCGTGGCCGACGGCGGGCACCTCGCCGACCTTGGACGAGGCGATGTCGGGCAGTGCCCGGCTCGGGATGGCGACGACCTTGGCCCACTCGCGGATCACGCGGGCGGCCGGCATGTCCCATGGGTGCAGTTCCTGGAGTATCTCGGCGACACGCCGGGGGGTGAGGTCCTGCTGAGACGCGGTGGCCGTGATGGCCCGGTCGAGGTGGGCCCAGCGGGGCACAGGCGCTTCGTCCGCCGCCTCGGCGGTGGGCGGACGGGCCGGCGGATCGCCCGCGTCGACCACCAGGCGGGAGGACACGAGCAGACGCACCGACCCGGCGATGTCCTTCTTCTCCGAGCGCCAGGTCCACGGCTGGTGGGTGTGCCAGGCGTTCTCCACGACGTGGCGTCGGCCTATGAGCCGGGCGAAGAGACCGACCGCTCCCACCGTGCCCCGGCCCAGGGTGCTCAGGACTTCCGGCATCTGCCGACTGGTCCCCATCTGCACGCGGAACGTCAGCGGATGCTCGAACTCCTCCGAGCCCACTCGTGTGTTCGCCCGGTAGATGTCCACGAACTTGGACATCTGCGTTGCGGAGTCCGCCGTGCGGCCGTGAACTCCCGCGGCCAGGTCGAGCCCGCCGTGCCCCTGCTGGTTGCTGTCCTCCTCGTGCTCGCCGCCACGGCCCGCGATGCTGACGCCCACGCCGTAGGTGGTGCCACGGGCGTTGACGGTCTTCTCGTCGGTGGTGCTCTCCGCACGCAGGGTGAGCTTGGCGTCGCTGCGGGAGCGGTAGGACGTGGCCTCGTGGATGCGGGTCACCTCCACGTGAACCCACAGGTAGTTCGTCGTCCCGGCGAAACCGGACGTCGGGAACCAGGTGGTGATCCCGCCGTCCGTGAGCGCGCTCCACCGGGTTCTGAGCGCTTCGGGGCGGAAAGCCGCCACGAGCGCGGGCGCGACCTTGGTGGGGTGCAGTACGCCCCGGTCCTCCAGGGTGCGCAGGATGTGCGGCAGAACGTCACCGGAGTCCATCAGTTCCGGATGCACGGCGGTCCGGAGTACCGAGCCGCCCACGTAGGTGCGCCGCGGGGGCTCGGGGACCGGGCTGTGGACGGCGGGCGTGACCGCCGACGACGGGCCAGAGGCGATGGCCCCGGCCTGCGGAGCCTCCGGCTCCGTCGGCCGCGGCAGCAACTCGGCGGGCAGAACGTCCTCCCGTCGCCGGTCCGGGACCAGGACGTCCATCCCGTCACGGACCCTGATCACGCGGGTGCGCTCCTCGGGAGCCGCGCCGTTCCGCCACCGTGTGAGGGTCACGGAGTACACGGCGTCGGCACGCACGGCCGACGCCGCCTTGTAGGTGGCCCGGGTGACGTCGATCGCCCCGTAGTCGTTCTCCCGGGTGCGGTTGACCAGGTCCCACGAGATGTCCCCGTGGGCCTGGAGGACCACACGGCCGCCGGGCACCCAGACCTCCCTGTGGTGGCCGATCGCTCCGTCGGCGATCTCCACCTCCTGGCCCGCGTCGGAGCCGAAGCGCACCTGCGGGCCGAGGCCCGCCTGCAGTCCCAGCGCCACGCCCCGACGGGACTGGACGGCGTGCTTGGAGACGGCCTGCGCGTACTGCTCGATCTCCGTGGGGCCCTCGCCGGCCATGGTCCCGGCCAGGGTACGAGTCCGGTATCCGCGCAGGCGGATGGTGAGGGTGGCCAGTCGCCCGTCCGCCTTCGGCAGGACGATCACCCGGCCGGTCGGTTCGGTGAGCTGGCCGAAGTACGCCGCGAGGTCGCCGGGGCGCAGAGCCGCCAACAGCTCTTCGGGGACCGGCCGCCGGGTGCCAGCGTGATGGGTGTAGAGGCTGGTCGCCAGATGTGCCAGTTCGGGGCTGTGCAGGAACGCCGGGTAGAGGCCGGCCGTCCCGTTCTCCAGGCGCAGCCGGCCCTCGGTCGCCTCCGGCCACTGCCGCAGGAACGCGGCGCTGCCCGCCGCCGCGGCTTCGTCGGGTGCCGCGGGGGCGCTCGGTGTGTGCTCGTGCGGCACGACCACCTGTGCCATGAGCTCACCGGGCTTGTCGATCCACCAGGTAAGGGCTGACTGCCGCCCGTCGGTCCGGGCCATCGAGAGCTCGTACACCACCTCGTAGCGGTGCTCGTCGACGTTCCCGTCGGTCTCCAGCCGGCGGTAGGACTTGGCGACCGAGGTGAACGACTCGCCGCGTCCGAACCCTGCGCGCCCCACGAGCCGGACGCCGCCCAGTTGGGCCCGCACCATGTGCCCGAGGCTGAATCGCACGCCGCCGCCGGCCCCGCCCTGGACACCGAACGAGGTCTCCAGATGCGAGGTGACGGTCTCCCCCATCGCGGCGCGGGTGTTGTACGTCAGGGCGTAGCTGATGGAGCCACGGTGCTCCAGCAGATGGGCACGCACCGACAGCAGGTAGCGTCGCCCGCCCACGAGGACGGGGTGCCGCACCCCGGCGACCAGGTTGTTCAGGTCGCCTTCCAGCGCGGGACGGCCGAACAGTGTGGAGAGCTGACGGTCCACGAGAGCCTGGTCGTGGCGCCCGACACCGCCCGGTTCCTGCTGCAGGGCCCAGCGGAAGTGGTCCTCGACCAGTTGGGCGCCGGGCAGGGCGGTGGCGACTGCGTAGCCGAGGCCGCGGCGCGTGGCCAGGGCCATCGGTTCGACGGGCCGCTGCGGGACGGCCGTGGTGTGCGGCGGGGGCGACAACTTCCCCGCCGGCGTGTCCAGCCGACGGGGCCGCACCATGATCCGTTCGGGTTCGGCCTCCGCCTCGCGCAGCAGGGCCCGCACGTGCGGTTGTGCCGCGATCGGTCCGGGCAGCACGGTCGGCGCGAGCTGTCGCAGTTCAGGGCTGTGCACCGCCCCGAGCGCGTACTCCTCCAGTTCCCGGGCGCCGTCTCCGTCGCGCCAGCGCACGACGAGCTCGGCGTCCACGACGGCTTCCACCGGATCCAGCCGGCGGTGCGTGGTGCTCGTCCAGTCCAGCGTCACCTTCAGCCGCGCATGGTAGCGGGCGTACGGCTGCGGACCGTTCGTCCGCATGATGGCGTGCGAGAGGGACTGGGACGACAGACTGTGGCTCCACCGGCGCGACCACTCGACGCCCAGTGAGGCCATGGGGGCCAACCCCTTGATCGATCCGGTGCGAGGCTGGTGCACCGCGGGGTCCACCAGGCCGACCACGTTGGCGACGACCGCGTAGCCGATGGAGCTCTTGCCGCCGCGGCCCTGCACTCCGGTCCGGCCCGTGCCGAGGTCCTGACGGGTGATCATGTTCGCCAGGCCCGTCAACCGCAGCCCCTCGATGCCCGCGCGCAGACGGAAGTGGCCGGAGAACCCTCCCATCCCGCGAAGCCCGCTGCCCACGACGATCTGATTGCTGGTGTCGCCGCTGGTGAACACCCAGCGGCTGCGGTTACGGAACGCGGTCTCGTTGACGAGAAGTTGGGCCTGGCGGGTCACTTCCGCCGTGGTGCCCGCCGACAGGCCCGCGCCGCGCAGCACCTGCTGGAGCCGCAGGACGACCGGGTTGAGGTCGACGGCGTTGACTGTCTCGGAGGACACGTGCGGCCGAGGGCCCGGCGATGGTTCTCCGGTGACCGCGTCCTCGGGAATGGTGGTGAGCGGACCGCGGTCGGGGCGAGCGGAGGCGGCTGTGGGGGCTTCCGTCACGGCGTCCGCGGACGTGGCCGGCGTTTCCGGATCGGAGTCGGCGTTGGGCTCGACGGACTCGGTGGGCGCGGCGGACTCGGTGGGCGCGGTGGGCTGGATGGAACTGTCAGGGAACTCCACGACCAGGCCGCGAGGAAGGGACACCTCTTCGCGGGGAATCAGCTCGGATCCGTCGACGTAGACCTTGATCTTCAGGCCCGCCTCGAACGGTGTGCTGCTGTCCACGAACAGCTTGTGCCCGGTGATCACGTTCTGCTTCAGGCCGACGTTCGTGAAGACCGAGGACACGCCCTTCATCTGTCCTGCGGCCACCACGGCGGTGGCGGCCCGCAGGGCGACGTTGATGGCCGCGAAGCCCATGGCTTCGACGGTGCTCGACCGGGCCTGCGTCACGCTGCTGGAGACCGCGGTGGAGTTGAACCGCACGGCGTAGCGGCGCACTCCGTCCGAGTCCGTCTCCGCCACGGCGGGCCGGGGATCGTGCAGGACCGGCCGCAGCCACACGGTGCTGTCGCCGGACGTCACCATCCGCCCCTCGTTGAGCAGTCGGTTCCACGCCCGGGGATCGGACTGGGCGAGGATCTCGGTCAGGTGCGGCGTCAGCTCTCGGGCCAGGCGCTGGTCGGGCAGCGCGTCCGCGACGGCACGGGCGTGCTGTGCGGCGCTCTGCGCGTCCCAGCCATCGACCTGACGGACCGTGAACTCGCCGAGCATCCCGAGCCGGGTGTACCAGGGCGCCTGCGCGGCCTCCACCACCTGGTCGACCACGCCGTCGTCTCCCGAGGGCGTGGCCGGGGCCGCCGGTGGTTCGGCGGGCAGGTCGGGCCCGTTGCTGTCGGGGTCACTGAAGAGCCGGGCCACGGCGGCAAGGGACTCGTTCTCGATACGACTGGCGGCCACGTCACCGACCGGACGCGACTGGGCTGTGATCGCCGACGTACCGGCCAGCTGCGCGACACCGCCGGAGTGATGCTGCTGGGACGATTTGCCTTTCTTCTTCGCGCCGGCGGGCAGCCCCGCGCTGCGATCGGGTGCCGTGGCGCCCGGGATGTACCGCACTGCCTGGGCAGCAACCGCATGGGCCGCTTCGACGTCGGGTTGCCCGCCATCGGCGTGCAGCGCGCGCGCCACAGCCTCCAGTGCCTGCTGATACGGCCGACGGGCGGCGACTGACTCGGCATCGGTACCAATGACCATCGGCACACGCACATACTGCTGGAGAATGGACGCTGCCTGCGCGGCCCTCTCCTGTCCTATCTCGGGCAGCAACTCGTCGTGTGAGGAGACGGCCGGTGCACCCTCCCGCTCCTGGACGACGGAGGATCCAACGGAACCAGGATCCGGTGCAGATGGCTGCGCCGAACGGACGAGCGGCATCCAGTGCCGCTGCACGTCACCGCGCACGAGATAAAGAGGGGCCGCGTCAGAGATATTGAGGTCAGTAAAGCGCTGGAACCGGCCGTTCTCCGCGCGCAGGACCTCCAGGGGCCTCCCAAAGTAGTAGGCCGCGATGAGAGGGGACACATCGCCCACGACACTGTCGTAGTGTCCCGGCGTTACCAGGAGGGACCGGAACCACTCGGTCACATCGGCACGGATACCGTCCCGCCCCCTGCTCTCCGCCACGTACTGATTCACCCAATAGGTGCGCTCTTCCACACTCCTGAACCCACCCGGCTGCCGGTCAGCCTGATACTCCGCATAACCGTGGAGGAGAACCCATTCCCCCCGCCCCCAGAAGAAGTCACTGTGACGGTTGAAGTAATCCGCCAGCGCATGACGCAGACCCTGCGCGGAACCCACAGGCTGCCCGTTGGTCAACAAAACCAGAGACGAGAACAAACAGTCCCCATCCCCCCGCACCTCGACCGCCGAAAAACCCGCACTCTCAGCAGCCGACACCATCACGCCAAAAGGCCCCTCCCGCAGACCACGTGAGGCAGAACCAACCCCGGAGCCAGCCACCGAACCAACCCCAGCACCCTTCCCAACGCCCTTCCCGACGCCCCCGTATTGCCGGCAGAGGCGAGTGACGGCAACGCGCAGGGAGCGGCCTCTGTCGCCCGGGGCAGGGTCGTTGAGAGCCTTCTGAACGGCCGGGTTCTCAAGGACGTCGGCAATCCACCCTCCCAGAGGGCCCGCCCCCAGCCCACGCAACTCCCCCAGCAGAGCCACCACCGCCCGATAACGGACCGCATCGCCCCCCTTGGGGAGGGCCTGACCCCACTCCCAGTGGAAGACGGTCGTCTCACTTTTACCGAGAAGCCGGCCGATTTTCGGCCGGCCAATTCTTTTCCCACGCAGTTGCAAGAGATGTTCTTTGTCGAGCAGATCAGGCAGAGCGGGATGTCCCGGCGCGGGCAGAGCGGGATGTCCCGGGTCGGGCAAAGCGGGATGTGCCGGGTCGGGCAGACCGGAAGACGCCGACTGCTGGGCTTGTGGTGCCCGCGGGGTGGTGCGGCTGGTTTCCCGTGCTAGGTGGTAGTTGCGGTGTAGGCGGTGGATTTCCTCTGAGGGGAGCGCTGTGCCCTGGGAATTGACGTGGTCCCAGACACCACCGAGCGTGGCATCGGGATTGGACGCCGCAACGCGGAGAAGACCGTCCGTCTGATCCGCAGTGAGCGGCGCACGCCCGGTACGCGCCCACGGCACGGCCACCACAGACGGGCCATGCCAGGAAGCGTCCGCGTGCACGCCAAGCACTCTCCGTGCAGCATCCGACGGCGGGTTGATGACGGCATCGACATCGATAGGCGTCGGACGGTCAGACACCCCGGGCACCGAAGACCGCGCGAAGGCCTCCAGCAAAAAGTCCCCACCGCCACCTTCGCCGTCCATGTCATCGTCGCCGTCGCGGTCGAGTTCCATGTCGTCGCCGTCGCCATTCCGGTCGTGCGGTGACTGCCTGCCGGCCGGCGACCCGCTCAGCAACCCCGGCAACGCAAGACCAGGAAGAGAAGACAAGGGGCCGCCAGCCGAATCACCGGGCAACGCAAGAGAAACACCCTCGGGCGATGGAGAACGGCCGAACAACCCCTCATCAAGATCCTCATCGAGCCTGTCCCCGAGAACATCCACATCCCCAGCGGAGTTGACCAGGCCGTCACCGACAGCATCCTCCGCGGCGTTCCCGGAAACGGGTTCGGCTACATCGGACCGGCCCATAACGGAGTCCACAATGGAGGTCCACTCAGCCTCGGAGAGACCGTTGAAAAATGCCGGCGACTCCCCCCCGACTCCCTGCGACAGATAACCAGCACCGAAACCATCACCGAGGATATCCAGAAACGCGAGATCGCCGTCGGCGTAGTTGCTGGGCCCCGCAACAGGCTCGGCCGGCGGGAGGACACCAAACCCATGGTCATCCAGACCCTCGTCAGGTGTGCGCGAAGAACGGCTGCCACCCAGCAGACCGGACCCTCCCTGACCCCCTACCGCCCCCGCCCCATGGTCGGCTGCCGTAGCGCCCTCGATGTCCCGCAGCGCCTGGGCGGCGACCCTGTGGGCCTCTTCGATGCCGGGCTGCCCACCATCGGCATGCAGCGCGCGCGCCACAGCCTCCAGTGCCTGCTCATACGGCCGACGGGCGGCGACCGACTCGGCATCGGTACCGATGACCACCGGCACACGCACATACCGCTGGAGAATGCCGGCTGCCCGCGCGGCCGCCGCAGACCCCACCACGGCCAGCAACTCGTCAGAGACCGACAGCATGGGTTCCGGCCCGGGCCCGGCGGATCGCGGGAGAGCACCGTGACTGCCTTGAGTCTGATGGAGCATGTCCCACTGCTGCTGAGTGGGGTCCGGGGTGCGGTAGGCGGCTTTGAGGTGGCGCGACAGATCTCGGGGATCTTGCTGCGCAACACCTTGCTCGGCGATGTGCAGTTCGTAGGCGATCGCGTCCTGCATCCGGTGGAACAGGTGCTCATACCCCGCAGGGCTGCCACCCTCGGGCAGCCCGTGATCGGCGGCAAGGAAGTGGAGCGCCTGGGTCAACAATTCATTACGAAGAGGATCGGACAGAGTTGACACCGCATGGCCGGCAAATGCGAAGTACTCGTTCCACCGGAGGTGTTGAGCGATGGTGAATTCTTCGCTCCATCCTCTGAAGTCCTCCCCGATTTCCTTGTCCACCCAATAGTCCTGCACCACACGTGCCACCTCGACCGGGTCAGGTCGAGAGTCGGGCTCCTGAGCAGAGCCCAGATGACTCATCACTTCCCGAACAGTCGGCCAGTGATCATCGAGGGGCCGTTCCTTGGAGGCGCCGAAGACCGGTTCGACATGGCGGACCGCCCACGTGAAGTCGAGGATATCCGAAACATCCGGAGGCGCCTCCTCGAAAACCAGTTCGATACGGTTCAGCTCATTTGCACTGGCACTCGGCGGCAGAAACTCCCTGATGGCGCGTTCGGCAGCGTCCACGAGGGACAACTCGTGCTCGCCGAACTCCGAAGAGCCAAGAGCCGGGTCACCGACCTCATGTCCGGGCACCGAACCCTGGACCGGAACGTCGGCCGGCCGAACAAGCCTCACCGCAACCGAGGTGTCACCGAGCCACCGACCACCATCCTCCGCCGCGAGGGGGGGCTCACCCCCCGTTCGCACGAACATGCCGTCAACGTCCCGGGGCGGCCACACCTCACGACCGTCGCTCGCGGTCAGACGCCGCCCCAATGTCACGCCCAGAATCCGACTGCGCAGATCCTCACGCTGGGCCAGGAAGTGGACGACACCCCGCCACACAAGGTCCGGATCAGGGTGGTCCGAACGCGCGATGGCCTGCTGCAACTGCGCAGCGTGCAGATCACCGTCGCGGTTGTACAGACTGCGCACCGCGGACTGGACAAGATCCTGAGCAAAGCTCAACGTCCGCTGACGAGACCAGTCAACAGCACGCACCGGATCCGGAGCGGACAGCCACGAAACAGCACTTCCATGGTCGACGCCCGAGATCACTCCATTACCGAAGCGATGGAAATTTACGTCTACATCCTTGAACGCGTTTTCGACCTCCCCCCACACCAGAGGGCCAGTCCGAAGCATCACCGAGTTTCGATATACATTGTTCCGACTCATCATCGAACCATGGTGAGAATTCTCTTCGAACAACTCCACCTGAGTCAGCGCATACTTGCTCGCAAGCTGCTTTTCGAGGCCCTGCACGAAAAGATGTCGAGGCGGCGCCAGCAAAGCATCGTTCCCCTGGCTGCTGGACGCGACAAGCGAACTGTGCCTCTCGCCAAGACGCAGGAAATCGTCAAGCGACTCCACCGAACTGTCCCCGTCGACATAGAGACCACCGAACTCGTTGATGATCTCCACACGCAGCACATCGCTCGCAGCCGCATACCCCGGACCAATCCGCTTGGCCAGTTCGGTCCGAAACTCATCATTCAGACTCATAGGACGCTGGGCATTGAACACCTCGTTCACACCCACAAGCAGAATGCCCGCCTGGCGCGCCCAATCGACCAGACGACGAACAGCAGCAGTCGCAGAATCATCACCGCTCGCGTCAGGCTGCCGAAGCACATTCCTGACCTGATCCCTCGACACATCGGTCCACAACACGAATGTTGCCTCACTCCGATGCTTCGCAGCGGACTCGAAGAAACGAGCCCAGAAGGTCGAGGAGGCGCCCTGCGGACTCAAGGTCTCGCCCAGCCAAATGCCATGAACTAGCCTGGGGGTCCGAACCACATCGGAATTCAGCCCAGTAGCCAGCGGTTGCTGCGTCTCCGGAGCATCGTCGTCGTCGCTCTCGCCACGCGACGCCGAAACCATCACCGCCTCGTGCTGGACACTGTACGTCCCGTCCGGCACCCGCAACCAAGTCTGCGGATCCATCCCCGCACGGTCCACATCACGCACCATGTCGATCATGCGCAGAAACTGCACATTCCCGTCCACGGTAAGCCCGCTGTAATCGTAAGGACGCCCGTCCTCATCCAAAAGCAATGCAGGCGTCGCAGGCACATCCCTATGCCCAAACATATCCGGACCCAACCGGCCCGCATCCACCTGCCCCACATCCGCAACACGAGCTGTCAGCAGCAGGTCATTCGTAAGCTCCTGAGCACCCTCCTCCCCCACGGGGTAACCTCTCCGCACAGCCACCACACCGGAAACCGGCTGATCAGCCGAGGCCGGCGTCCCGGCATCGACGGTGGGTGGGGACTCTGGTGGTTCGGTGGGCAGGTCGGTCCCGGTGCTGTCGGTGTCATCGAGGAGTCGGGCCACGGCAGCAAGGGACTCGTTCTCGATACGACTGGCGGCCACGGGGGTGGCTGGAGCCGCCTGGTCGCCGTCGGGACCGTAGAGACGCTCGGACCGCGGCGGGTCAACGTCGCCGTACGGTCGGTCTCCGCCCGGCGGCGGCGTGCCGCGGCTGCCGCCGCGCAGGCCGACTGGCCCGGAGTCCTGGAGGGCAAGCGCCAGCGCGTCCGCTTGCTGGGACAGGCCGAGATGACGGCGGGACTGCGGCTGACGCTGCCACGCGGCCACGATGTCGTCGTGCAAGGCGCTGACGGGGCCGCCCTCCCTGCGACTCAGCGCCGCGTCCACCCAGACCTTCATCTGCTCACGGAACACGGAGCCCGGTGTGGTCAGTTCGGTGTAGCGCGCGCGGTCCGCCGCACTGCCGCTGGTCACCCCCACAGCCCGCCAGTGGGCTTCGGCCAGCTCCCGGGCACGCTCGCGCATCGCCGACTCGGAGTCGAGGGGCCTCAGGCCGTCCGGCGAGTGGGCCGCGTCCATCCCCGCACGGGCCACCTCCGCGACATCCTGCCAGTACGCGTCGGTCGGCCCGGGTTCCGCCAGCTCTTGGTCATGCCCGAGCACCAGTTCCGGGGGCCGTTCGCCCCCGTAAAGGGCGAACGCACGGGTCACCAGATCCGCCGGCAGTCCGCGCAGCGCCGGTTCGGCGGCGACGGCCTCGGCGAACCGTGTCTCCTCCGCCCCGCCGTCGGACACCGTGGCGGTCGAGTCCGGCCGCCCTCCTTGAACACGGCCGGACTTCGAGCTGGTCGTCCTGAGTGGACCGTCGCCGGATTCCCCGGCCACCCGGCAAGCCATCGCGGTGGCGAGAGCGTCGCCGCCGATCTGCCGGGCCACGGCGACCGCGCCCCAGTCGTGCGGTTCCCAGTCGTGCGCACGAGAGGAGTCACCGAGAGCAGTACGCACCAGCTCTTCCGTGGTGCTTCGGTCGGTTCCCTCGATGTTTTCCCACGCCTGGCCGAAGGCGTCCACGCCCTCGTTCTTCAGTGCGCGTCCGGCGTCGAGAAGGCGAGTGGCCGCGTGCGGCTGCTCACTGTCGGCTCCCTGGGCGTGCACGAGCGTGTGGTAGGCGCGCGTCGCGGCAGCCAGCCGTCCGGCCCGATCGGCGGATGCGGATGCCGCGGCGAGGACGGGCACACTCCAGCCGGCCGGCGTCTTCCCCTTGTCACGAGCCCTGCCCGTGGTGCCGCCGGCCGTCCGGCCGCCGTCCGGCGCCGGGACCCCGGCTCCGGTGCGCACTCGGTCGACCAGGGCCCGTGACGCGGTGAGGAGAGGATGGTTCGCCACGGTCTCCAGCTTCGGGGGCCCCGAGACGTACTGCGAACTGCCAGTCCAGCGATACTTGTTGTCGCTGGAGCGGGTGTCGCTACACGCGAACACCACCAGGTCCACCTCGCCGTCCTCGGCCAGGGTGTAGAAGAAGGCGGCCCCGCCGCTTCCCCCGTCCAGGTGGGCATGCAGAGGCATGTGCGCCTGGCGAACGCCGGTCGCCTCACGGACGCCCTCGCCTCGCGCGGCCCGCTTCAGCACCGCGTGCTGCTCGTCCGTGAAGTCCTGCGGGCCCACCCGGGCGAAGTGCACCCGGCCCGAAAGATCCCAGGTCGATTCGTCGTTGGGGCGGAACCGGCCGAAACGCCGCGCCCGCTCCGCGTGAATCGCCGCGAGGGCGTCCTGGCGAGTGGTGACGACCTGGTGCCAGGCGTGCCCTGCCGCGGCGCGCACCGCCTGAAAGTGTTCTCCGGGGAAGATGTCCACCGACTCGAGGAAGGCCGCGAAGTGCCGGTCAAAGGCGGCGGTCCCAAAGTGCCGCTCGTCGGCGTCCGCGTCGCCTGCCGGGCCGATCGCGTCCGGCTGCGGCGCGTGCTGCTCGAAGAACGGGCGGGCCGCGTAGGCGGACAAGCGGTCCGGGTGCTCGCCGATCTCCTCGGCGAGCAGCGGGACGGCCTCCAACAGGGACAGCAACTCCGGATGAGCTGCGATCTGGCCGGCAACCCGCACACCGTGCGGCCCGGTCAACAGATCAGCCACCTCGGACGGCAGCGCAGACCGGCCCGGCCGCGGCCCGGGTGCGGCGGCCGGGCGCGGCTCGGCGGCGGATCCCAGGTGCGGCCCAGGAGACTCTCCACGGCGGCCACCGGTGTCCGCCGCAGTCGGCACCGCTGCTGTCGCGGCGGCCGTCTGCGGGGTGATCTGGGCCCACAGCTCGGTGTCCTCGCCGGCCAGGAGGTCGGCCCGTCGCTGCGGGGCCAGCGCCGCAAGCCGGTTCAACCCAGCGGTGAAGTTCGGGTCGCCGACAGCGCGCCGCTGCCACGACGGTCGGGACAGCAGAGCGGTGGCCAGGTCGCGGTGTGCGGCCATGAGCGACACGACACCCGGCCGGCGCAGGGCCCGCGCAAGCAGCTCCGGGTCGAACGGCCCCGCATGCTCCGCCAAGGCCTGGGCCGCCTCGGGACGGTGGTGCAGTGCCCCGCGCAGCCGGGAGTTCAGGGCCCTGGCGAGTTCGGGGTGGCTTTCGACGACCGTCCACACCGGGCTCCGGTCGGCGACGGCCTCATCGAGCAGAGCCCGGTTGACGCGGAGCGCCACGAGCACGTCGGGCTTGGTCCGCAGCGTCTGGAGCAGATCCGGTCTGTCGGCAAGGATGCCGGGCAGTGCACGCAGGCCGACCAGGGCGGCTCGCAGGCCCTTGCCCTGCTCCGGGGCGGCCAGGTCGTCCGCCAGGCCGGGATGCTGGCCGATCAGGCGCAGCACGGCCGGTGACGTCAGCCGCGCGCGCACCTCCGGCGGGGTGTGCGCCAGCGCCGTCACCAACGCCGGGGCACGCAGGGCCACGGGCAGCACCGCGGACGTCAGCACGGTACCCGCAAGCTCCGGGTACTCAACCAGCTGCTCCCGTACAAGGGTGCTGCTCGTCAGCTCGCGCCACTGTGCCGCGTCCGCCGCGACCTCACGGCGCTGGGTGAGGATGTCGGCCAGCCCCGGCACGCCGGCCACGGCATCAACCGACGCAGGATCTTCTACGGCACCCCGCAGCCTTCCCGGCACGGCGGTGATGGCCTGGATCACCGACTCACCCGCCCCGCGCAGCGCGACCAACAGCTCATCCGACCGGCCCAGCACCGGCACGATCGTGGGGTCAGCGGCGACAGCCCGCGACAGCGCCGGACTGACCTCCACCAACTTCGCCACCGGGAGGTTGTCGCTACGCATCAGCATGCGCTCCGACCACATCCGCTCGTAGGCGGCCGCATAGTCGGGATTCCGCAGAACCGGCTCTATTTCGGTGTTGAGTGCGGAATGGAAGTCATCCGAGCTGCGGGCATAAATGTCGAACACCCGGTCCTCGCGGGCCAGCAGTCCGGGCAGACGGAGATCCGACAAAAGCTTGTGCAACTCCTCCGGGGAACGCCTGACAGCATCGAGAAGAGACGGCCTGATCTGCAGCAACGCCCGCAGATCAGGCGTGAAGAACAATGGCTCGGCCAGGTAGGGGCGGTCAAGCACCGCCTGACGCAGCTCATCCGTGTCGAGCACGGCGCCGTACTCCTCCAGGATGCCCTCACCAAGCGGCGAGCCGGAGGCGGCCAGCGCCTCCCCAACGACCATGGGAGGCGTCCGGCTCTCCAGAAAGGGCCGCAGCCGGTCGACGACCGCAGTGTGCTCCGGGTTCAGGACGAATCCGTCCGTACTCAGCAGTGCAGGGCCTGTCTCCACCACGGCACGGGCGAAAGCCTCAGTGGAATCACCGGTCTGCTCACGCCTGGCCAGCGCGTCGAACTCCCGCTCCCGTTTTGTCCATTCCTCTGCGAAGCGGGGGCGCGCGATCGCCTCACCCAACACGTCGGGTCGCCGCAGCAGTACCCGAGCGGTGGGGGTGTCACTCGTCAGCCGTTCGGCCAGCAGCCCGAACAGGGGACCATCGGTTAGCAGCCGCTTCCAATGCGCGGACGAGAGCTCACCGAAGGCGGGCATGAGAGCACGCAGCAGGTCGGGATGCGCCTTCACGCTGTGTGCCACGGCCTCCCACTGCGGATCCGTCAGATCCCGTGTCAGCCCCTTCCAATGGCGGTACATCAGCGCGGACAGGACTCCACCGCTGGCCCGTACCGCCTCGCCCACCGCAGAGTTCGCGGTCGCCAGTTTCCCTACCAGGGTCCCGGACTGAACCACTGCTGCCGCGGTCCACGGATCCTGAACCAGGCGGTCAGGGGACAATTGGTAGAGGGCGCGCGGGTCCTGGAGGGCAAGGGAACTCATCGCCGGTGCGCGATACAGCAGCTCTCCGAACCAAACATCGGTTGCTGCCCGGTGGTTGATCATCTCCTGGTAAAGCTTCATACCTGTGGACCTGAAAAGGTAGTACAAGGAGATATGGCGTGCGGCGGCCACAAGGACGGTCTTCGCCGCTTCGTCGTTGTCGGGCAGCAAGACATCCGGCGGCAGGTCCAGCACGCCCCGTATGTGATGCGGCTCCCACCCGGCCGTTTCGTTGCGGGCCAGCAGCCGGAGAACGGGGAGTCGGAGTTTACCTTCCGGCCCCAGCAGCCTCTTGACGGTGGGCATGTCCGCGAGGACCGCATTCCACGCGGGCGAGGTTCCCCGCAGTCGAGCCAGTAGCGGTCCCATGGGCAGTTCGTTGACGTTCTGTTGCCCCTGGGGGACGGGGCGCCATGTACGGCGTTGCTCCGGGCCGCCCTCGTTGACGAGCGCCTTTTCCAGCGCCTGGTCGGACACGGTGTCGTAGCACGTCGGGTCGTAGGACAGGGCAGCCGCGACCTCCTGGTTACGGACGGCCACCTCCATCGCCTTCTGGTGTCTCAGAAGCCGCTCGGCGAGGGCCGGTGCGGTCTCCAGGACCTCGGTGAGCCTTGGGGCGGCGCTGAGCACCTTCAGCACGACCGGGTTGGCAGTCACCAATGTGAGAGTCCGCCCTGAGGTGAGAGCCACTTGCATCTGCTCGGGGAAGGCCCGAAGTACGGAGCGCAGCCGGGTGTCCGTCAGCACGGTCCGGAAGTTCTCGGCGGTGAAATTCTCGTGCGAGGCCGAGCGGAACGCTCGGGTGATCAGGGCCGAGGTGAGGCCTGCCTCGGCTCCCAGTTGCCACAGCAGCTCGCGCGCTTGTTCCCGGCCAAGGGAACGCACGGCACCACCGAAGTTCGGGGCGGCCGAGGCTATGTACGCGACATCGCGCCCGATGGCCTGGATGTCGCGCACGATATCCAGTCGGCCATCGAGATTCCGCAACAGGTTCAAGGAACGTACGAAGATCAGATCTCGCAGATCCGGTCCGGCCTCCAGCTCATCGAGCACTTCGGCACGGTTCAGGATGCCCGCGACGTCCTTTTCCGTCTCGAAACGCTGCGTGTCGTACCACTGCGGATGCGCGGAGACGAGTGCGGCCAGGACACCAGGGCGAGCGTCCAGACGTGCGACCAGCTGCGGGTCGTGGCTCAGCAGCGTGTACAGACGGGTCTGCTGCGAAACCGCGTAGAGCACGTCCGGGTGTTGCACCAACTGTTCCTGCAGCGGGCCAGGGACTTTGAACACGTTCACCACGGTCCGCACTACTGCGTCCTGCCCTGGCTCGGGCAGGCTCGGCAGTTGCTCGAGCACCAGGACCGCAGCATTCGCCACGGCGTTGCGGTCGACCAGCCGGCTCGGCAGCCGCTGTTCCACGATCTGGCGAAGTGATCCCCTCGGCGTGGCCTGCAGGATGCCGCCACCCTCGTGTCCTTCGGCGGCGGAGCCGGCATCCTGGCCGACCCGGACGGCCTGGGTCCGCGGGGGGCGGCTCGGCCCGGCAGATGAGGACGCCGCCGTGTCGGGACCGTTGCCGGACTGCTGCCGGGACGGCTTCTTCTTCGCGCCGCCGGACAGCCCCATGCTGTGACTGGCAGGTGTGGCGCCCGGGATCTCCAGCAGTGCCTTGGTGGCGACCTCGTGGGCCGCGTCGACGTCGGGTTCGCCCCCACCGGCGTGCAGTGCGCGCGCCACCTCTTCCAGCGCCCGCTGGTACGGCAGGCGGGCGGCGACCGACTCGGCGTCGGTACCGATGATCAGCGGCACACGCACATGCTGCTGAAGGATGAGGGCTGCCAGCTCGGCCGTCTCCGGCCCCACCTCGGCCGAGAACTCGTCGGAGACCGGCGGCACGATCTCCGGCCCGGACCCGGCGGTGTCGCCGGCCTCCGCGTCGACCCGGTGTTCGGGCAGACCGACGGCCGAGCCGCCGTCACCGTCCTCGACGTTCCTCCGGACGTCGTCCTCGGCTGCTCTGTCCTTCGGTCCGTCGCCGCGCGACGCGAGGTCTTCCCGATCCTGACTGCCGGGGACTTCGTCCGTGCCGAGGTGAAGAGCGTCGCCGTGCTCAAAATCCAGTGTCCGCGCGGATGTCGACGCGACAGGCCCGTCGGACTCGGCAGGCCTGACAGGCGCCCCGCCTGCGGGGAGACCCTCACGGCGTTGCGTGCCGAATGCCCGCCGCAGCCGCAGCGACAGTTCCTCCGCACGCAGGCTGCCCTCGTTCCGGTGCAACTCGTGGGCCACCGCGTACACCATGTTGCGGTAGAGCCCGTAGTAGCGGTTCGCCCTCTCGTCGGCGGTGACCGGTTCGATGGGCGAGTCGCGATGGTCGCGCGCCACAATGCCGGCAGCACGCATCCACAGGTCCCGCTGGCGGCTCTGTGGCAGGGCCTTGATCGTCGTACGGGCAGTGTCGAACCTGCCCTGCCAGGTGGCAAGTGTCCCCGGATCCACCTCTGGATAACTCGGCCGACGCGCCCGTCCTGAGGCCTGACCGGTGACACCCAACTGAGCGAACTGCTGTGTGGCAGCGCGCGTTTCCATGTCGCGGCGCACGGCTTCAGCCTGCCGGAGGGCCTGACGCAGCTGAGGGGATTCATCGCCGGGCGCCTGGCGCAGGTGTTCCCGGGTGCGCTGGATCAGGTTGGCAAGCGCGGGTTCGGCAAGTCGGTGGGGTGTGCCGCCCTGCTGGGACGAGGCAAGCCACACGCCCAGTTCACGGGCCTCGGACAGGGACAGCAGCGCCGCCCCCGTGGGCTCCGTCAGCTTGACGGCCTGTGCCAGCAGAGCGGCCGTCCCCTCGACGTCGGGGTGGTTGAGGACGCGGGTGATGTCCTGCCTGACTCGTGCCAGGCCTTGAGACGGGTCGTGGGATGTGGGCGTCTGCGAAAACGCCTGCTGCGCGATGTCCGCGAGAGTATTGAAGGCACGGTCGACCTGCGCCGATGTCATAGACCTGCCTGTGTACCCGAGGTGCCGCATCTCCATCAGCGCGAGCGGACGGCCGCGATGAACGTCCAGGGGGAAGTCATCCATACCGACGGCGGTATCCTGACTGATTCCGTGACCGTCGCGGGTTCGGCCCAGCAATGCTGTGTCGAGGTAGTCACGGACCGTGTACGGGGTCGTTTCACTCAACGACTCCCCCAGCAGCCCGGCCACGTTGGGGCTGTCTCCGAATTCCGGCGGGTTGTCCTGGACCAGCCTCACCGCCTCAGCGCGCAACGTCTCTGTGATGAAGCCCCTTTCGTTTTCCAGGAAGGAGATCACCGGGGCGCTCAGCGTGCTCCGCACGTCCGCCAACGTGTTGCGGGAGGCCACGGACAGCATGTTCTTCAGCAGGCGGCGCGAGTAGCGCATCCACATGGGGGTGGCGGTGACGTGCTCGAAGACCAGCCAGGCATAGCCGTGTATTTCCGCCACCTCAGGCAGGCCGGCCAGGTAAGGCATGTGGCGGGTCCTGACCTCAGTGCCGACGATGCCGCTGGTGAAGCGCGCGGCGACCTTCTCGGCGAAACTGTTTCCCGCGGCAAATACCGGCTGCAGTCCGGGCTGGGTTTCGGCCTGGTGCCGATGCGCCAACTGAAGCAGCGGAAGCAGTCCTGTCGCGGGCACGCCGACGGTGAACTGGGTGTAGGCCAACGGCTCCGCGTCCCTGGGGCCGGGGTTCACGAGGGCATCGGCTCCATGGGGCGAGACCGTCCAGCCGTGCCGGCCCTGGAGCAGATCCTGCAGCGACTCGGACTCCCCCGTCTCGCTGGTCTCCGCCAACGCCTGCCGGATCTCGTGCAGCACGGCACGTGTCCGTTCCGGAGAGATGCGGTGCTCGCCCGGCAGGACGGCGGTCGGCGCGGTCCTGACCTCGGGAATGGGGAATCGCACTTTGACGAGTTCGTGCTCGCGGTAGCCGTCCAGTGCGGCCTGCTCCGGCGTCGCGTACAGCCGCTCGTCGTCGTTCCGCACGGTCCAGAAGGTGCGGTGGTCAACCGTGATCTGGACGCCGGAGACGTGCCCGGCCAGCAGTGTCCCGTACGGGGGCGGCTCCCCGTCGCCCCAAGTACTGTCCGCGTACCACTCGAGGGGATGCTGGAGTTCGACCTCTATGCCCACGGCGCCACCGCGCAGTCGCAACGGCTCACCTCCGTTGGCAATGGCACCCGCGATCTCCTGGGCCAGTGCGCGCTGGTGGCGTCCGGTCAGAAGAGGTGCCAGTCTTTCGTGCTGCGCGGAGACCGTGGACGCGTCCACCGGGCCGTACGGCCAGCCAAGGTCCCGCAGACCGCGGTTGACCTCGGCGAGCAGATCGGGGCTGACCTCGCCGAGCCCGGCATCGGGCTCGGCCGGTGGGAAGACACCGAGCGATTCACCGCCCCGGCTCCCGTCGGGTGTGCGCGAAGGACGGCTGCCGCCCCGCAGACCGGGCCGACCCTCTCCCCCCAGCGCTCCCGTGCTGTGGTCGGCAGGTGTGGCGCCCGGGATCTCCCGCAGCGCACGGGCGGCGGCCCTGTGGGCCGCGTCGACGTCCGGGCGCTCGCCGGCGTGCAACGCGCGCGCCACCTCTTCCAGCGCTTGCTGATACGGCAGGCGGGCGGCAACCGACTCGGCATCGGTACCGATGATCACCGGCACACGCATATGCTGCTTGAGGATGAGGAATGCGTGCTCGACCGTCCCCGGTCCCACGTCGGCCGGCAACTCGTCCCGCGGGACGGCCGCCCCGCCCTCCCGCGCCGCGGCGGCGGAGGGTCCGGCGGAACCGGGGCCCGGTGCAAATGACCGCTGTGAGCGGACAAGTGGCATCCAATGCCCCCGTGCGTCACCGCGCACGAGATGCAGAGGGGCGGCGTCAGCGGCATCCTCGAAATCAAAGCGCTGGAACAGGCCGTTCTCCGCGCGCAGGACCTCCAGCGGCCTCTCGAAGTAGTGGGCCGCGATGAGGGGGGCCATCTCGCCCACGGCACCGTCGTAGTGTCCCGGCGTCATCAGGACGCCCCGGAACCAAGCGGTCACTACGGCACGGACATCGTTTCGACCTCTGAGCACCTCCACGTACTCGTTCACCCACAGGGTGCGCTGTTCCTGACTCCTGAACCCACCCGGACCCTGTTCATCAGCCTGGTGTTCAGCGTAACCGTGGAGAAGATGCTCTTCCCCCTCGTCCCAGAAGAAGCCGCTGTACTCATGGAAGAAATCAGCCAGCGCACGACGCAGACCGTGCACGGAATCCACAGCCTGCCCCGGCCCCGTCAGCAGAAACAGAGACGAGAACAAGGAGTCCCCGTCACCCGGCACCTCGATCGCCGAGAACCCCACGCGCTCAGCCGCCGACACCGTCACGTCAAGCACATGGAGCTGGGTGATGACCTCGTGGAGTTTGCGGCCGCTGCCGTCGCGGGCCTCATCGCGGAGGACATTCTGCACGCCCGGGTGCGCGAGAACAGCGGTGATCCACTCCCCCCGACGCCCAACCCCTTCGAACCCGCGCAATCGCCCCAGCAGAGCCAGCACCGCCCGGTAGCGCACCCCGTAATGCTCTTTGGGGGGCCTCCCCAACTCCCACTTTTCGACATACATCCGTCGGGCACCAATAGCCAGGGCGATGTCCCGCTGGGAAATCCTCCCACGCAGTTCCACAAGTTGTTCGTTGTTGAGCAGAGCGGGCAGCTCGGAAGGTTCCGGCGCAGGCAGACCCAGGTGGTGTCGCTGGTGAAGGCGGGTGATGATCTCATGCAGTTTGCGGCCGCTGTCAACGTAGGCAACTGCGTTGAGGACGTTCTGCACGCCCGGGTGCGCGAGAACAGCGGTGATCCACTCCCCCCGAGGCCCAACCCCTTCGAACCCACGCAACCGCCCCAGCAGAGCCAGCACCGCCCGGTAACCCACCGCCTGGTACCCCTGGGGGGACGTCGCCCCCGACTCCCACTCGGCGACAGTCTCCTCTCCTGTACCGAGAGGCCGGGCGATGTCCCAATGGGAAAGTCCCCCACGCAGCTCCACAAGTTGTGCTTTGTCGAGCAGAGCGGGCAGCTCGGAAGGTTCCGGCGCGGGCGGGTCCAGGTGTTCGTTGTCGAAAGGCCTCGGACCATCAGACACCTCGGGCGCCGGAGAGCGCCCGAATGCCTCCAGGAGGAAGTCCCCGTCATGGCCGACAGCGTCCGTACCGTCGACGTCCATGCCGTCGTCGCCGTCATCAGTCCGCCCGTGCGGTGACTGCCTGTCGGCCGGCGGCTCGCTCAGCGGGCCGGGCAGTGCGAGGGAAACGGGCTCGGGCAACGGGGAAGCGCCGAACAATCCGTGCTCGAAGTCCTCATCGAGTCCGTCCTCGGGGACATCACCAGCGGAGTCGTCCGGGACATCACCTGTGGAGTCGACCCGCGCGTCACCGACGGCACCGACGGCACCGACGGCACCGACCGGGATATTCCCAGGGACGGATACGTCTGCGAAGACCTGCTCCGCAAGGGCTTCAAACTGGTCCTGGGGCATACTGTTGAGCCGTGCCAGGCTGTCTTGCCAGTCATCCTGGCTGAGCCCGGCAAGGGACTCGGGCGGCGGGAAGACACCGAAGGAATCGTCGTCCGAACCCCCGTCGGGTGTACGTGAGAGGCGGCTGCCGCCCCGCATTCCCGAGTCTGCTCCGAGAGCTTCGACGGCGATCAGTGTCCCCTTCTCCTTGGGGCCGATCCTGTCCCAGTACGGATGCCTCGCGCGGGCAGCCTCGTGGGCAGCGACGAACTTCTCGTGCGTGAGGCGTTCCGTGCCCCAGCCTTCGAGTTCCTTGGAAGCCCTCGACTCCAGGTCCGCTTCGGCCTCGGCGCTCGGCGAGGTCCGGTCGGGCAGCGGTCGGTCGGAACCGGTCGACCGGGGCCGGCGGGCAGAAGCTCTCTCGGGTTCCGGTGCGTCGGCGGACGGGGCGCCGGGACGAGTTGTCTCCGGTCCGGAGGAGTGAACCTGCCCGTCAGGTACGTGGGCGTCGAAGCGCTCGCGCAGGTCGGCGGCCAGATCCCGGGCCGCGCCCTCGCCGTGGATGCGGTATTCGTCCGCGACCAGGTGCAGCATGCTCTCAAGGGGCTCGGTGAGAACTTCGTCCCGCTCGAAGGTCTCCCTGAGCCCGGCGGAGTCGTGCCCGGTGCTGTCGGCGACGAGGTAGATGGCGCGGGAGTAGACGTCGGCGCGCTCGGAGGCGCTGCCGACGGCGAGGCGGCGGTGTGCCTCGGCGACCTGCGTGCGCCAGTAGTCGTCGGCCCATGAAACGAAGGGCTCGTCGGACTGCGGGCGTTCAGGGGACTTCTCCGCACGGCGTGCCTGAGCCTGCTGCGGCGACATCACCGGTTCGTCATCGGCGGCGTCGGCAGTGTCGGCGGCCGAGCGGGCGCGAGCGGGGGCGTCGGTGCCGGAGGTGCGGGCGGCCGGCTCGGTGGCCGGGGCCTCACGCGGGAGGTCGTCGCGGTGCGGGGGTTCGCCCGGTATGGACGTGGCGTCGCGGACCGGGGTGTTCCGGTCGGCTTGCGAGGCGGGGGGCCGGTCCCCGGGTGGAGGGGGCGGGCCGTCGGACTGCGCGGCGGGCCTCACCGGGGCGGCGCCGTCGGCCGTGGCCGGGGGGCGGGCTTCCGTGGCCATGGCCGGGGAGCGGGCTTCCGTGGCCATGGCCGGGGAGCGGGCTTCGATGGCGGTCGCGGCCCTGGTCTCGGTGGCGGACTGGTCGGACGTATGGCGTGCGATGAGGGCCGGGAGTTCGCCGGAGAGAGCGGCGCGGCGGGTGGTCCAGGCGGGCAGGCGCGGGTCGAGGCTGCCTGGGCGGGCGCCTGTGCCGTCGGCCGGTGCGCGGGTGAAGGTGCGGTCGAAGAGGTCGGTGACGCGGCCCACGTGGTCGTCGATGACGCGCTGGCGGGCTTCCTGGGTCAGAGGGATGCCGGTGGTGCTGATGTGGCGGGTGACGGCTTGGCGGGCCTGGTCCATTGCCTGCTGGGCGTCGGTGTTGCGGGCGACAGCGAGGGCGACTTGGTGTTGCGCGGCCTCCGGGGTGACGGCGTCGGCGACGATGCCGGTGGCACGCCGGGCCTGGTCGGGTGCCGGCGCCTCGAACTGGGCGTCAGCCCATTGGTCGAGGCGGCTGTGCACACTGCCCGCGAGGGCGATCGCCGCGGTGCGCTGCACGGCCATGTCGGCGCCGTGCACGCGGGGGCCGTTCGCGGTGAGTTCGAAGGTACGGGCGAAGTCCCGTCCCAGGCCGCTTGGACCGGTGAGGGCGTTGCGCCAGGAGCCGCGGGAGGCCTCAGCCACCTGCTGCACGACTGGCCGGATCGCCGCTTCCTTGGCCCGCTGGGCCTCCATGTGCCGCATGTCGCCGCGGGCGGTGGTGTCCAGGAGGTCGTGGACCTGCTGCTGATTGCGCGTCCACAGGATGTCGGCCTGGCGGGTGAGCCGCTCGGTGAGACCGACGGGGTCGTGTCGTAGCGTGGAGGGCTCGGTGCGGGCGACGGCGTTTTCGGCCTGGGTGCGGATGCCCGGTTCGAGGGCCTGCCAGGCGGTGCGGTGAACGCGGCCGGCCGTCCCGGAAGTGGACAGGGCATGAGCGCGGGCGTCGGTGGCCGCGGTCTCGGTGGACTCAAAGGGGGTGCGGGCCCAGGTGCCCCAGTCGGAGTCGAAGCGTCCGGCGAGGTGCTGGACGACGCTTTCGACGGCGGCCTGACGTGTGAGGTCGGTGGTGATCTCCTCGGGGCTGCGGGGGGCTTCGGAAGGGAAGCGGCCGTACTGCTGGGCGACGTGCTCGCGGGCGCGGGCGATGACGTCGGGGGGCAGGTACGAGCTGGCGGCAGCCGCCCAGGGCGTCGCGGTCGCATCCAGCCCGACCTGCTCGGCGTTCTGTTCGGGGATGCGGTCCGCCGTGTCGGACGCCCTGCCTGAACCCCCGGTGGGATCGCTGGTTCCCCATCGCCGACGGAGCCAGGCACCGTCGTGGACCTGGCCCTGGTGCTGCCCGGTGCCGTCCTGTTCACGGTGGAACGTCCAGGAACCCTCGTCCGCGAACGGCACACCGGGGGTGTCGGTGAAGGTGCCGTCGAACTCGGGTGCCTTCGGGAGGTCGAAGTGCGTGTTGATGTCGGGGGCGTGCCCGTGAGATGCCTTCCCCTTCCAGCCCCGCCCGTGGAGATTGCCGATCGCACCCGATGCCGTGCCCAGCCCGACCGTCATGCCGTCGTTGGCGCCGCCCTCGGCGAAGTCGGTCAGCACGGTCGACCCCACGCCCGCCGCAGCACCGATCGCCAACTGCCCCAGCAGACCGGACGCGAACTTGGGCGCCGCCATGTGACCGAT